>JAFURY010000038.1 GCA_017480795.1 Succinivibrionaceae bacterium
CTTTTCGATTGCGTCAGCATCAATTCAAAAGTTTTCGATAACGAGAACTCGGTTCGGGATATCCTATATGCCATGATACCAAGACGCCAGGTCTTCAAGGCCAAGGAGGTAATGAACTCCCAAGGGTTTTCGGATCTGGAACTGCAAACAAAAACGACCAAGTTGGTGATAGAGTTCAAGCGCATAGCCGATGCCGGAGGCGAGGATGACGTCATTGAAGAGGCCTTTACGCAGATGAGAACCCGCCATTACGGAGAGACCGCCGAGCCGCAGAAGCTCATCCGCGCGGCGATGGTCATTTCCACCGGGCAAAGACGCCTTGTGGCATGGCGTGTCATGTCCCAGCAGGAAGCGTAAATCTGATTTTCAGATACCGTCTCTGGAAATGTTTTAACGAAACGAGACACAGGCGATGCGAAGGTCAGTCTTCAGCCGGCGCCGGCATCAGCCCGGCGGACACCGTTTTCACAGCCTCCGATATTTTGGCAACCTCGGTCATGCCCTGCCACTTCGCCGCCACCTGACCGGCGCCATCCAGCAGGATCATGGTTGGCACTCCCTTCACATCAAAGCGCGCGGAGACCGTTCTGGCAAGAGACGATTCCGGATCAGACCAGTCCACCCGAAGCAGCCGCAGGCCGCCCGCCTGGGCGCGAAAGGACGGATCGCGGGCCAGTTCATGCTCCATTCTCCGACACAGCCCGCACCAGTCAGCCGACACCAGGATCAGAGCGGATCGAGCCCTGGCCAGCGTGTCCTCGTCTGTCACCTTCTCAAACGTCGGCGCGCCAAACCTGGAAATGGCCAGCAGGATCAGAGGCCCCAGAATCAGCAGCGCCCCAATCATACAATACCGCAGCCGGCCTCTGCGATCCGCCGCCACGCCCATTTCATTCCTGCCGGCATCTTCCGCGCAACTTGCCGGGATACTGTCATCCGCGCTCATCTCGTCAATCTCGCCAATCCGTCTCCAGGCTGCATCCGCCCCGGGCAGAGCCTGACTGTTCTGTCCATGCCTGCTCTGCCCGTCGCAGGCAGGCTCCATGCCGTCGATTGCAGCAGCAGATCTCCGGCGCAGGCATCGGCGGATGCGGTCCGCTTCCGTCGCGCCCCACGCAGCCGATCCATTACCAATCCTCCGGCCGATCCGCGCATCTGACATGCGCCCTTCCGGTCAGTTTCCGATCTCGGCCTGCTCCAGAGCCTTTTCAAGAGCGTCCTGGAACTGCTCGTAGGATCTGGTGGCGCCGGTCACCGCATCCACCTTGTCAGGGTCCTGGGTATTCAGCAGCTGCCCCGCATACTGGTTCATGCCTTCCACCGCCTTCTGGGCCTTGCCGTAGAATTCGGCGTTGGCCTGCTTGCCGTGATGAAGCCGGCCGTAGTCCCGATCCTTGATCTTGCCGTCTCTGGTGTAGGACACGTAGCTGCATTCGGCGAACCGGCCGCCCTTGAGGGTCACGGTGATAACGCCATAGCCGCCCCGATCGTCCGCAAAACTCCTGGCGCTGTAGACGCCGTCGTGGTATTCAGGCTTCTGGCAGCCGGCCAGCGACAGCGCCAGAGCAAGCCCCATGGCAAGTTTCGCGATTGACTTCACTCTTCTCATAGTTTGTTCTTACTCCCTTCTTTCCGTATTTCTGCGATCGTCCACCAGACGTCCGTGCTCAAGCACGATCACCCGCTGGGCATGATCGGCCACCTTCGGCGAGTGGGTCACCACAATCACGGTTCTGCCGTCCCGATGCATTTCGTGCAGCAGTTCCATCACAATCTCCTCGTTGCTGCCGTCCAGATTGCCGGTAGGCTCGTCGGCCAGAATGATTTCCGGATAGTTGATAAGCGCCCGGGCGATGCACAGCCGCTGCTGCTCGCCGCCTGAGAGCTGGGACGGCAGATGCCGCGCCCGCTTCGCCAGCCCCACCCGCTCAAGAGCGGCCATGGCCTCCTTCTCGTCCGTCATGCTGTGGTAATACTGGGCCACCATGACGTTCTCCAGAGCGTTGAGATAGCCAATCAGATGAAACTGCTGAAATATCAGCCCGATGCGGCTGCGTCGGATCTCCGTCAGTTCTCTGCCCCGCACCTTTGAAATGTCCCGGCCATCCAGCAGCACCCGTCCGCCGGTGGGCTGATCCATGCAGCCTACAATGTTCATCAGCGTGGACTTGCCGGACCCAGAGGGGCCCATAATGGCGATCCACTCCCCCTTCTCCACCGCAATGCTCACGCCGTCCAGAGCCTTGAGGTCCTCATAGACCCGGCTCACCCCGTCAAGTTCCAGCAACGCCATCCGCTACTCTCCTCTCAAAACCACCGCCGGATCCACCGCCGCCGCCCTCCGCACCGGACGAATGCATGCGACAATGGTGACCAGCACCGCAGCCAGGACCGTCGCCAGGGCGAAGACCGGCTGAAAACCGGCGCCCCTGGCGAACACGCTCATGCTGACATAGTGCGCCAGCGCCTGTCCCGCGCCCACGCCCAGAGCCCCGCCCAAAAGCCCCAGCAGCGCCGCCTCGGCCATGAATTCGGTCATAACGTGCCGTCCCGACGCTCCCAGCGCCTTCCTCAGCCCAATCTCCTTTCTCCGCTCCGCCACCGAGGCCATCATGGTGGTGCTGACCGAAACCATGGTCAGAGCGGCGGCCACCAGACTGACAATCCATACCAGATAGCGCAGCCGGCCCAGAACCTTGGCCTCGGAGCTGGCAAGACGCTTGACGATATGAGGGCTCAGGCGGGGATCCAGACCTCTGATCTCCCCCGCCAGCCTCTCAAGCCCCGCCAGATCCAGCGACAGACTGCACTCGATAATATCGTAGCCCGAGTTTTCCTGTAGTCTGACAAACACCAGCTCGTCCTCCCGGCCCCCGGTCTGCACGATGCCGCTGATCCGAAACTCCCGCTCCGAACCGTCCGCCCCGACAAGAGTCGCTCTGTCCCCCGATGCGAGATTGAAGGCCGAGGCCAGGCTTCGACCCAGCAGCATTTCGTCGTCGCCTGCGGGATATTCCCCCTTCACGTCCCAATAGGGACTGGTTTTTCTCAGTTCATCGAAATCGGCCGCCGTCAGCGTCACCGGATGCTCTCTGAGCCTTGATGGCAGCAGCTTCATGCGGGCGGCGCCCACCAGCGCGTCCTTAGGCGCCAGATGAAGAATTTTCAGGTAGATCGCGTCGTCCTTCATGTCCCCGGCCACGATGAGATTTGCGCCGTAGGATCTGAACTCCCGTCCCATCTGCTTCGGCACGTCGTAGCTCAGCACCGCAAGGCCGTAGAGCATGGCCGCGCCGATGCCCACCGCCAGAAGCGCCGTCAGCAGCCGCGCCCGGCGGCGGATCACCGAGCTGAGCACCATATGCCAGAAAAAAGCCGATCTTTTCATTGTCTGCCTCCGTGAAGAACCTGGGCCGGCTGCAGAGACAGCAGCATCCGGATGGCCCCAATACTGCCGGTCAGACAGATCAGCGCCACCAGAGCCAGCACCGCCGGGATCACCGCCAGCTGAGGCTCGATGACGGCGTTGAACACCGTTTTGCCGATGACGGACGCGAACCAGACACCCAGACCGTAACCCACCGCCGTTCCAGCCAGGGCTGAAACCAGAATGGAGGCGATCACCGGAATCGCCACCTGCCGGCCGTGGGCGCCGATGGCCTTCATCAGAGCGATTTCGGCACTGCGTTCGATGACGCCGGCCGTCACCAGATTCGAAATGCCCAGCGCCGAGGACGCGGCGGTCAGGACGGTGACCAGCACCATCAGGAGCTTGGTCTTCTCCAGGATGGCGCCCTCCGCCGCGGCCACCTGACGCACCGGCCGGGCCATGGCGCCGCTCAGAACCTCCTCCAGCTGATAGCAGATGGAGCTGGCGTAGGCGGTGCAGTACCAGGTTTCCATTTCCTTCACCGAAAGACTGGAAGGATCCTCGGCGGCCCGGCGGGAAAGTTCGTTGTCGGGAGTGGTCAGTGCGCTGATCTCCACCGAATCCAGGGCATCCTCCAGTCCCTTGAGCTCCTGCAGTGCGTCAAGCTCTCCGTAAATCCAGCCGTCCTCCGGTCCGCCGGCCTCAAAAACTCCGCTGACGGCAAAGCGGCGGCCGTCCAGAGTCAGCGCGGAGCCCGGCGCAAGCCCCAGCCGCCCTGCCAGGGCGCGTCCCAGCGCCACCTGATCCCCTGCCTCGGGCCAGGCGCCTTCCAGCTGCCACCAGCTTTTGAGACTCACCATGCCGGTATCGACCTCCTCCATGGTGGGCAGAACCAGCCGGTGACGGAACCAGGTGCCCACAAAGGTCAGAGGCGTCCCGTCCTCCGAGGCCACGCGGGATTTGAGATAGGGGGCGAAGTCCACGATGTTGAAGGCCCAGAAAATGGTTTTGATCCGGCCAAGCTCCGATTCCTTCAGATACATGCCCGGATCTGCGCGATCCTTCGATCCGTCGCCGCCGGCCGGCCCGCCCGATGCCGACCTCTCGTCAGTGGAGGCCGGCTCCTGCGGACCTTTGGCATCGGACGCGGCAAAAATCTCTTCGTTCCCGCCGTCCTCCCCCTCGTCTCCGATGCGGTACCAGGACTTCAGCAGCGTGGCGCCTCTGGGCGTCACCAGAATGTTGGCGCCGTACACCTTCAGCTCCCGGTTCATCCTATCCCCGATATCCAGCATGACGTCCAGCAGCGCGGTGATAAGCGAGACCCCCAGCGCCACCGTCAGAGCGATGATCAGCATCCGCTCCTTCTGGTTGAGAATGGATTTTTTGACCATCCGAAACAGCATATCTCCCCTCCTCTACCTGAAGATCTTTTCGGCAGCCGCCAGGTCGTCCAGGGATATCACCATGGATCCGCTTTCGATGCGGTAGGCCAGCGGGATGGGGTTGCAGCCTCCGCGGTAGCCGATGGTGTTGATGTTCATCACCACGTCGCAGAGCATGCACACCACCTGCCCGTCCCGCTCGTAGTAGCCGGTGGCGCCACAGATCTCGCAGGCGTCAAGCCCCACGCCGAAGGCCATGGAGTTGGGCTTTTTGATGACGATGAATCTCACTGCCACTCCGCCTGGAATCTGATATTCAAAGCGGTGGAGATGGCCGTCGCCGATTCTGTCCAGGGCTATCACCGCAAGACCGTCTCTGATGTCGTAATGCTCCGCCGGAGAGAGTTCGAAGCCCCGGGAGCTGATTTCGGCTCCCGCCGTAAGGATCAGCGCCAGCGCGATGATGCATAAGGCCTCAAGGATGCTCAGGCGGCGATCCCTGCGGGCTGCAGCCCGCGCCAGACGGGCCCGGGCGGGATTTTCATAGGGGCCGGCCGATCGGAAGGATCCGCAAAAAACCGCCAGCGCGGCGACGCCGGCCAGAGTCTGGACAATGAAAACAAAACACTGGCCGTAATTGGAGGTGAACTTCACCAGCGAGAAGATCCATCTGACAAGAGGGATGATCCTCCGGGCCAGCAGGATCTGCAGCGTGACCGAGGCCTCCCGGATCAGAGCAGCAAGCAGCGCAAGCATCGCCAGGATGGCAAGACTCCGCCAGGAAAGCCGCTTCAGGACGAGAGCCGCGCACCAGGCCGTCAGGAAAGAAAGACCCGCGCCCGTCCCCCAACCGGCCAGCTTCAGCAGAAAATCGGCGGAAAACACGCTCTGATCCGGCAGCGCGAAACCTGCGGGAGCAACCATAAACACGGGCAGTTGCTCATAAAACAGACAGAAAACCGCAACGGATGCCAGAACGGAAACGGTTTTCGGCAGACGCGGCGCCAAGGGAACCAGCGCCAGCAGCAGCAGAGAGATCACGGCGCCTGCGCAGCTGAGGTGCAGCACCAGCAGTTCCTGATTCACCGCCCTGGTGGTCAGTTTCAGACCCGCGGTGACAAGAGAGACGGCGCAGCACAGCAAAAAACTCCGCAAAAGCCAGATCTCCCGCCCCGGAGCGGATCTGCCGCACAGCGCCAGCAGAAAGGCGGCCACCACCGCCGGGAGAGCCAGTGTTCCCGACGTCTCCACAAGATATTTCAGCATAAATACCCGAAAAACGCCCGGGAGGTCGGAAAACCCCGGGCGCGAACTTTCTGTTTAAATGTATCGGTTAGCTTTCAGGAAAAGTTTTCCTACCACTTTCTTGGAACGTAGTCGAAGGTCCATTTGGTCTCAAGCGGCTTCTTCCAGAAACGGCCCTTGACGCCGGTGGCCTCGTCCACATGGAGGTAGTATCCGGATTCCTCAGGAGAATGGATCTTGAAGACCACGTCGTAGGTGCCGGCCTCAGGCAGCTTGATGTTGGCGCCGTAGTGAGGGCCGTCGGTGGCGTTCATGGCCATGAAGGTGCCGTTGGCGGCAACCTGGCCCTTCTTCTTGCCGTCGGTGTGGGTGATGCTGTATTCGATGCGCAGATATGGCACAAAGTCGCCGACGCCATAGCCCAGATCGTTCTTGATGGCGTGAATGTCAGCCTCGATGTGCATGTCCGAATCCGCGGCGGAAAGTCCCATGCCGGCCGGCTCCATGTCCACCGGCTGGAAATAAACTGCGCCTACGTTCAGCGGTCCCACCTCGATGTCGTCGCCAATCGGAAATTCCTCGAAGCCGGCCTCTTCGCCCGGAGCGGAAGCCTCCTCGGCGGCAAGTGCTTGGGCGCCAAGCACGGAAAGAGCAATGCCGGCAGAAAGCGCGAGCAGATTCTTTTTCATTTTTTTCAATCCTCTTAAACATAATTACAAAAAACAATTTCAAAACAAACCGATCCGGAAGTCGCGCCGCAAACCAGCAAATCAGAAGCGGCTTCCGACTCCGGCGCCCTCCAGCCGAACCTATCCCGGCGGGAAATACCGGTTCGTCGCAGGGCGCGCCGTATTATTCGGCGGAGGCGGTCCGGGCCTCTTGGCGCTTTTTGCTCCAGCCCCGCACCGCATAAACCACCGTGGCCATGCATACGACCAGCGCCACCGCCTGAGGCACCATGGTCTCCACCGTCGGATAGATGCCCAGCAGATCCACCGTCGGCCAGCCCTCCAGCAGCGTCACATCCACCGCGTCTCCCTCCTGCAGCTCCTTGATGCCGCTGCCCACGAAGGATACGCACATGACGTACATCAGCAGACTGGTGCCGGCGAAGAACGGCTTCAGCGGCAGCTTCACGGACAGGAAACGGATCAGAAGGTAGACAGCCACCAGGGCGACGCAGCCGGCCAGGAAGCCGTACCATACGCCGGAGGAGTCGGTTGTTCCCGCAAGCAGCGCCTGGTAGAACAGGATCACCTCGGCTCCCTCGCGGAACACCGCAAGAAAGGCGGTAAAAGCCAGGGCGAACATGCCGCCGGTTTTGATGGAGGAGGACACCCGGCCCTGAATGTAGCCCTGCCAGGCGGCGGCGTCGGCCTTGGCCATCATGAAGTTCGACACGTAAAAGAGCACCGCCACCGCCACCAGCATGGTGACGCCCTCGATGATCTCCTGGTTCTGGCCGGAGTTTTCGGCCACCGCATCAAGGATCCAGGCCATGATGAAGCTGGCGCCGACGGCAAGAACCGAGCCCCAGATCACCGGCTTCTGACGGTGGCCGTTGCCGGTCTTGACCAGATACGCCAGAATGGCGCCCACAATCAGGATCGCCTCGAAGCCCTCTCTGAGAATGATGAAGAAGGAGGCGGTGAATGTGCTCCAGAAGGATCCGGCCTCGGCCATGACCCCGGAAGCGTCATCCCCCTGATCCACTGCGCTGGTGGAGGAGGTGGAGGAGGTGGAGGAGGCGGAAGCGTTGTCGGCCTTCCCGGCGTCTTTCTGCGACGATTTCCGGGAGCCGTCCAGAGTGGCCGCGTCCTCGTAGAGCATGGCTGCGAGCTTGTCCAGATGCCCCCGGACCACGGTCTCGTCCTCGCCCTTGAGAATGCTCTTCTTCACAGTGCTGAACTGATATTCCACCGCCGATGCCCGGTTGCCGGAAATCGAACTCTTGGTCACCCGCTCGAAGCCGATCTTCTCGTAGAAACGGAAATAGGCCACGTTGACCTCGTCCTTGGCCTCGCGGCTTTTGCCCTCGGCGGCAAGAGCGGCGGCGTTGTCCAGATGAACCTTCATGTCGTCGGCCACCTGTTTCCAGGAGGCGTACTTGGCCGCAAAGGCGCCGGTTGCCAGAAGCAGCGCCGTAAAAACAATCAGAAATTTGCGAATCATATGTCCCCGAAAGAAGGCAGATACGCTGCAAAACAGTCCGCAGCGCTCTGCCGCATCTACACTTCAGAACAAATAGTTAGCGTCCGCTAACCAGGAAACGAAGGCAAAAATATCATAGCCGGAAGTCATATGCAACCGGTTTTTTAAGGGCGCATGCGACAGATTCCGCCGCGTTCTCCGCCGCAGAACACCGAGATCGCGCTTCAGAAAATCAAGACAAACTGCTGATTTCATGCTGTTTTTTAGGCGCAGGATGGATTTTTGAAGAAAGCTCAAAATTTTTATTCATGATTTTGTTCAATCGCTCACACTTTGAGCAACAAAGCGGTTTTTACATGGTCAAGCCATGGTCTGGGAGATTTATCACAGTATTAGCCATAACTAACCATTTTTTGATATAATCCGGTTAGCATAGGTTTACCCCATGAAAAAACCCCGATCAGCTCCGGACAACCCGGCGCCGCCCGGGGCGGATGCGAACCGGGGCAAACCGTATCAATGGAACAAAAAAAAGGAAACAGACAAAAAATGCTGCTAAAAGACATGCGCGTCGGACAGCAGGGACGCATCATGGCCCTGCGATCCGAGGGACTGCACTGCCGCCGGCTGTGCGAAATGGGCTTTCTGCCCGGAACCGAATTCAGCGTCATTCACCGCGCCCCGCTGGGCTACCCCCTGGCGCTGAAAGTTCGGGGCTACGAGGTCATCATCGGCAAGACTGACGCCGCCACCGTGGAAGTGGAGGCGCAGCATGAAATCAACGCATGAGGGTCTTGAGGTGGAACAGGTAAGAGGCAGTCTCAGTCCGTCGGGAGCGGCAAAGAGCGCCGACGCCCGCCACGTGATGCTGGCCGGCAACCCCAACTGCGGCAAGAGCACCATTTTCAACCGGCTGTGCAACATGCACGTGCGCACCGGCAACTATCCCGGCGTCACCGTCAGCCGCCACGTTGGCAACTTCGCCCCGGACGTGCAGCTGATCGATCTTCCGGGCACCTATTCCCTCAGCAGCGCCTCCACCGACGAGCAGGTGGCAAGCAGCGAGCTGCTGGACAACGACGCCGAGCTGATCGTGAACATCGTTGACGGCACCTCGCTGGAGCGAAGCATCTATCTCACCCTGGAGCTGAAAATGCTGGGCATTCCGATGATTCTGGTCATCAACATGTGGGACGAGGTGAAGAAGCAGGGCATCGTCATCGACACCGCCAAACTCGCCGAAACGCTGCAGACCGACGTCATCGCCGTCTCCGCAGCCACCGGCGAGGGCCTTGAGGAGCTCAAGCGGACTCTCAACGACTATCCTTACGGCATAAGACCTCCGGTTTACCTGGGCTCGGAGAGCATCAGAGACCGCCTTGAGGACGCCGCCAGGGTCACGCCGGATCTCTTCAAACCGCTTGCCATCTATTACGCCAAAAGCGCTCTGATAGGAGATCGCTACCCGAAGGGGCTTGAGGAAAGCGACCAGTGGAAGGATGCCATCAGAAAGGCCAGAGAAGAGCTCACCGCCGATGGCAAAACCATCTATCAGAGCTTTGCCGAGGATCGCTACGCCTTTATCGACAGCGTCCTGAAGGAGTGCGTCGGCAGGGATGAGAAGAGGGAAGCAAAGGAAAGCGGCGCCAAAGGCACCCTCACCGATCGCATCGACTCGGTGGTGCTGAACCGCTATGCGGCCTTTCCGGTGTTTCTGCTGATCATGTTCGCCGTATACTACATTTCGGTGACCTGGCTAGGCTCCATCGCCACCGACTGGACCAACGACACGCTGTTCGGCGAAACCGTGATCCCTTCCGTCAGCGAGGGTCTGGCCTCCCTGGGCGCCGCCGACTGGATCTGCTCCATGGTGGCCGACGGCATCGTGGGAGGCGTAGGCGCGGTGCTGGGATTTGTGCCGCAGATGGTGATCCTCTTCGCCCTGCTCTCCATTCTGGAGGAATGCGGCTACATGACCAGAGCCTCCTTCATTCTGGATCGCCTGTTCAACATGCTGGGATTAAGCGGCCGGGCCTTCATTCCGTACCTTATCGGATCAGGCTGCGGCGTGCCGGCCCTGATGACCGCAAGAACCCTGGGTTCGGAAAGCGAGCGGCGCATTACGCTGATGACCACCACCATGATCCCCTGCGGCGCCAAACTTCCAATCATCATCGTGTTTTCCGGCGCGGTGTTTTCTGACGTGCCGTTCTTCGCGCCTCTGATGTACCTGGCTGCGGTGTTCATGATTGTGATCTCCGCGCTGATCCTCAAGAAGTTCCACAGCTTCAAACAGTCATCGGCGCCGGTCATGCTGGAGCTGCCGGCCTACCACATCCCGATGCTGCGGGTGGTGCTGCTGTCAATCTGGCACCGCACCAGGGGCTACGTCATCAAGGCGGGAACCATCATCATGCCGTGCGTGGCCATTCTCTGGCTGCTGACCCACATTGGCTTCGCCGGAGAGGAGCAGCAGTTTCGAATGCTGGAGGACGAGGAGACCGGCGAGAGCCTGGTGGCCGATATCGTCAAACCGGTTTCCGTAGTCTTCGCGCCGGTGGGCTTTGACGACTACCGGGCATCCGTGGCGGTCATCACTGGACTGCTGGCCAAGGAATCCATCGTCTCCACCATGGCGGTGTTCACTCAGAGCGAAAACCCGGAAGACATGGACGAGGAGGCCAGCGACGAGGAGGTGGAGGAAGCAAGAAACTCCTTCTACGAGGCACTGAGAAACAACATGTTCGACATCAAAAACCGCGGCACCGTCGGCGTGCTGGCGGCTCTTGCCTTCGTGTTCTTCAACCTCTTCACCATTCCGTGCGTGGCGGCGGTGGGCGTGCTGAGAAAGGAGATCGGCAGCAGCCGGCTCTTCTGGCTGGCGGTGGCATACCAGCTGGCTTTCAGCTACGGCGCCGCGCTGGTGACCTTCCAGCTGGGCGCGCTGTTCTGCGGCGTGGGAAGCTTTGGCATCTGGACCGCCGTCGCGATACTTTACCTGCTGGCCATCGCCTACATCATATTCATCAAAAAGGCTCCTAGCCAGCAGGAGGATCTGATGGAGCCAATCCGCTTCAAGCAGATCGCCTGACGAGCAGAAGGTCGCTGCATATCGGCTGCAGCCGGAGAGGCGGACGGAAGTCCGCCTCTTTTTCATTTCGCAAATACAACATTACAGCACCGACGCCATGTAATACGGCAGCCACAAAATATCATCCTTGAGGAGAATCTCGCCGTGATGAAGCACGATCCCTCTTCCGACCCTTTTGCCATACTTTTCCTTGAACGCCAGCAGGGATTTGATACTCCGGCTCTCGCCGGACTTCACTTCTATCGGAACCAGTTTGTTTGAGTCACGAATGAGAAAATCTATTTCCATTACAGTCTTTCTGGTATCACGATCGGTTTCTTTATAGTAGTAAGCCATGCGCCCGCCGGCTCTCAGATTCTGGGCTACCATGTTCTCAAGAAGCATTCCCTCATTCACATGCAGTCTGTCCAGCAGAATCGCCTTGTACAACTCGTTTTCCAGATAGGATCGGTCCCGATACGCCAGCGTAACAAGAAGTCCGGTATCCATCAGGTAGCACTTGAAGGAAGGATCAATTATCGAAAGATTAAGCGCGGCACTTGGTTCGTCAACATTGCTGGCAATATTGATTATCATGGCTTCGGCAAGCCATCTGATCGGTCCCTTGTAATCCCGGATCCGGGCATTGGGATTCAGATGCGAGAGGATATAACGCTTGTCATGCTTTGACAGTTCTGACGGAATTCGATCAAAAAAACCGGTGACATACTCTGGATTCTCTTCCTCCTGGTCGCTCATGTCATGTCTGTACAGATTTATGATCTGCTCCTTGGCAAAATCGACCTTTTCGAAGTCCTTGCTTTCAGCAAATGCGGAAACAACCTGCGGCATGCCGCCTACAAGCATATACTCCCGGTATGATTTCATGATGTGCTGGTGAAGACTTCCCATGGGCTCAAGAGAGGACAGGCGTTCTTTTAACGCCGGGATGATCATGTCATTCCCGTTGGCCCACAAAAACTCCTCGTAATCCATAGGCAGCACGTCAAGTGAATACTCTTCAGACGGGATCAGGATATCTCTGCTTTTCTTCGTGATGGTCGCCAGCGACCCGGTTTCAAGGTAGTCATATCTCCCATCCTCAAGCAACGTCTTCAGCGCCTGTCTGGCCGGTGGAAACAACTGGATCTCGTCCAGGATGATCAGAGATTGCCGCTGATACAATCGGGTGCCGTATGCAAACTGCAGAGTATTGAAAAGCATGTCCAGATCGCGAAGACTATCCGTAAACAGACGATTGATGGACTCCTCCGTCTGATCAAACCTTACCAGAATGTATGATCGGTACTCCTCCCGGCCTAGCTTTTCCGCCAGCGTCGTCTTTCCTACACGTCGCGCGCCCTTCAGGAACAAAGCGTACCTGGGCGCGTATTTCCGCTTCCACTCCTGCATCTGCGCATAAATTTTTCTCTCAAACATATATTCCCATCATTGGTTCGCCTGTTTACAACGGTATATTATCACAGTTGCGACACCTTAAACCAAACTGCTTTTCACATTTGCGACAGACAATCAATTGCCATTTTTCACATTTGCGCAGCTTTTTAACCTCACGGTTTTTCACGTTTTCGACACTTTTGTTCAGGCGATATTTCACACTTGCGACGCTTTGGAGCAGTCTAATTTTCACGTTGGCGACATATGTATATGCCAAACCACACGGCAACCACACCTGGCGACGGCAGGAGCACGGATCAGTTGCGCCGCAAAAACCGGATGGTTTACCGACTGGGCTGATTGCCGGAAGCAGATTCTTCAGATAACGCAGATCTTTGTTCACATAGTCTCCTACGGGGCATACGGCACGGGAGATTAGAGCAAAAATCAAGCAGTAATGATATTTGATTCGTGTGTTTCAGAACAATGTTCTGAAGGGTTTTAAAGATTCTTGTTGGAGGGTGAGCAAGAGCTCCTATTGGCGCAACACTTGTTGAAGTCCCGATGTTTTGGCGACTAAGGACAGCAACAATCCTGATTGTGTCAATTACAACTTTCCCAAATTGTTAGACTATATGTTTTGGCTCACTAAGCAGGCCTAACCTTAGGTGGTCTGCCTCTTTTTCTGGCAACGGGATGATTTTCTGTCTCTAAAGATTTCGGCACTATTTCTAACTGTTCAAGAATTTCTTTATGAGATGGGTTCAGCCTAATAAGCGTCCAATCATCGTTAGTTGCTTTTACTTTCTTGGCCTTTTTTAGAATTTTCATACATTCTTTGTATGTCATTTTCTCCAGGATCTTGATTTTGTCAAAAAGGTTTAACAATTTGAATGTGAGAACGGTAGAAATGAAATCACAGAATTCAGATGCTATGACAGAATAATCGTCATGCTCTCTTGTCTCATCAAATTTGCAAGCTGACTTGTAGAACCGCATAACAATTTCTATTTCCCATCTCGTTTCGAAGGTCTTATAGGCCATTTCGGGAGTCATATCCAGATCGCTTTCTAGCAAGATTGTACCAAACTCTAGCATCTTATCTTTGTACGCGGAATCGTCATACGCTTTTGTTTCTCCGTTATGGTGTCTTAGCCAATCTTTTTCCTCTATAGCTGCTTGGTTCCTGTTTCTAAAAAAGTACAAGTGTCTGTTGCACTTGGGACAATAAACCTTCGAAAATTGAACGTCGTTGTTGTTTTTTAACACACCTTGAAATGTTCGTAACTGGTACAACTTGATGTATTTTGAATTCCTTTTGAGCGGGTTCAAGTAATGCAGATCTTTATGTTCAGAAAACCAGTTTCCCGCGCTTGATGACGGAAAACCCTTGTCCGCAACAATGATCCCTTGAGTAAGATTATTCTCTGAAATAAAGTTTCCATAGGATGTTGCGTCTATCATATTGCCAGGATAGCACTTCGAGCAGATCGGTTCATGTTTTTCAAGATCAAAGGCGAACCATACAGAAATATCTCTTGTTCCTTTGGTCCTTGCTTTCCTCGAAAAATCCGACAGCGTGTTTACTGAGGATTCGTCCGACTTCAAAGTGCCATCAATAAGGATGTGATGATCAATATTTACCGAAGCGGTTCTAAGCCTCATGAAGTTTGTAATTTTGGAACAATTTCTTCCTACATCGTTCAAAAAGGAACTTACGCTATTTTTTGATAGAGCAACTCCAGGATAATACTCTGACAAGAAAGATTCCTCATAAGCACACTTCAATTCGTAATCTTTAATGCCCGGTTCGCATACTCTAAGGATGGCTATGCACAAAATCGTTTGTACATCTTTTTCGTGATATACAACCCTCAGCTCTGCTATCACATCAGAAAGAATTTTGTTACAAAGATAGTAATTCGCCCAATCTTTCAAATCAACCAATGCACTTTGAGAAACTCGTTCAATCGGTTCGTCAGGAATAGGAACGTATTCATAATTGACTATATGGCCACAAGTAGGTCCATTGACAGGATAGTTTTTCCCATTTTTACGAACGCACCCTATTCGTTTTTTTACACCATATTTTCCATTGCCATAGGTATAAACAACTGTGTTTTTTGGTCGTTCCACTGCAAGTATATCGGGAGGTATAGCCATGTTGCGCGTCTCTCTCAAGATAATTATATAGTCTATTTTACTATTAAATAGACTATACTAAAGTGATAAGGATCACATACTGTAAATAAAACAAGCCTATACCATAGGGTGTTCACAAATGGATTTTGGGAGGGGAATCTAAGAGGAAAGCCTAACTAATATAGGCTAATTGATTGGGAAAGTAGTAGTCAATAGGAACTCTATCTCACAAAGACATGGATATTATACTCCCGATTAGCTGTTTTTATATATTTCGCATAACTGCGGGATGCATTTATTTGAACTTAAACATGTTGTCTGCGAGACTCTGCAGGAGGCGCTGCGCGTTAATGACGGAGTCAGGTACGAAACGGTACAGAAGCGCGGGTTCTACGAAAGGTCGGTCATAACAGTCGTGGACAAAACGGATCGTCTGGCTTTGCGCATTCAGCGGATTGCTCGTCGGCAGGAACACAGCAGCTGGCGCAGACAGGGGATTATGGCGATGCAGCAAACCCCGACTCCGTTGCCAAATTTTCCCTGTCTACCTAAAAATTGTGGGTTTTTGCCAATCAGACGGCAGGGCGGATCCGGTCACGACGGATTGCCAGCCGGATTACAGGCAGATTATGAACTGCAGAAATCGGAACGCGGCAACATGAGCATGCGCGAACACGGCTGACAAAACAAGGAGGAAAGGGAATCGCCGTTGAGAAGGCGGATGGAGGCGCTGGCTAGCTCGAACCTGCCGGCTTGCGAAACTCGGAAGATTACGCGCCGCCGGACAAAAGAGCCTGCCGCGCCTCAGTCATATGTCATTTGGCTTCGCCGCTGCTTTTGAGAGCGTTGAGATAGCCCTGATAGAAGCCCTTTCTGGTTTCCTCGTTGACCAGGTCGTATTCTTCAGGACTGACGAAGGCGATACGGGATTCGGTGAGTGCGTCCCGTCCCAGCACGGAAACCCATCTGGCATCGTAGCTGCGCACCGCGATGGTGTCATACTCCATCACCTTTACCATCACCGTCTTCAGTTCAGGAATATGGGTGGCGGCATAGCGGCCGATGGCATGGCCGTAGTAGCCGTTAAGGCGGGTAAGGCCGTCGCGGACAGTGGGATCAAGGGATTTGTTGGCATCCGATCTGGCTCTGAGCTGGGCGGTATAGTACCAGAACATAGCGGCGAACGGTTCGTTCATGTTCATGATCTGATCGGCCACGGCGAACAGCACCGGCGGCGTGAAATCGTTGGGATGGGACAGCACCGTGTTGATGGTTTCGCTGTCTCCGGCTTTGACTGAGGCCACGATCACCTCGGTCTGGGCGCTGCCGAGAGTGGCGAACTCGCCCTGGTACTCCCCCGTGACGGAGGAGACGGTCAGAGAAGAGGAGGAACTCCTGGTAGGAGCGGTCATGTGCTCTCTGGTCTGCTCCACCACGCAGCCGCCCAGCGCGACAGCCAGAAGAGCCGACAGAAGCGCCAGCGGTTTAATCCGGAACATTGTATTTCAGACTCAGTTCGATGCCGCCGTCCACCACGGTGGCCTTTTGGATGGTTACAATATATACGGCTGGCTTGTCGTCCACCATATACTGTCCGAGTTCGGAGTTTTTCAGCAGAGCTGCGAAATCCACCGTCAGCACGTCGGAGCCGTAGATCAGCTTCACGCCGCTGCGGAGGGTCTGGTTGAGATATTTGCCGAGGAAGTTGTTGGCCAGGGTCATGGTGACGGAAGCCAGCAGCTTCTGCAGTCCACCGCTGCTCATAACTTTCTTGTCGTTGATGCACAGCACCAGATTGGACTTTTTCTGATCATGGACGCATTCCAGAATTTCGGCCTTGATGAGAAAACGCCCCATGGAGTGCTCCACCAGACAGTCGATGGTGCCGCTGCCGTAGCAGTTGACGTCCACCGACTTGAAGGAGTCGTTGTCCTTGATCTGGGTGCCCAAAAAGGTGTTGATCAGAGCCTCGGAAATGAACACCCGGCCGTCAGCGATTTCAGGCAGAGCGTTGATGGCCCAGAGATTGTGCAGCGGCTCGATGAGATGACTGAAGCGGGGATCCACCACAGCCGGATTGTCCCGGTTGTCCATCAGAAAATCGGCGACGGTATTGGCGAACTGCATGGTCTCCTCAGGCCGCTGAGCGTACAGTTCCTTTCCGATCTCCAGCAAAGCTTTAAGATTCATGAATTTTATCCCGATGATGTGCCTGCCATGATTTTACCATATCAAAGAAGCGCCGGAAAATCAAAGAATCGTCAGCGATACCGCGGTCCGAGGCCATGAAAACGACCCCGACGTCAAACGCCGTGAATCCTCGGCGGTTTCAGGGCGCGCCCTCGTCGGCAGAGGCGTAGCGCGCCATGCCTCCGCGCCGGCGTTCAGCCTGTTTCGCCCATTGATGCATCACACTGCGCGCCGCCCGGATCCGCCTCGCGCCGGTCGTCTTTTTATGCCCTGTCGCAAGGAGTATAATTACGGCGGTACGTTTATTGGGTAACAGTTATGCATCAGATTCTTCTTTTATGCGGCGGCGGCGGCTCGGAGCACGACATTTCTCTGACCAGCGCCGATTTTCTAAAACAGGAGCTCGACAAGATCCCGGGCGTCAGCGTGACCCAGGTGATTCTGCAAAAGGATCGCTGGGAACTGATGGACGGGACGCCATGCTTCCTGAACGGCTCGCGGCAGCTGGTGGCGGGGGACAGAGACATCGCCGCCATCGACTACGCGGTGCCATGCATTCACGGCTATCCGGGAGAAACCGGCGACATCCAGTCCTACTTCGAGATGATCGGCCTGCCATACATGGGCTCGCCTTCCGAGGGCTCCAAACTCTGCTTCAACAAGGTGTCCACCAAGCTGTGGCTCTCCAGCCTTGAAATTCCCAACACGCCGTTCGTGTTCCTGTCGGAAAACACCCAGGCGGCCCAGGCTCAGGCCTTCCAGGCCATGCGCAAATGGGGCAGCGTCTTCGTCAAGGCCGCAAGCCAGGGATCGTCGGTAGGCTGCTATCAGGTCACCGATCTGGGCAAACTCTCCGAAACCATCTCCAAGGCCTTCGAATACTCCCAGCACGTGCTGGTGGAAAAGGCGGAGAAGCCGCGGGAGCTTGAGGTTGCGGTCTACGAGTACAAGGGGCAGCTTATCGCCACCAGACCGGGCGAAATTCTTACCGACAGCTCCACCTTCTACACCTTCGAGGAGAAGTACAGCGCCTCCAGCCACGCCACCACCGCCACCGAGGCCGCAAATCTCACCCAGCAGCAGCTGGATCAGATCATGACCTACGCCATCAAGGCCTTCACCCATCTCAAGCTCAAGGATCTTTCACGCATCGACTTCTTCCTTACCGAAGACGGACAGATCCTCCTTAACGAGATCAACACCTTCCCGGGAATGACTCCGATCTCCATGTTCCCGAAGATGCTGGCCAACCACGGCGAGAACATGAGGGACTATCTCAAGGATCGCATCGAAACCGCCCTGAAGATCGCTCTGTAAAGTCCGGTCATGGCTTTCAGACCGATCCAGGCGCGTTCAAGGATCCGGGGCGGACAGACGTCCGCCTTTTTCTTTTCCGGCGGCGGCGGTTTTCAGGGCAAAAAAAATCCCGGCCGCAGGACATGCCAGACCGGGATGGTCCGATCCGAGAGGATCGGAACGAAGCTTTGAACAAGCAGGACGCTACTTGCCCTTGCCCTGACCGCCGCCCTTCATCAGATCGAAGAACTCCTCGTTTGTCTTGGTCTTGGTAAGCTTGTCGATAACCATTTCGGTAGCCTCGATTTCATCCATGTCATGAATGTACTTTCTGAGGATCCAGATGTTTCTGAGCTCGTCAGGACGCAGAAGCAGCTCGTCATGGCGGGTGCCGGACTTGGTGATGTCAATGGCCGGGAACACCCTCTTCTCGGCGGCGCGGCGGGACATTCTCACCTCCATGTTGCCGGTGCCCTTGAATTCCTCGAAGATAACCTCGTCCATCTTGGAGCCGGTGTCGATGAGAGCGGTGGCGATGATGGTCAGGGAGCCGCCGTTTTCAATGTTTCTGGCGGCACCGAAGAATTTCTTAGGCTTGTGCAGAGCGTTGGCGTCCACGCCGCCTGACAGCACGCGGCCGGACGGAGGAGTCACGGTGTTGTAGGCGCGGGCCAGACGGGTGATGGAATCAAGGAGTATCACCACATCCTTCTTGTGCTCCACCAGACGCTTGGCCTTTTCGATAACCATTTCGGCAACCTGAACATGACGGCTGGCAGGCTCGTCGAAGGTGGAGGCCACCACCTCGCCCTTCACCAGGCGCGCCATTTCCGTAACCTCTTCAGGACGCTCGTCGATGAGCAGCACAATCAGCACGCACTCGGGATTGTTGGCTGCGATGCTCTGGGCGATATTCTGCAGCAGCACGGTTTTGCCGGCCTTCGGAGGAGCGACGATAAGACCGCGCTGGCCCTTGCCGATAGGTGATGCCAGATCAAGAAGTCTTGCGGTTTTGTCTTCGGTGGAACCGTTGCCCCGCTCGAGTCTGAGCATTTCGTCTGGGTGGATAGGAGTGAGATTTTCGAAGAGGACCTTGCGGTTCTGGTTTTCGGCTTCGCCGTTGATGGAGTCAACCTTGAGGAGGGCAAAATATTTTTCGCTGTCAGATTTCGGGTTTCTGATCTTTCCCTCGATGGTGTCGCCGGTTCTCAGGTGAAGTTTGCGGATCTGATTGGGCGACACATAGATGTCATCGGGGCCCGAAAGATAGGAGGTGTCGGCGCTTCGCAGAAATCCGTAGCCATCCTGCATGGTCTCCAGCACGCCGCTGCCGTAGATGTCTTCGCCCCGGTCCGCATGAGCCTTCAGTATGGCGAAGATAAGATCCTTTTTGTATGCTCTGGTAACCTCAAGACCCATTTCGGATGCCATGGTCTGAAGTTCGTCAACGCTTTTGTTTTTTAATTCCGATAAATGCATTCTGGTAAATCAACTTAGGTGAATCGCCGCCCCACAACAGACGGCGAACTGCTTGGATACGAATATCCCCTTTCAAAGCCGAGCGTTTCTCCCGTCGCAGATCCGGCACGGCCTTCCGGCAAGCAGCATGAAACCGCCCGAACAGGGCTCAGAGAGAATCGGATCCGTTACGCTCTAAACCGGCATACCGATGCCTGAGAGTGAAATTTCAAATAAACACAGAACAACACCGCGCACTCGCAGGGAATGCACAGGGGAGATTTCTGAAGGATTGAAATAAAGATCAGAAGGAGTTGAGCTTTGATGCTTTCAATTATATGAACTGGAGTGATGCAAATCAAGTATCAGAACAAAATTTAGCCCGTCAGAAGCCACTCGCAGCTGTGTTATCTCAGACTGAAACAGAGCAGACGTACTGTTTTTGAGCGCCTGACTCAAGGCATCTCACGATCCGTCGCAGAAAGGCGACTGCCGCTCCAGTTCCGGAATCATGCGGTTTGAACCCGAAGCGTCGACACCGGCTATGCGCATACTGCGCAGGGCTGACAGCAGAGCAAAAAGTTCTCAGCCAAAGCGGCGAACTGTCAGAAGCCGCTTTGGGTCAACGGACGGTCGCAAGATAATCGCTGTTCACCCAGATGACCGGTCTCACGCCAATCGACGAATCATCGACGTAATGGGTTCTGGCGCCAAGATTTCCCCATGAAGCCAAATGCTCAGGAACAGCCGCATTCGGTCCCGGCGAACGCAGCCACCAAGCGCTGTCGCCATCCGGATTCAGATAGCAGCCCTGTTTTATGGCATACTCCGTAGGTTTTGTCTTTCGCTCAAGATTCGTCGGCATGTAGTGGATCAGTTCCTGGTAACTCAGAATAGATACCCGATCAACCGTACCTTCGCCTGCTGGCGTATCATATCTCGGATTCTGATGCTGAACTGCATTGAACAATGCCATGTTTTTCTGCTCGACAAAAGAAAAAGCCGTATTGAAAAATTCGTTGTCAAGCCAGTGTCTCAGATCTGTTTGCGCCCATGTGACGCCATTTCTTCCTTCGTTGACCCAACCCTTGGACGCGATGATCTGTTTGGTCATCAGAAGGGTGTAGCCATCCTTTTCGCCAAGGACAATCCACTGGATAGGCCTCAGTTCGTCTGCGGATGCCTCCTGATAAAATCTCCCGAAAAGAACCGTCTTTCTGTCAACAGATGAGATTCCGTCTGCGCCTGGGATTTGTCCGTTGCTGTCGGCTACCGGTGTTTCCTCCGGAATATCAATCGTCACAACGTGTTTCCCATAGATCGCCGCTGTTCCGCTTTCAGTTCTGTTATCTTTTTCGGGCGCGGTTGCGTATGCCGCGCCGCGTTGATGCTCGTTAGCCGCAGTCTCGACGGAGGCAACGAGAGGTTCTCCGATCGTGCCAGAATTATTTCCATTGCATACGCCAGGCGGCATCGCCATCAGCATCAGGCATGTCAACAGCAGTTTTCCTCGCATCATGTCGTTCATCCTCAGTTTCGCCAACTGTTAATATCTTCCCCGTGTCACTGCCATGGGTTTCATTGCCCGGATAACCGAAACAGGGGTCAACAAGATACACCGTTTGTATCAAAACCAGGCTTGGTCTTTACTGGACCACAGGCCACATGCCTCCATCAGATCGAATTAGAATGCCGGATATAGACTAAAGACTTAGTCTATACTGCACCTCCGGCCGCACGTCGCCCAAGAACGCATTAGAACACCAAGCATAGACCAGAAACTTAGTCTATACAGGACAGCAGACCAAACCGCCGCGCTGGACTGATGGCGCGCGCATATACCGGCGCTGCCAGTGAAATACGAGGTTGTACTGTCCTCAATGTCATTTCCGCAGTCGAAAAGCGGTTCCGAAATAGCGCTAAACGCCTGGTTCAGAGGCTGACAGCCACCGCCACAATAAGGCTCAGGATCAGCGACTCTCCTCAATCCACATTTTTGACTTTCTGCAGAGCCTCGCTTACGGATTTTCTGAAATCCAAAAGCAGATCAAGCCGCGCCGACACTCTGCTTAATTCATCCCGTACCTGATTGAGTTCTGTTGTCAGTTTGTCCATATCCTTACGGACTTCCTCGCGTATTTCCTGCACCACGGCTTCCCGTTCGTTGGTGCTGATGCTACGGGTTCTTTTCCCTTTTTCTGCTTTCGGCATGATCGTATTGGTTGCGGGATCTACACATCCCAGATACTCTTTTCTGGTTATGACCTTCCTGGTTTCAGGATCTCTGCACGAAGTAGAATTATACGCGTAAACATTCCCTGTCTTCTTGTCTGTTTGATATACGATACATGACACTTTAGGATTTCCTTACAAGAACTTCTAAAACAGCATTATCATCGATACTTCATCTGGGATTACGAATGCCCAACACTCCTGATTCATCGGACTCACCCAAAATGAGACGGTAAAACTCCTGAAAGACCGCGGCATGGAGAGCCATCTTGAGGATATTCTTACCTGGCACGTCGGCTACAACATTGCAGGAAACGACATGAACTGTCCGTGGAGCGTGATGAATTTCTTGTCGGAGGCTCTTCAGCCGACCTGTGCTCCTGCCACTTTCCCTCAGAGAAACCAATGGCCCAATGCCAGCGGCAACGACATTCTGAAAATCTAGTGGCTGATCTTTGTGATCTACATCACATTTTTTAAATTTTATTATTGCGTCCTTTAATGTCCAATTTTGCATGAATCAACCCATTGGCAGTGGGCAGGATCTGATCCAACCGCTACATCAGGCGAAAATCTCCCGAA
>JAFURY010000039.1 GCA_017480795.1 Succinivibrionaceae bacterium
GCGTATGTAACGCACAATGTTGATGTGCTGAAAGACATTATGAAGGGGTTTCTTGATTTTCTTCCGAGTTGTGTAAAAAGTAAGACATCACGAAAACGTACCGAGGAAAAACGGTCACTGCGAGCGGTATTAGACAGTCTAGCGCAAACCCTTGCGGCACCTGCGTTTATCGAGTGTTTTATGCAGGCTTAAAGACATGGACATGTGTGTGTCTGTGATTTTGGGGTAGGCTTTGCCCTGGAATTTTTGGCGTTTTTTAGGAGCGTGTCTGGAGATCTTCCATGGTCAGCCTGTAGTGCGTGCTTCTGCCGGCGCCTTCTGAAATCAGAATGTTCATGGAAACCAGCTGACTGATTTCCCGGTTGGCCGTGTCCTGCGAGCATTTGCATATTTTGGCCCATTTGCCTGATGTCAGATTGCCTTCAAATCCGTCCAGCAGCATGGTGATGATTTTCTTCTGACAGTCTGGTCAATCAGTTTCATCGCTTCGTTCAGCGAACGCTTGAGGGTGTCAAGAAACCATCCGATCCACTGCGATATCTCCAAATTTCCTTTTTGGGTTCTTTCCAGAATTTTGTAGTAATCGTTTCTGTTTCTGAAGATCTGGTTTGACATGTTGTAAAACCTGAAAGCGCTGTTGTCAGCCCTTGCCAGCATCATTTCGGTTATGACCCGGGCTATCCGGCCGTTCCCGTCCTCGAACGGATGAAGAGTGAGAAACCAGAGATGGGCGATTGCGGCTCTGATCAGCGGATTTGAGCCTTCGTCTCTCTCAAACCATTTCAGAAAATCCTTGAGATATTCAGGCAGCAGCTCGGCAGGTGGCGCCTGGAAATAAACCTCTTCAGAACCGTGTCTTGAGGAAACGACCTGCATCGGTCCATTGCCGTCGTCTCGGATCTCTCCGGTTTTTATCCTGTATAGGCTGTTTTCTCCATCCGGGAAAAGGCGCGCGTGCCATGAGAGCATTCTTTCCAAAGTAAGAGGCGCTTTGTAATTGCTTCGAGCATCCGTCATCATTTCCACGATTTCCCCGACATGACTACTGGCTGGCGCACCTGTGGATTCCGGGAGTTTCAGCATTCTTGCGACAGAGGAGCGCACTTCATCAAAATTCAGATGCTCTCCTTCAATGGCGCAGGAGGCTATGATCTCTTCGGTCATATTGGCAAGGATTATCTTTTTCTGATCAAACTCCTGCAGTGTTTTCATTTTTCCTGAGACCGTCCCAAGCAGAAACGCCGTATCAAAGAGTTTACTCGCCAGCTTGCGATCGTCCCAGGAGAAACAGGGCCAGCCGTTTTGTTCGTAAATGTACATGCGGATTCTGAAAATTTGATTTGATTGTATCTGCTGTGCCGTCGCGACTTCATGGTTCAGACAAAAGATACCACAGTTGGCAGGCGGTTTCTGCCGGAATCTCAGGAATTTCTGCAGGGCATCTGGAGGTCGAACCGCAACCCGTGTCACGTGCCGGCCGGAATCGTCTCTTTTACTCCTCAGTCTGCGGTGGCGGATTTCTCCTTGTGAAAAAGGTGGTGCAGATGTAGCCGCCCTTCTGTTTGCAGATCACATCGTCCTCAAGGAGTTCGTCTCCGTTTCGGACATATTCGTAATCAAGCTCCACCTGTTCTTCGCCGGTATCGATCTTCTGCTCCTGTCCTTTTGTCATGATGACGCCGTGGCATTCTGCCGCGTCCGGTATCAGCAGTTCTCCCTTCAGAACACCAGTGGCGCGGCAGGCTGCGCGAGATGCGTCGGCTCCTCCGGTGAATGCTTTGTATTCCATCAGATAGGTGCCGTCGGGGTTGGATGTGATATCAAGAGTCCTGGTTTCGCTTCTGCCTTCGGCAATCCAGGATCCGGCAAAGCCGTGGCTGTCGGATGCGGCCGGCGCAGCTGCCAGCAGGCTGGAAAACAGAATGGAGATGGTTGCAGTCTTCATGGATCAGATTCCTCGTGCGTCGGAAAGGGGCGGATCACGGCTCCACCGGCCGGTAGATGCTTGTGCAATTTGGGGGATCGTTGTCCTTGCAGTCCTGCAGCGTTTCCGTCATGACGCCGTTTTTCAGTTCAAGAACGGAATTGAGAGTGAACACCTCGTTGGGACTGGTGACAATGGTGTTCTGTTCGCCGGTTCCGGCATCGTTGCATACGGCATCCCCCAGATACAGGGTTTCTCCCCTGACCTCCCCCATAACCCTGCAGTTGAAGATCTGTTTTCCGCTGGCTTTTGCCCGATGGTAGAACTCGACCCCGAAGGAGTCCTGGTTGGCCCGGGTGATCTCCACCATCAGATCGTAGTCCTCATGCTCGATGATCCAGGCTCCCTGAAAAGCGGAGACGTCGGCCAGGGCCGGCGCAAGAAAAAACAGAGCGGCCGCTATGGCAGAACCGCGGGAGAATTTGCGCGTTTTCATGGAACCTCCGTCTAAAAATCCACGGTGTCGGGATCAAGCCCCGATCCTCCGGCATAACCCATTTCGTTGATCCTTCTCATGTCCTCGGGAGTTATTTCGAAGCCGTCCAGATCGATGTTTTCGCAGATCCTGCTTTCGGTGACGGATTTCGGAAGCGGCAGAGCGCCGTTCTGAAGGCACCAGCGGATGCACAGTCTTGCCGCGGACACGCCGTAGCGTTCCGCAAGATCATTCAGCAGAGGGTTTTTCAGCAGTTTTCCGGTGCCAAGAGGACTCCACGCCTCCACCAGAATGCCGTGGTCGCGGCAGTAGTCCGCGGTTCTCTTCTGCATGAAGCCGGGATGGAATTCGATCTGATCCACCATGGGCGGAACCTGGGTTTCCAGCAGCGGCTCCAGGTGGTGCGGCAGAAAATTGGAGACGCCGATGGCTCTGATCCTTCCGGCCTGGTAGAGCTCGGTGACGGCGCGCCAGGTATCGAGATTGATCTGCTTCCATTTGTCGAACTGGCGGCTGTTGGCAGGCCAGTGGATGAGATACAGGTCAAGGTAGTCCAGGCCCAGATCCGCCAGGGTCTTTTCGAAGGCCGCAAAAGCTGATTCGTAGCCCCGATCGGAATTCCAGAGCTTGCTGGTGACGAAGATTTCTTTCCGGCTGATTCCGCTTTCTCTGATGCCTCGTCCCACGCTTTTCTCGTTGCCGTAGATGGCGGCGGTGTCAATGTGGCGGTAGCCGCGCAGAAGGGCGGTTTTCACGGCGCCGGCGGCGCTGTCCCCTTCGGCGCTCTGCCAGGTCCCAAGACCGATGACGGGTATTTGGACGCCGTTTGCCAGGGTGAAGTTTTCAGGGATTTTGTTCATGATGACTCCTGCTCCGTTACATTTGCTGAAGTGTGGCTGGCCCATATGTTCCATCCTGCGGTTTTTTATACGCTAAATCATTCGGACGCCGCAACACCGGGGCTGCAGAAGGAGAAACCGGACCGGTCCGGATCCTTTTCCATACGCATGAATACAGTCTCCTCTCTGCAGTCGGTCTGATCTTCGGGGCAGGATCGGCTGCGGCTCTGCAGCATGGTTCCCGTCTGCGTCAGTCTGAATCTCATGGCGGGGATGATCGTCGCAGGCGAACCTGCGCAGGTAGGGATATCCTTTCGCGTCAGGCATTCGGCCCGATGGCAGCGCAGAGGACCGGTTTTCAGTTCCGCTTTCCGGGTTTCGATCCTTGCGCTGCAGATCACGCTGGCCCCTGGCGCGTTCACGCAGTAAAGCATGTCTCCTGCGCCGCCGTTTTTCTCATTTTCTGCGATTGCTATGTTCAGCGCGATGCTTCCGCCGTCGGACCAGAATCCGTCAAAACCGTGATCCGAGGCGATAGAACCATGTGGCAGCGCCAGCAGGGAAAACATCAGACTAAGAGTCGTGCGAGGCATGGTGACCGATCCTGAAAACCTTTGATATGCCGTGAGCATACCCTATGAAAGCGACAATTTCCCGCGCCGGGATCAAATTTCAGACGAGGTCCTGCGGCCTACATGAGCAACGCGCAACAGTATTGGAAATCCGCATGCGAAACCGGCGCATGAAATCGGCATGATACGCCAGTACCGGCGCTGGGCCCTGCATCAGAGTAGGCGCGCCAAAGCAGGCGACGGGCGATCTTCAGGTGGCGAATGAAACCGCCAGGCGCGTCCTTGGGCTGGATATTTCGCTTTTTGATCTATCGCTGAAAACCGTCCCGGGTTTTGGGCTACAATCGGGTCTTGTTCAGGTCGCGCTGACCGACGGAGCCGTATCATGTCCGGATCTGACTGCGGTCCGCAGGCTGGCAAATCAGGTTTCTTTGAAAGGAGGTTCTCATGGCCGGTTTTGAGGTGAAAAAAATTTTTTTTGACATGGACGGAGTCCTGGCAGACTTCACTCTGGGAGTGAAGGAACTTTGCGGATTGACTCCCCAGTCGCTGAACGACGAGAAATACGACGAAAGTCTGGACGATCTCATGTGGAGCAGGATCAGGGAGGTGGAGCACTTTTACGATCTGCTGAAATTCATGCCAGGCGCCGAGGAAATGTTCAGGACCGTTTACGCAAGATATGGCGCCAGGTGCGAAATTCTTACCGGAATTCCGAAACCGAAACGGGGCGTGATCCATGCCGGCGAGGACAAGATCAGCTGGATGCGCCGGATGCTGGCGCCTGATATTGCGGTCAATATCGTCAAGCGGGAGGAAAAGCCGCAGTACTGCTCCGGCAAAGGATGCATTCTCATTGACGACATGCAGGAGAACATCAGCCAGTGGCAGACGGTCGGCGGCACCGGCATTGTTCATGTCAGCGCCGGGGAAACTCTTGAAAAGCTCAGGAGCCTGGGAGCCCTCTGAAACGGTTTTCAGCGGAGAGTTTGAGGATATTGTTTCAAGGCGCCGATGGCGGTTCTCCGCCTGATTCCGACGGTCAGATGGCGCGACGGAGCCTTGAACGGAAATTTCAGCAGGTCGCAGGGCGAACCGCCCTGGCTTGCCATATGTTGGCATTGCTTTGATAAGGAGTTACGCGAATGCAGAAGGATGTGATGATAGTCACCGGAGCCGGTCAGATCAGCATGGCCATAGCCAGAAGATGCGGCTTTGGAAAAAAGATCGTGCTTGGGGATCGCAGTCAGAAGAACCTTGAGACCATCAGTCGTGTTATGACCGAGGCCGGCTATGACGTCGCCACAAGCCTGATGGATCTGTCCGATCGGACATCCGTCAGAGATTTTGTGGCAAAGGCGCAGGCACTGGGCCCGGTGAAATATCTTGTGAACGGCGCCGGCGTTTCCCCTTCCCAGGCTCCGGTGGAGACGGTGCTGAAGGTGGATCTCTACGGCACCGCCGTGCTGCTGGAGGAAGTGGGAAAAATCATCGCCGAGGGCGGCGCGGGCGTCACCATTTCCAGCCAGTCCGGCTGGCGCATGCCGCAGCTGACACCCCAGGAGGATCGGCTGCTGGCCATGACTCCCGCCGAGGAACTGCTTCAGCTTGATCTCCTGAAGCCTGAAAACATCAGAGACACTCTCCATGCCTATCAGCTGGCCAAGCGGTGCAACGAAAAGCGGGTGATGTACGAGTGCGTGCGCTGGGGACAGCGGGGCGCAAGACTCAACGCCATCGCTCCCGGCATTATCGTGACTCCTCTTGCCATTGACGAATTCAACGGGCCCAGAGGAGATTTCTACAAGAACATGTTCGCCAGGTGTCCGGCTGGACGTCCCGGCACCGCCGACGAGATGGCGAATATCGCCCAACTACTTTTGAGCGATGCTGGCGCCTTTATTACCGGCTCCACCTTCCTTGCCGACGGCGGAGCCACCGCGTCCTACTATTACGGCCCGCTGCAGCCTCAGTCCTGAGCAGAGAGCGGGATAGTCAGGATTGCGCAGACTCCCCGGGATTGGGTTGCCTGTAGATTTACTGAACTATGTTGTATTGCCTGTAGAGATCTTCTCTGTATTCTTCATCAGCAAGCGCCAGGTCTATTTCACAGGCCCGGCCATTTTTCTTTAATGCGTTTATCAGCGCAATGAGCATATTCTGACCATCCGCTCTGCCTTTCGCTTCGCCTTCCGCTCTGCCTTTCGCTCTGCCTTCTTCCATGAATAGTCTCATGGTTTTTTCTTCGTCGTAGTGAGTAAGAAGACTAAAATCGTCATCCATCAAAGATTCCTCTACGAATGTCAGTCAATGATTCCGTTGCGCTATTGAGCTATGTTGTATTGCCTGTAGAGATCTTCTCTGTATTCCTCATCAGCAAGCGCCAGGTCTATTTCACTGGCCCGACCGTTTTTCTTTAATGCGTTTATCAGCGCAATGAGCATATTCTGACCATCCGCTCTGCCTTTCGCTTCGCCTTCCGCTCTGCCTTCCGCTCTGCCTTTCGCTTCGCCTTCCGCTCTGCCTTCCGCTCTGCCTTCCGCTCTGCCTTCTGCTCTGCCTTCTGCTCTGCCTTCCGCTCTGCCTTTCGCTTCGCCTTTCGCTTCGCCTTCTTCCATGAACAGTCTCATGGTTTTTTCTTCGTCGTAGTGAGTAAGACACATATCAACAACCCTCGCTAATTCCCGTACAAGAAACCCTTTTATCAGTGAGTCCTTCGGCATTATTTCAATTGCTTTCCGGACCGCTCCTGACAGCATCCTGTTATCTTCCTCTTTTGAAATGTTTGCATTTTCGCCCAACTCTTTTTTGGCTTTATTATGAAAGTCGCGAATATTGCAAACCAGATCGGAGTACTCTTTGAGCGGTTTGCACGCCTCCAGCAAATCCTCGTTGTGTCCTCGGTTGATGTTCAGCATGACAACAGTGACGGTAACAAATTCTTTGCGTGACTTAATATCCAGGACCATTTTTGTAGCCTTGGGGTATCCGGCGCATTGGCAATCTGGGGCAACCATGACCTCAGATTCTGCGTCTGTTGCGGCCTTTGAGTTTCCGCTTTTTTCGAAAGCGGCGCTCAGTTTGAAGACCTCTATGTCATCCACCTCCTGAACGCCCTCGTAAAAGCATATGAACTCCGGCTCCGGAAAATGCGTCACAATAGTACCGTAGATGTTTACGTCTTTGTTGATTATAAACGAATTGTAAAGCTTGGTGAAATAGAGGTCAAAGCGGAACGGCATGTTGGGATTCACCGTGCTCTGCGACTCATAAAAATTCATCACGTCATCGATCTTGAAGGAAAGATCGTTTTTTGAAGACATATAAACCACATCTTCCATGGTCGTGATCTCGATGTCGTCGGGATTGTCATGGTGTTTGGCATTGAGCACATTGTACACCTTAATTTCCTGAAAAACGTTAAACGCCGAGTTTTTTTCAGCCACTCGATCCTACGATCTCGTTGCTACGGATTCTTGTTTTTTGCGCCTTTTGGCCTTCCTGGTTTGCGTTTGATTTTTGGTGGTTCGTTTGGA
>JAFURY010000040.1 GCA_017480795.1 Succinivibrionaceae bacterium
ACATCGTTACTCTTCGTCACCTCCTTCAGCAGGGTAGGAGGGGCGGATGCTACGGCTCAGTTTTCCGCTCCTGTCACGCTGCCGTCATGGGTGGGGACGTTGCATTTGACACCCATCCATGGGGTGTGAATAGTAACCGCCCGTGGACAGTTCAGGCCATCTCAAAGGCTTCCGGACAGCCGACCGAACGGATCGGCTCAACAGGTCGGCACATCTGACGAAATTGCGCCACAAGCAGACATGACGGTCCGGGCATGACTATTTGACGGCATATGCGACCATCAACGGACTATGGCGCAAAATGTCGCTCACTCAATAAGCAAATAACTTTCAAAAATACGCACTCTATCAAAAATTCAGACATAAAACTCACATTTCAAAGTTGATCTGCGATAAACTAAGTCACCTTTTGAAGCAGGAACGCTTTTTAAAGGCTGATTGAAGCAAAAAATCAAAAAACTGACGGGTATGCCATGAAGGCATGCCGATGAATGCTAAGGATGGCAAGTTTATGAGCACAGGCAAGGTAAAATGGTTCAATAATACCAAGGGATTCGGCTTCATTATTCCGGATGACGGCTCGGAAGAGGTTTTTGTCCACTATTCGGCGATCGAAAGCGACGGCTTCAAGACTCTCAGACCCAAGGATCAGGTTCAGTTCGAAGTGGTTAAAACCGACAAGGGTTATCATGCGGAAAAACTGATCTGTCTTTCCAGACACGACGAGGGCGAAACGGAAGTTTCAGCATAGCGCCAGACCTGAGTCAGCTCCGGCGACTTCCTGCGGGAAGTTTCAGAACCAGGATTCCTCACGACGCAGAAACAATGATCATCCGTCGTCCGCATCGGACTGACCGCCTGAAGCGAAGGAGCTGAACCGGAATCGGACGGAACCGGAACCAGGACAGGAATCATTACAGAATCGGAATCAAAAGCAGCGGAGTTTGTCTCCGCTGCTTTTTTTCTGAAAAAACTTTCGTTTCTGACGACCGGCGCCTTTGCGTCGAAAAGGGCCCTGCGCCGCCTGAACGCGCCATGGGGGCGCCACAGGCCGCAACCGGTCGGACATCAAACGGCCGGATCAACCGCCACGCGCGGCGCAACGACCCTGCAGAAGGCGCGTCGCCGGGGCGGTGCGGGAATTAGGCCTGCATGCGCGCGATGATTTCGGTGGCGAACTCGGAGCACTTGATTTCGGTGGCGTTTTCCATGAGACGCGCGAAATCGTAGGTCACCTTCTTTGCGGCAATGGCCTTTTCCATGCCGGAGATGATCAGATCGGCGGCCTCGGTCCAGCCCATGTGGCGGAGCATCATTTCAGCCGAAAGAATGATGGAGCCCGGGTTGACCTTGTCCATGCCGGTGTACTTCGGCGCGGTGCCGTGAGTGGCCTCGAACATGGCGCAGACGCTGCCGATGTTGGCGCCCGGAGCGATTCCGATGCCGCCCACCTGAGCCGCAAGGGCGTCGGACATGTAGTCGCCGTTGAGATTGAGGGTGGCGATGACGTCGTACTCCGCCGGACGCAGCAGGATCTGCTGCAGGAAGGCGTCGGCGATGCAGTCCTTGACCACGATCTCGCTGCCGTCCCTAGGGCTTTTAATCCTGGTCCACGGACCATTGTCGATGAGTTCACCTCCGAATTCGCCCCGGGCGACCTCGTAGCCCCACTCCTTGAAGGCGCCCTCGGTGAACTTCATGATGTTGCCCTTGTGCACCAGGGTGACGGACTTGCGGCCGTTGTCGATGGCGTACTGAATGGCTGCTCTCACCAGTCTCTGGGTTCCCTCTTTGGAAACCGGCTTGACGCCGATGCCGCAATCCTTATCGAATCTGATCTTCTTGACGCCCATTTCGTTCTTGAGGAAGGCGATGACCTTCTGGGCCTCGGCGGAATCCGACTTCCACTCGATGCCGGCGTAGATGTCCTCGCTGTTTTCGCGGAAGATGACCATGTCCACCAGTTCAGGGTGCTTCACCGGGCTTGGAACGCCCTCGAAGTAGCGCACCGGACGCAGACAGATGTAGAGATCAAGATTCTGTCTCAGAGCGACGTTCAGCGATCTGATGCCGCCGCCGATAGGAGTGGTCAGAGGTCCCTTGATGGAAACCACGTACTCCCGGAGCAGATCGAGAGTTTCGTCAGGAAGCCAGGTGTCGGCGCCGTAGACCCGGGTCGCCTTTTCGCCGGCGTAGATTTCCATCCAGCTGATCTTTCTGCCGCCGCCGTAGGCCTTCTCCACCGCCGCATCCACAACCCGGATCATGGCAGGTGTGATGTCGCTTCCGATGCCGTCGCCTTCGATGAAGGGAATGACCGGATTCAGAGGCACCTTCAGAGAGCCGTCGGCATTTACGGCGATCTTCTCGCCCTGAGGAACAGTAACCTTGCTTGTCATCTAAAAACTCCATTAAAAAACCAAACCAAACACAGAAAGATTGTACACTTTCGCCGATGTTTTTAGAACATCTAATGCGGGCAATCGCCGCGAAGGAGGCGCCCGAACCCGCGGTTTTACGCGCGCAATGATCTTGCCCCTAGGATCTGTTAAAATGATGCGGTTTTCATGATTTTGGGGCGTCCGGGAGCGTCGCCCGGAGATGCGCGGGATCTGATGAAAAAAAAGGTTATAGTGGGAATGTCGGGGGGCGTCGACTCGTCAGTGTCGGCGTATCTTCTCATGCGTCAGGGCTACGAGGTCACCGGACTCTTCATGAAGAACTGGGAGGAGGACGACGACACCGGCTACTGCAGCGCGGCCAAGGATCTGGCCGACGCCCAGGCGGTTTGCGACCGACTGGGCTTCGAGCTGAAAACCGTGAACTTCGCCGCCGAATACTGGGACGGAGTCTTCCAGCACTTTCTGGACGAATACGCATCCGGTCGCACTCCCAATCCGGACATTCTCTGCAACAGCCAGATCAAGTTCAAGGCCTTCATGGATTACGCCTTCCAGCTCCTTGGCGCCGACCTCATCGCCACCGGCCACTTCGTCCGCACCCGCGCCGATCCTCTCACCGGCAAGCGCCAGCTGCTCAGAGGCGCGGATCCGGCCAAGGATCAGAGCTACTTTCTCCACGCGGTAAGCCACGAACGTCTGGGCAAAGCCCTCTTTCCGGTGGGAGACATGATCAAGAAAACCCAGGTCCGTGCCCTGGCCTCTGAACTGGGTCTGAAAACCGCCGACAAAAAGGACAGCACCGGCATCTGCTTCATCGGCGAGCGGCGGTTCAAGGAGTTTCTGCGGCGTTTTCTGCCGGCCAGGCCCGGGAACATCGAAACTCCCGAGGGCAGAATCATCGGACGGCACGACGGACTGATGTACCATACCCTCGGCCAGAGAAAGGGGCTTGGCATCGGCGGACTCAAGGACGCCGGCGACGAGCCGTGGTACGCGGCGGAAAAGGATCTTGCGCGCAATGTTCTCATTGCCGTTCAGGGATCGCGTCATCCGCTGCTGATGTCCACCGGCCTCATCGCCGAAAAGCTTTCCATGGTGGATCGGGAAAAAATCACCCGGGAGTTCAGGTGCGCGGTGAAAACCAGATACCGTCAGCCGGACATTCCCTGCACTGTCCGTCCCGATGGAGAGGACAGGATCAGAATCGATTTCGACGAGCCGGTGGCCGCGGTAACCCCGGGCCAGTCGGCGGTGCTTTACAATGCAGAAGTCTGCCTGGGAGGCGGCGTCATTACCGATAGAATAAGGTTGGTTTAACAATGGACATTAGCAAGATAACTTACGCCTTTGCGGCCATGGTGGAGTCTTTGTACCAGATCACCCTCATCAGCCACAACGGCGCCATCAACAAAGGGACGGTGGATCAGCTGCTCAAAGGCGTTCTGAAGACCGAATCCATGCTCTCCACCAACATTTATCCCCTGGCATCCCTGAAAAACGGCCTGACCTACTTCACCGACAAGTCCCTGGGGGAACAGGCGCTGAAGGAGATCAACTACTACATTCCCAACGTTTTCAGACTGGCCGCCGTCTATCTGGGCCACAGGCAGGAGCGGGACGATCTGGAAAAACAGATCGGCCGCATCAAGGAGCTGCTGAGCAACCAGGAGAACAAATCCCTGTTCGTGGCCAGGCATCTGGCCGACTGGTACTCCACGGAAATCTCTAAACCCGATATCTTCGCGCTGCAGATCTTCGGTTCCAAGGAGCATCTGGTCAAGGACGTCAATCTCATTTACATCAGAGCTCTGCTGGTATCGGCTCTGAGGGCATGCATTCTCTGGAAGCAGCTTGGCGGAAACCAGATGAATTTCGTCTTCAACCGATCGAAGATGATCATCAGCGCCAGGCAGATGCTGGAAGTTATTTAAGGAGCTACAATCATGGAACTTACCCCCCTAACCGCAATTTCGCCCATCGACGGCCGCTACAGCGGCAAGTGCGGCCCGCTGAGAGAGATCTTCTCCGAGTACGGGCTGCTCAGGTGCCGCGTCCGGGTGGAAATCGCCTGGCTGAAGAAACTGGCCTCCTGCGAAAAAATAGCCGAGGTCGCAAGCCTGTCTCCCGAGGCTCTTGCGCTGCTTGATTCCATTCTGGACGGCTTTTCCCTGAAGGACGCCGAGAGGATCAAGGAAATCGAGCGCACCACCAACCATGACGTCAAGGCCGTGGAATATTTTCTCAAGGAAAAAATCGCCGGAAACGCCGAGCTAGCCGCCGTCAGCGAGTTCGTCCATTTCGCCTGCACCTCGGAGGACATCAACAACAACTCCCACGGCCTCATGCTCCTTGAAGGCAGAGACAAGGCGCTTCTGCCGATGCTCAAGCAGATCATCCAGGCCATTCATGATCTGGCGCTGCGCTACAAGGACGTGCCGATGCTTTCAAGGACTCACGGACAGCCCGCCACCCCTACCACCCTGGGCAAGGAGATGGCCAACGTCTGCTACCGCCTGCACCGGCAGTACCTCCAGATCGCCGATGTGAAAATTCTCGGCAAGATCAACGGCGCCGTAGGCAACTACAACGCCCACATGGTGGCCTATCCCGACGTGGACTGGAGAAAGCTCTCCGAAGAGTTCGTAACCTCCCTGGGGCTGGCGTGGAATCCGTACACCACCCAGATCGAGCCTCACGACTACGTGGCCGAGCTTTTCAACGCCATCTCGCGCTTCAACACCATTCTCATGGACTTCGATCGCGACGTCTGGGGCTACATCAGCATCGGACATTTCAGGCAGAAGACCATTGCCGGCGAGGTAGGATCCTCCACCATGCCTCACAAGGTCAACCCAATCGATTTCGAAAACTCCGAGGGCAACCTGGGACTGGCCAACGCAGTTTTCGCCCATCTGGCCGCCAAGCTTCCGGTTTCGCGCTGGCAGCGGGATCTTACCGACAGCACCGTGCTGAGAAACATCGGCGTGGCCTTCGGATACAGCCTCATCGCCTATCAGTCGTCCCTGAAGGGCATTTCCAAACTGGAGGCCAATCTGGACAATCTGGCCGCCGATCTTGACAGCAACTGGGAGGTTCTGGCCGAGCCTATTCAGACCGTCATGCGCCGCTACGGCATCGAAAAGCCATACGAGAAACTCAAGGCTCTGACCAGAGGCCGCAGAGTGAACGCCGAGATCATGAAGGACTTTATCGGCACCATCGAAATTCCTGCCGATGCCAAGGCTCGTCTCATGGAACTGACCCCTGCCTCATACATTGGAAGAGCGGTCAGGTTTGTTGAAGAACTGGATGACTATCTGAAGAATCAGGCCTAGTCTCTCGCAGGAGCCAATAAAAAAGGAAGCTATTCAGAGCTTCCTTTTTTGATTCCGGGATCCGATATTCGCGCATGCCGTCCGGAGTATGGCTGCGCGACAGTCATGTCATCAGAGGCGCGGGCGATCTGACTCGTCATGACGATGATGCGGCGGTGGCGGAGCATCATGGCGATGCGGCAGAGACGGAGTGTCATGGCGATGAAGCGGCGGAGGCGGAGCGTCATGGCGGTGCGGCGGAGGCGGTGCGTCATGGCGATGCGACGGAGGCGGAGCGTCGTGGCGATGATGCGGAGGTGGCGGAGCGTCATGGCGGTGCGGCGGAGGCGGAGCGTCATGGCGGTGCGACGGAGGCGGAGCGTCATGGCGATGCGACGGAGGCGGAGCGTCATGGTGGTGCGACGGAGGCGGAGCGTCATGGTGGTGCTGAGGAAGAGGTTCGTCATGGCGATGCGGCGGAGGCGGAGCGTCATGGTGGTGCTGAGGAAGAGGTTCGTCATGGTGACGAGGCGGCTCACGATGATCTGCCAGCATAAAAACTGAGACGGAACCGACTGACATGTCGATATCCGACCCGGCAGTCAGATGGCCTCCGGCCTGCCGCATTTCGCTTGCAAAAGGCTCCAGATGCGCCGATGCACCAGCGGATGCGGATATCAGCGCAGACATTGCAGCCAGAGGAAAAAAGATATGTGAACTTCTCATAAAAAATCCCATTCAAAAAAAACCGGTGACTGAACTGGCTTCAGATCACCGGATAACTCACAGACATATGCTGTGGAAAACGTACCGTCCGACGCGGCTTACGGATGACGTGGCGGACCGCCCTGGGCTCCGCCGCCACCGCCTATCCCGCGATGGTGCGATCCTCCGCTAGGACCGTGGCTGCTTGGGCCGTGTCCGCTTGGGCGTGGACCGGCACTAGGACCGTGTCCGCTTGGGCGTGGACCGGCGCTAGGACCGTGTCCGCCTGGGCGCGGACCGGCGCTAGGACCGTGTCCGCCTGGGTGCGGACCGGCGCTAGGACCGTGTCCGCCTGGGCGTGGGCCGGCGCTTGGGCCATGACCGCCAGGACGAGGACCTGCGCCTGGGCCGTGCCGATGATCAAAACCGCCAGGACGTGGACCGGCGCTAGGACCGTGTCCGCCTGGGCGTGGGCCGGCGCTTGGGCCATGACCGCCAGGACGAGGACCTGCGCCTGGGCCGTGCCGATGATCAAAACCGCCAGGACGTGGACCGGCGCCTGGACCATGAT
>JAFURY010000041.1 GCA_017480795.1 Succinivibrionaceae bacterium
GAAGAACATCGGGCTATTTCCTGGTTAAAGACATCAAAGGCAATGTTTTATCAAACGGCGTTTCCTATAAGAAGTTGAAACTTATACAGAAACGAAGGAATTTTATTGTAGATAAACGTGATGCAAATCACTAAATGTCACGGACTAGTTATGAGCATGTTCAGACTGCCAAGAAGAGACAGCGACAGAGTGGGCAGACTGCCCGCCTTCAGCGTCCCTGCGACCTCGATATCCGTTCTGGAAACGCCCGACAGCTTCCGGTGCGAACTGATAAACATGATCAGAAGTGCCAGCCGGCGCATCTACATCACCGCCCTGTATCTGCAGGATGACGAATGCGGACGCATGATTCTTGACGAGCTGTACAAGCGCGCCCAGGAATGTCCTTCTCTGAAAATCTACATTCTGGTGGATTTTCACCGGGCTCAGCGCGGGCTTATGGGCAAGGGCAAGCAATGCGGCAACAATGTGATGTACCGTCAGTACATGCTCAAATACCCCGATGCCAAAATCTCCTTCCTGGGAGTGCCTGTCAAAACCAAGGAAGTGTTTGGAGTGCTTCACCTCAAAGGCTTCATTTTCGACGACACCGTGTTTTATTCCGGCGCCAGCATCAACAACGTGTATCTGGGCTATGAAGGCAAATACCGTCTGGATCGCTATCAGAAAATCGAATCGCCGGAACTTGCCGGTTGCATGACGGCATATCTGCTCAACTTTATCATCAGTTCTCCCGCCGTTACCGATCTCACGCAGGAAACCATTCCCACAGCCAAGGAGATCGGCGACAAAATCGGCAAATTCAAAAGACTGCTGAAAAGGTCGAGCTACGACATCGCTCCCATGCAGCGGGGGGACGGCTGCCTTGCGGTGACTCCGCTGTGCGGTCTTGGCAACGGTCTTAACCGGCTCAACCGAACGATAATATCCCTGATGAGGATGACCAAGAAGAAAATTGTCATCTGCACCCCATATTTCAACATGCCGGCCAGCGTGTCAAGAACTGTGACCAATCTGCTGGAGAGAGGAGTAGAAACAACCCTGATCATCGGGGACAAGGTGGCCAACGATTTCTACATCCCCGAGGATCAGCCCTTCAACCGGGTCGCGGCGGTTCCTTACCTGTACGAAGGATTCATCAGAGAATTCTGCCGAAAACACCAGGCGTACATCGATAGTCGCCAGCTGAACGTGATGATGTGGAAGGACGGAAGCAACACCTATCATGTCAAGGGCATATACATCGACGATACCTGCTATCTTCTTACCGGCAACAATCTCAACCCGAGAGCCTGGAGACTTGATATTGAAAACGGCATCGTGCTGCAGGATCCCCAGCGCCTGATGAAAGACAAGTTCGAACACGAAATCAATTATATTCTTGACCACACCACCCGGATCAGCCACTGGACGGAGATCGAAAAGTTTGATGATTTTCCGGAAAGAGTCAAAAACTACATGAAGAAAATCATGCGGCTCAAACTTCATATGCTCATCAAGAGAATCATCTGATCTATGCTTGACGAACCTCTGACATCCCTGCCGCGGATCGGGAAAAAGCTGGCGGAAAAATTTCAGAACATCGGCATCAACAGAGTGCGCGATCTGCTCTTTCATCTTCCTGCGAGATATGAGGATCATACCAGGCTGGTTCTTTCCCGCCAGGTCCAGACCGACGACAACATCCTGGTGGGAGGAACGATCCGCTCCGTCGTAAACAAAAGCACCCGCGCGGGCGCCATACTTGAGTGCAGTTTCACCGAGCAGGACGGCAATCTGATAAAGGCCGGTTTCTGGCACCTCTACCCCAATCAGATCCGAATCTTCGAGGTCGGCAAATACATAGTATGCTACGGCAAGGTTGTATCTGACATGTACGGCTGCCAGATGAAGCATCCGACCCAATGGATAAGCAGAAGCAGGGACGATGTCGTGCTGCCCAAGCATCTTTCTCCGATCTACCCCGCCACCGAAGGTCTGAAATCCGATAAAATCGCCGATCTGGCAAAACTTGCCCTGGAAATGGCCCGGAAAGAAGGCATCGAGGAGCTGCTTCCCGCCTCCGCCACCAACGGAATAACGCTTCTTGAAGCGCTTGAATTCCTGCACAACGTGCCAAGCGGATACGACACTCAGAAGATCGTCAACGGCGCCTGCCAGGAGCGCAACCGGATCGTGCTGGAGGAAATGACCGCCAACACCGCGGCGGTTTATGCCGCCAGAGCCAAAAACAGCCACTTTTCAACCTATCCCCTGGTAAGCCGAGGGCATCTTAGGCAACGGCTGCTTGCCGGCCTCGGCTTCAGTCCCACCGGCGCCCAGATGAGAGTCACCGCCGAAATCGATCATGACATGGCAGGATCGGTTCCCATGATGCGACTGCTTCAGGGAGACGTAGGTTCCGGAAAAACGCTGGTGGCGGCCATGAGCGCGCTTAACGCCGCGGAAAACGGCTATCAGACCGCCATCATGGCCCCGACCGAAATTCTCGCCTCCCAGCACTATCAGAAATTCACCGCGCTGCTTGCGCCAATGGGGATCTGCACCGTCCTGATAAACGGCCGGCTGAAGGCCAGGGAACGCAAGGAGGCGCTGGAGAAAATCGCCAGCGGCGCCGCGCAGATAGTCATCGGCACCCATGCGCTGTTTCAGGAGCAGGTCGCATTCTCAAAACTGGGGTACGTCATTATCGACGAACAGCATCGCTTCGGCGTGGAGCAGCGGCTGAAGCTGCTCTCCAAGGGCCAGAACGGGAACTGTATCCCCCATCAGCTTATCATGACGGCGACGCCGATTCCGCGAACGCTGGCCATGACCAGCTACGCCGATCTCAGCGTATCCTCCATTGACGAGCTTCCGCCGGGAAGAAAGCCCATCACCACCAAGCTGATCGGAAACCGGATCAGATACAAGCTCATCAACCGCATAAGAGACGTGTGCGTCAACAAAAAGTGGCAGGTCTACTGGGTCTGCCCGCTGATAGAGGAATCGGAGGTGCTGGACTGCGCCGCCGCCGAGCGCGAGTTTGAACAGCTGAAACAGGAACTGCCGGAAATCAGAATCGGACTTGTACACGGCAAAATGAGCGGAGAGGACAAGCAGACAACAATGAGCGAATTCAAAAGCGGCAGCCTGGACATGCTGGTTGCCACCACCGTCATCGAGGTGGGGGTGGACGTGCCGAACGCCAACATCATAGTTATCGAGGATCCCCAGAGGCTCGGACTTGCTCAGCTTCATCAGCTGCGGGGACGGGTGGGACGCGGACAGCAGCAGGCCTTCTGCATGCTCTACAGCACCTCGGAACTGAATCCTACCGCCAGGGAGCGGCTTGAATTTCTCTGCGGAACCACCGACGGTCTGAAAATAGCCCAGAAGGATCTTGAGATCCGCGGCCCCGGAGAATACCTTGGAACCAAGCAGACCGGCGTCGCAGGAATGAAAATCGCCGATCTTTTCAAGGATCAGGCGCTGATCCCTCAGGCCAACCAGCTGGCCAGAGTCATCACCGACAGCGATCCTGCGACGGCGCAGAAGCTTGTCAAACGGTGGACCCGCACGGAATCCGCTTTCACGCAGGCTTGACGGCACAGGTAGCACCAATGAGAATCGTATCAAGGGTCATTATCATCCTGGGACTTATTGCCCTTATAACCGTCGCGGGCTCCTATCTCTACCTCCGAAGCAGTTATGTCATCGAACCGCTGGCGAAGCTCATAAAGGAGCAGACAGGATTTGAAGTTTCAATCGGCGACATCAGCTACAACCCCGTCTACCCGGACACCGTCCTGCTGAAACGCGTCAGCATAGGAACAAGCTTCGAGGCCGATCAGATCTATGCGGAATTTGACAGTTCGCTGCTGATCGAGCGCAAACTGAAGATCCGGGAGCTGGAATTCATCAATTCAAGGCTTAACCTGGACACTCTGCCAGAATTGGCCGGCAAGGGCGACCTGTTCCATGAGATCACGATCCAGGATCTCCATCTCAAGGACTTCAATCTGAAAAGCAGTAATCTGAGCATCGACGGCAGCATCATCGAGCTCAGCAACCTTGACATTCTGAAGGACGGACGGCCGAACGTTCCCCGGAACTTTTTCGCCAATCTTTTCGCCAACCGCCTGAAATACAACGATATTATCCTCCACGGCTTCAATACCACCTTTCACTACACGGACGAAAAGATCACAATCGAGGAACTGAGAACCAATTTCAGGGAGGGCAGCCTGTACACCAAGCTGGACATTTACCCGATCCTCAAGCAGGCCACCATCAGAAAACTTGATATCTCCGGGATAAACACCACCATCGATCCGGAGTCGGCGAAAGAGTTTTCCGACTGGAAATTCGACGTTTACGATTCGGTGATCAGCAACTGCTCGGTGGAAATCCCCGGATTTGCGACCGCTCTGCGCGATCTCAATCTGAACGTCAACGATCTTACCTGGCAGAACGGCAGCATCGAGCACATCAGCTTTGTCAGCCGCATCGGTTCGCTGCGCCACAACGACAGCGAAATCCAGAACGTAACCCTTTCAGCCAGCCAGCCGATAAGCAATCCTGTATCCCATATCCTGATTTCAGGCGAGTACAGCAACGGTTATTTTGAAAGCTACATCAAGCAGGACAAGCGAACCGACATCATCGACATTCAGGAAATAAGTCTAAAAGAACTGCATCTTGACAATGCAGCCAAGGATCAGCTGCAGCAGATTCTTGATTACATTCCTTACCGGCAAATCAATTTCAGAGTGGTGAACATCCAGGACATCTACTACGACTCCATGGACGAGTACAATCCTGTATTTATCCGCAACGGAAGCTTCTTTGCCAATCACATCCAGTACAGAGACGGACTCTTCAGTTCCTCTAACCGACGCTCCCATATCGAAATTTTCGCCGATGAGCTGGCTTTGACCGAAATAGACGTGAAAAACATGAACTCGGCGCTGACATTGGACGACAAGGGACTGCTCGCAATTTCTACGGCCACGGCCGCCCTCAACGGCGGCACCGTGTCGGCAACAGGCACCTACGACACCGACAGCGGAACAGCCAGAATCGACATTCAGGGCTCCTCCGTGGGTTTCGGCTACGGAAACCTCATTTTCAAGGGTCACCAGACCGTGGGGGAATCCGATTTCAGCCTGGCGCTGCTCCATAAAACCGGAGAAAACGAGGATGGCGTCACTGATATTTCAGGTTCGATCAATCTGAAAAACGTGGTCATAAGCAATATGGATCTGGAGCAGTTGAGAAATTCAGCAGGGAGCGGCATCACCACCAACTGGATCCAGTGCCTCAGCTCGGCCAGGAACCTCATGGCCGACAGCGCCTCCATAAACCTTAGCAAGCGGGGAAACGCCTACCAGATCCGCGGCGCGGTGGATGCCATAAGCCGGGTGTACGAGATCAACGCCAGCTTTCACGAACCCCCGGTGAAGACCGACAGCATAGAGATCACCGCCACGGACAAAACACCGTCAGCGGAATCAAACTAAAAAACGCGCGGCAGATCCATCGAGTCCGGCCGACGCCCAGCACGGTGAAAACCCGGACGAAGCATCCCCGTCTTGCGATCGGAGTGAAAGAGAACGAACCTGGCCGCCTCGGCAGGTTATTCCTCCGCTCCGTCCCCATCCACGGATTTGTTCTTCAGTCCATCGGCCTTTGCGTCATCAGGGCATGAAGTTTGATTTATGGAATTTTCAAGAATCTGCGATTGCTCATCGGCGCTGTAGGTGGTGCCGTCCTTCACGTATGCGGCTGCCTCCTTCTTTTTCAGATCGTACACATCCTGCAGGCTTGCATGGATCTCCACTCCGATGAAAACGATCAGCCAGCTTACGTAAATCCATACCAGCAGTATCGGAACCACGGCGATGGCTCCGTAAATGTTCTGATATGAAGGGAAATAGATGATGTAAAGGGAAAAGAGACGTTTGCCAACCTCCAGCAGTATCGCCGCCACCAGGGCGCCCACCATGGCGTAAGGAACTCTTATCTTGCGGTTCGGCACTACCGAATACATCAGCAGCAGCGCGACAAACGAGAACATCACCGGAAGGATCTTGATGACTGTCCGCTGAACGAAAGGAATAATGCCGAAACCGTCGTCAATCTGGTATGAAAGAGCGTAGGAGGTAAGAGCGAGACTGCTGCCGATCAGGATCGGACCCAGAGTTATCACCATCCAGTACACGCTGACCGTCGTCAGCAGAGGCCTTTTCTCCTTGCACTTCCAGATGTGATTGATGGAACTGTCGATGGACTGAAGAAGCATCATTGACACCACCAGCAGGATCAGCGCGCCGATAATGGTGGTGTTGGATGCGTTGCGGGAAAAAATCTCCAGATTCTCCGTCAGAGTGTCGCTCGAAACCGGCATGAAATTGCTGAAGATCAGATCCTTGATATGCGCTTTGGTGCTTTCAAACACCGGCAGCGTGGACAGCATGGAAAACAGCACGGTGAAAAAAGGAACCAGCGACAGCAGGGTCACATAAGCCAGGTGGCTGGCCTCCACGGTGATGCGATCATGAATATATCTTAACGCAAGGGCCTTCTGGAACAGCAGAAAACGCCCCAGATACGGAATTGAAATAATCCTGTCCTTGATACCTTTCTTCATAAAAAAATCCAGAGATGAAATACTACCTGCGTATTTTAATATATCCGGACGAGAATCAGAAACATGAGCAAATTCGAAGCGCTAGCGATCTTTGGGAACACACCGGGCGCGAAAAAGGAGCTGGACAAAACCAAAACCGAAGGGACGCCCGCGGCATCACGATAAAACAACGGCAAAGTGCGGAATCTCATCCTCCGCGCCCCAAATGTGATATGCTCGCCAAAGTAAAGCAGGACAGGCAAGCGGAGCTTTTCATGATCAGACATATCTTAGGAGCATGCATTCTTATGGGTATCTTGTCATTTACGGCATCGGCCCGCGCCGATACCGACATTCTTCCCGAGGTGGAAGGCGGGCACCGCGAATACAGAGTGAAAAATCTGAATGACAAAATCGAATCCGAGAACATAAAATCCTTCCAGCTTACTCTCTACGAGCCTCAGATCTACAATCCCGCCCAGTATGAGGAAACATCGGACGAAGAAAGGGAAATACGGGCCAGAAAGCTTGAGCTGACCAAAAACGAGGACGGATCGCTTTCAGTTCGCGCCGAAGGGGAGAACATGTACGCCAAAGGACGCGACGGAAGCAAATTCATCCTGGATTTCAAAACGGATGATCGGGACTACACCCGAAGACTCCAGCAGCTGGTTCGAAAACACAATCTTTCGTCAAACAACGGCTTCGTCTCCCATACCGACGGACTGCCATCCGGAGACGGAGACACTTTAAGCGTGGTTTATGAAAGCGGCGAAAAAATCTACAAAACCGACAATGTGGACAGGATCATGAGTTTTGAGGCCGCCTACGACATATACAGTCTCTTTCGCGTCATGGCCACCGACAGCAAGCTTGACTTCACCACCGCCGGCTCGAATGTCCAGCTTTACGACGATCCCACTGTGCAGTGGCTTCAGGGACGATGGTCGGGCAAGCACTTCGGCCAGGAGTGTCTGGTGGAGTTCGAGGGCAACCATATAAGGATTTACTATGGCGGCAAGCTGACCGACGATACCGAATATGTCATTTTTGAAGGCGCCGTCAAACCGGCGGGAAAGGGAGCGGAAGAAGGAAAATCCGCAAGTTTCAACGCGTTTACCGGAATTTACAAGCAGAACAGTTTCACCCTTGACGCGCACGTTTACCGGAACCGTTCCTCCTCGCACGTAAGCCTCATGCGCCAGAAGAAGAAGTGATCTACCCCCGAGACCGTCTCTGCGCGGCAAGTCTCAGAGTGCGGTTGAGGATCTGCGTGTAGATCGGCATTCCTCCCAGTTTCTGGGCGACGATGGTTGCTGTCAGCGTGGTGATCATCATGGGAAGCAGAAACTGATAGTTGTTGGTCATCTCGGTGGCCAGCACAATGCCGGTTACCGGCGCCCGCACCGATGCCGCGAAGATGGCGCACATGCCGGTGATGGCGAGAATGCCGGTTTCCGGAGCCCACGGCAACCCGGCTGTTTCCAGCGCCGTTCCCAGAATGGCCCCGAGAATCGTGCCGATGGCAAGACTTGGAGCGAAAATTCCTCCGGGGATCCCGCTGCAGAAGCACAGCATGATCCCCGCGGTCCGCGCCGCAAGCAGCGCCGCCAGCGTCGGCAGCGCAACATGCGAGCCGATCCAGGAAGGAATGGACATCATGCCCGAGCCGGCCGCATCGGGAACAGCCACGGAAAGTATGCCGAACATTCCTCCCACCAGAAAAATCAGCAAAAGAGCGCGCATAAGCTTTCCGGAATGGATGCGGAGATACAGATCCTGAAAAAATCCGATCATCCGGTTGAAGCAGACGCCAAAGACGCCGGCGGCACACCCCAGGACGACAAACCAGACGTAGGATGCCGGTTCCGGAGTCGCAAAAACAGGAAGTCCGGCAAAGACCGGATCCGAGGATAGAATGCAGCAGCGGATCATGGCGGCTGTCACCACCGTGACCGCCACAATGTTCACCGACAGGAAGCTGTAGCGGAACTGCGGCCGCAGTTCCTCAAGCACAAACAGGAGCCCGGCAAGGGGAGCATTGAACGCGGCGGCAAGTCCGGCCGCGCCACCTGCGGCCAGCAGAGCCATGGAATGCCTTTTGGGAAGAAGAGCCAGATCGGCGCCCATTTTGCCAAGATTGCCGCCGATCTGAATGGATGGTCCCTCGCGACCGAGAATCATGCCGGAACTCAGAGAGGCCATTCCGCCCACCAGTTTCACCGGCAGCACCCGCCACCATCTCACCGGTCGCTTGCGATCCAGCGCTCCCTCGATTTCCGGAATTCCGGATCCTCCGGCCTCGGGGGCAAAACGGAAGGTAAGAAACAGAGCGAAGGCGGCCAGCAGCCCGGAGGAAACGAACAGCAGGAAATAATCGCCAGGCGATCCTTCGGAACCGGCGAACCACTCAAGCCGATAGATGGCGATCAGCTCGGGAAGCAGCTGAAAGACAACGCAGACAAAACCGATCATGGCGCCAAGCAGCGCTGCAAGGATCATAACCCTGCCGGGAACGATCTCCCTTTTGAGCAGACGCCTGATGGCCCGGCGGACCAGAAAACGATGGCGCTGCTTCCGGGAGATTTGATTTGCATTCATAGCGACATTGCCCGACAAAACGTAAAAAGCCGGAACCTGCGTCCCGGCCTTTGCTTCCGCAACAAGATATCCGCTACTTCATTTCGAGGGATGAAGGATTGTGTCCCTGCGAGCTTCTGAAGGCCCGGATACGATCGATTTCGGTAAGCTGCTTCTTTCTCAGACGAATGGACTGAGGCGTTACCTCCACCAGCTCGTCGTCGTTGATGAATTCAAGCGCCTGCTCAAGGGACAGCACCACCGGCGGAACCAGCACGATGGCCTCGTCGGTGCCGGAGGCTCGAACATTGGTCAGCTTCTTGCCCTTGAGGCAGTTGACGGTAAGATCGTTGTCCCGGTTGTGCACGCCGATGATCTGTCCCTCATAGACTTCTGCGGCGTGGCCGATGAACAGATAGCCGCGATCCTGCAGATACCACAGCGCGTATCCCAGAGCCTTGCCGGTGGCGTTGGAGATCATCACGCCGTTCTTGCGGCAGCCGATATCTCCTCCGCGGTATTCGCCGTAACTGTCGAAAGTGTGATAAATCAGACCAAGTCCCGAGGTCATGGTCATGAACTCGCTCTGGAAACCGATAAGACCGCGGGAAGGGATCTTGTAGTCGATGCGGACTCTGCCCTTGCCGTCCGGAACCATATCCACCAGTTCGGCCTTGCGCTCGCCCAGAGCCTGCATAACGGAGCCCTGGCTGCCCTCGTCCACGTCAACGGTAAGATTCTCAATCGGCTCCAGCTTTTTGCCGTCGACCTCCTTGATGATGACCTCCGGACGGGAAACGGCAAGCTCGTAACCTTCGCGACGCATGCTTTCGATCAGAACGGACAGGTGCAGTTCGCCTCTTCCGGAAACCTTGAACTTGTCGGTGTCATCGGTCATTTCCACTCTCAGAGCGACATTGTGCTTCAGTTCCTCCTGCAGCCGTTCAAGAATATTGCGGGAGGTCACGAACTTGCCCTCCTTGCCGGCAAAAGGAGACGTGTTCACCTGAAATGTCATGGAAACCGTCGGCTCGTCGACAGTAAGCGGTGGCAGCGCCTCAACCTTTTCGGAGGAGCAGACGGTGTCGGAAATCTTCAGTTCGCCCAGACCGGTGATGGCGACGATGTCGCCGGCGTCCGCCGAGGCCACCTCGTTGCGCTGCAGACCCAGATAGCCAAGGATCTGACCGATACGGCCGGTGCGGGTCGCGCCGTCGACGCCCACGATGGTGACCGGCATGTTGGTCTTTGCGGTGCCGCGCATGATGCGGCCGACGCCGATAACGCCCACGTAGGACGAATAGTCCAGCTGGGAGATCTGCATCTGAAACGCGCCATCGGGATCGGCCTGAGGAGGCGACACGTGATCCACGATCGCCTGGAACAGATCCGTCATGTCCTCCTTGGGCTCGCCGAGATCCAGCGTGGCGGTTCCGTTGAGAGCCGAGGTGTAGATGATCGGAAAATCCAGCTGCTCGTCGGTGGCGCCCAGGTTGTCAAACAGATCGAAAACCTGATCGATGACCCAGTCCGGACGGGCGCCTGGACGGTCGATTTTGTTGATGACCACGATAGGCTTCAGTCCGGCGGCAAAAGCCTTCTGGGTGACAAAGCGGGTCTGCGGCATGGGGCCGTCCACCGCATCCACCAGCAGGAGCACGGAATCAACCATGGACATGACGCGCTCAACCTCGCCGCCGAAATCGGCGTGACCCGGGGTGTCGACGATGTTGATGCGGTATCCGTTCCAGTTGATGGCCGTGTTTTTGGCCAGAATGGTGATACCGCGTTCACGTTCAATGGCGTTGGAGTCCATCACTCTTTCCTGATCGGCGCTGGCGCGATCAAGGGTGCCGGACTGCTTCAGAAGCTTGTCAACAAGGGTTGTTTTGCCATGATCAACATGAGCTATTATTGCGATATTGCGCAGCTTATCTAACATAAAAACCTCTTCTGGACACCAGCCGGACGCAATTGACTCCGCAGGTGATATCTTGATGGGCATATTTTACTCTGAAATATGTGATCTTCACAGCAAAATTTGCATGATAATTCCCCGCCGGCCAGGGCGGCAGCGCCTGTCGTCTTGCCAGCCCGGCACACTACAGATTGTGGATTCGTCAAAGGGCATACGCCTCATGTGTGACTTATGGCAAAAAAACGGATAAAGCGTTAAAATTGAACGGCATGCTTCGGTTCAGAGCCAAAACGATAAAAAAGCCGGACTGAAGCGCGGCGTCAATACAGCAACAAACGGGGATTTCAAATGTCTGATGCAGTACAGGAACTTTTAAAGCACATTGAAGACGAGGGCGTGAAATTTGTCGATCTTCGCTTTACCGACACCCGAGGCAAGGAACATCACATCACTCTGCCGGTAAGCCAGATCAGCGAGGATTTCTTCGAGGACGGCAAAATGTTCGACGGCTCATCCATAGCCGGATGGAAGGGCATCAACAAGTCTGACATGGTGCTTATGCCGGATCCGACAAGCTGGCATCAGGATCCCTTCTACTACGATTCCACCGTCTTCATCCGTTGCGACATTCTGGAGCCGAAGACCATGACCGGCTACGACCGCGACCCGCGTTCCATCGCCAAAAGAGCCGAGGAGCACCTGAAATCCACCGGCATTGCCGACAGCGTGATCTTCGGACCGGAGCCGGAGTTCTTCATTTTCGACGACATCAAGTTTGAAAACAGAAACAACGGCTGCTTCTACGAAATAGATGCCTACGAGGGAGCCTGGAATTCAGGCACCGACTACGAGGACGGCAATCTGGGCCATCGTCCGTTCACCAAGGGCGGCTATTTCCCGGTGCCTCCGGTGGATCCGTCCCAGGATTTGCGTTCAGAAATATGCATCGAGCTTGAAAGGCTGGGCATGATCGTGGAGGCCCATCACCACGAGGTCGCCTCCGGCGGACAGAATGAAATCGCCACCCGCTTCAACACCCTGACCAAAAAGGCCGACGAGCTTTTGGAGATGAAATACGTCATCAGCAACGTCTGCCACCGCAACGGCAAAACCGCCACCTTCATGCCGAAGCCTATATTCGGCGACAACGGCTCCGGAATGCACTGCAACCAGTCGCTGTCCAAGGACGGAAAGAATCTGTTTGCCGGCGACGGCTACGGCGGGCTGTCCCAGACCGCGATCTACTACATCGGCGGCATAATCAGGCACGCCAAGGCTCTTAACGCCTTCACCAACCCTTCGACCAACTCCTACAAGCGTCTGGTTCCAGGCTTCGAAGCTCCGGTGATGCTGGCCTACTCGGCCTCAAACCGTTCCGCATCCATCAGAATTCCGGCGGTGTCCTCCCCTAAGGCCACCAGAGTCGAGGTCAGATTCCCTGACTGCATGGCAAATCCGTATCTGGCCTTCTCCGCCATGCTCATGGCCGGACTTGACGGAATTCAGAACAAAATCGATCCGGGCGAGGCTCTTGACAAGAATCTCTACGATCTTCCGCCTGAGGAGGCCGCCAACGTGCCGCAGGTCTGCGGCTCCCTTGAGGAGGCCCTCAACTCTCTGGCGGCGGATCACGAATTCCTCACCAGGGGCGGCGTGTTCACCGAGGATTTCATCAGTTCCTACATCGAACTGAAAAAACAGGATGTCAGCAGAGTGAGAATGGCTCCGCACCCGCTGGAATTCGAACTCTACTACTCGCTGTAAAGACCAGCCGTTCAGAGATTGAAAAGGCCGCGCGCAAGCGCGGCTTTTTGCTTTCGGCGCATGGGGAGGGGGCGAAAGGCATCCGGCATGGCAAACTTTGATCTGTCACCTAATTTGCCGCTTGCGGTTTTCTGTCTGAATTTTTCTTTGGGTTATAATCGGCAGGGAAGAGTCGTTGGATTTAGCAAAGGGGCGTTAGCATGAAAAAATCACTCTTACTGTTTCTTGCCGCAACGGTAGCGCTGTCAGGTGCGGCCAGCGCGGAAATTCACAAGTGGACGGATGCCAACGGCACGGTTCATTATTCCGATTCCGCGCCCGAGGGCGTATCAGGCGTTACCAAGGTTGAACTGCAGGAACCAAACGTCGCCAAACGGAGCGAAATGAACATAGAATCCCGTTCATCTGGCGACTACCACAAAAAGGTGACGGAGCCGACTCTGACCGTAACGTCTCCAGAAGACGGAGCGGTCATCAGAGACAATGCCGGAAACGTGACGATTTCAGGCTCTGCGGGAAACACCTCGCATGGAACCAAGGTTTCCCTGCTTCTGGATGGAAAGGAAATAGCCTCGGGCAACGGCGGAATATCCAAGCATGTGGAAAATCTCGACCGTGGCACTCATGTCGTGACAATGCAGGCCACGCTTCCGGGCGGACAGGTCTATACGTCAAAGCCGGTGACATTCACGCTCCAAAGATATCACAAATGAAGCCTCGATGTTCTGACGATCGATTTTCAGACCATCAGATCCACGCCTTCGGACGGCTCGAACCCCGGACGGTCGTCCTTTGACGACCGATCGTCTTTCGCCATAAGCGTCCCATCGTCCTCGGTTCTGTCATTCTCGTCAAGAGATCTGGTCCAGTTGGTTTTCAGAACCTTTCTGACTCCGTTTTTGAATTTCAGTATGCCGGCACTGATCGGAACCATGCCGGATACGGCAGACAGTAATGCTTCCTGTGTCATGGCGACCTCCCGTTTGTTTTTTCACCCTCCTTTTTCTGTACATTTTATCGGCAGATTCGGAATAAAACTTGACAGGTTTCGCCACGCGCCGATCTGAAAAAACTGTCTGAAGCGGCAATAACCGCCAGGAAACCATCAAGCCAAGGGCCGCAATTCTGTCGCGGTCAGCTGAGAAAAACAGGAACATCCATGAAACCTTTGAAAAGAATCGCGGAATATCTGCTTCTAGCCGCAGCGCTGACTGCCGCCGAAACCGCAAACGCAGCCAAAATCAAGACCGGAACAAATCCGGACGGCATTCCATGCATAGTGATCTCCGGAGAAATCAACAACCATGACGGAAAAAAATTCGTCAATGCGGCGGAGCAGATGCGCCGATCCGGAAACATGCCGGAACTGGTGCTGCTCAACAGCACGGGAGGCATGCTGGGGGAGGCATACGAAATCGCCGAATACATCCACCGCAACAGGATGGACACCCGGGTGGAAGGCACCAAAACCTGCGGCAGCGCCTGTTTCCTTATCTTCGCGTCCGGCAGCAGCAGATATGCCGATCCGGCCTCCGGAATGTACGTGCACCGGGCGATGGAATACAACCGGGAATCAAGCAACGCCAAAGCCGCCACACTTGATCTCAACAGCGCCTACAAAAGATACGGAGTTCCCGACAAGATCCGCCTTGCCATGCTGGACACACCTGGCAACAAATATTACAAGCTGACTCCCGCCGACATAAAATCCGTCAACCGGGGCGTCCCAGCCTCGTACTCAGGCCGCCACGAGGTCTCAAGACCGACTCACCAGCAGCCTGCGTCTCCGCGCGCAGCGTCTCAGCCAGCCAGCAAAGAGCGCGGCATCAGCCTCATAAGAGACGGCTATTACGACGAGGGAATAAAAATACTTGAAAAAGAAACCGCAAAGCATCCCGACGATTCCAGAATCACCTTCAATCTCGGCTTTGCCTACGCCCAAAAGGGAAACACCGGCAAGGCAATGAAGTACCTCAAACGCACGGTGAAGTTGGATCCGGACAAGGCGGTGGCCTGGAGCAACCTGGCCGAGGTTCAGATCAAGGCCGGAGAAATCGAAGAGGCGGCCGACAGCTTCGTATACTTCTATGAGACGGCCCAGGACAAGGAGGCTGCCAGAAGCAAGCTGTTCAAAATCCTCAAGGAGAACCGCGGAACGCCGAGAGCGCAGGCCGCGGCGATAGCAATCGACACCCTTGAGCTTTGAAATCCCGTCTCCGGACAGACCAGGCAAAGAAATTTCGCTTAAAAACAACTCCTCCCGCAGAAAACCTCCCGGGAGGATTTTTTTTGCAGCGGTATGTCATATTCCCTCGTCCATCGTCCCTCGATCCTTTTCGCTTCCGCTTTCCTTTTCCAGAGCTCTGGTGGATTTATCCAAAAGAAGAATCAACCGGCTAATTTGTGTTGATTTTTGCGGGCCATTGGATATATTACGCATTTAGAAACAGACGCGGCAATCAAGACCGCAATGTCATGTTTCCAAGCGAAACAGCAGGCGTTTTCTCACCGGAACCTATGCTGCAGGCCTATACGACACGAGGAAACTTCAGGACGGCGGTATAAGAAAAAATACCCCCGCAGGTGACATAAATGGATGAACAGAAACCTAACCTTGCAAACGCGGAACCCCGAGGCAATACGATCGAGAACGGAGATACGTCAGCAAACCAGAGCAAAGATGCCCGCAAAACGCAGAATCCCAACAAGCCTACAGTGCAGGAAATACAGAAGAGAAAGCCTCTGGTTCAGATCAGAAAACTGACCAAAATTTTCGACGGCGGAATCAAGGCTGTCGACGATGTGGATCTGACCATCTACCAGGGAGAGATATTCGCGCTCCTGGGTTCGTCCGGCTGCGGCAAATCCACTCTCCTGCGCATGCTCGACGGACTTGAAACCCCGACCAGCGGCGAAATCATCATTGACGGCCAGGATCTGTCGAAGGTTCCTACCTACAAGCGTCCGGTGAACATGATGTTTCAGTCCTACGCGCTGTTTCCGCACATGACGGTGGAGCAGAACATCGCCTTCGGCCTCAAGCAGGACAAACTTCCGAAAAGCGAAATCAGCGAGAGAGTGACCCAGATGCTGGAGCTGGTTCATATGACCGACTTCCGCAACCGCAAGCCGTACCAGCTTTCAGGCGGACAGCGCCAGCGCGTCGCCCTTGCCAGATCCCTGGCCAAAAGGCCAAAGCTCCTGCTGCTTGACGAGCCGATGGGCGCGCTGGACAAGAAGCTGCGAATGAAGATGCAGCTTGAGCTGGTGGACATCATCGAAAAGGTTGGCGTAACCTGCGTAATGGTTACCCACGATCAGGAGGAGGCCATGACCATGGCCGGCCGCATCGCCATCATGGACAAGGGCGAGCTGATCCAGGTGGGAGATCCGGAAGAAATCTACGAAAACCCCAACTGCGTGTTCACGGCCGAATTCATCGGATCGGTCAACCTGTTCCATGGCGAGCTGGGCGAAAACGACAGCGCCCATACCGTTATCGACACCACCGATCTCAAGCACCCTTTCTACATCAATTCCGGCACCAACATAGCCGACGGCATGAAGGTCACAGTCGCTCTGCGGCCTGAGAAGATCTGGATTGAAACCGAAGAGCCGAAGGACACCAGATACAACTACGCCGAGGGCATTGTGGACAACATCGCCTACATGGGCGACATCTCGATTTACCACGTGAAGATAGCCAGCGGCAAAATCGTCACCGTGACGATTCCTAACGTTGACCGTTTCCGCAACAATCAGCCATCATGGGACGACAAGGTTTACCTCCACTGGGAACCTGATTCGGCCGTTGTTCTCACCATTTAGCGGAGCGGAATCAAATGGCTAGAATCTACAATCGGAGCCCGAAACTGAAAGGGCTGTTCAAGAGCCGTCTGTCGAAGATCCGCTTCAGAGGCAGCAGTCTTGTGCTTGCGGTGCCCTATCTGTGGATGATTCTGTTCTTCATCATCCCGTTCCTTATCATTTTCAAGATAAGCTTCTCGGAAATGGTTGACGGCCAGATGCCGCCCTACACCCCCATATCAAGCTACGAGGACGGGAAACTGGACATAAAGCTCAACTTCAACAACTACAAGTTCGTCTTTGCCGGAGACGATCTGGGACTTGACGATTTCGATCTTGAAACCGAAGAGAATGCCCAGACCGCCGACGGCGCGCAGGCCAGCGAAAAAGAGGAACCAGGCTTCTTCGCATCCCTTGCCAAGAAGCTTGAAAGCAACCTCTATCTTCTCGGCTACTGGCAGTCGCTGAAGGTCGCCTTCATTTCAACCCTCTGCTGTCTTGTCATCGGCTATCCGCTGGCCTGGGCCATCGTGCACGCCTCCCCGACCATGCGCAGCATTCTGCTCATGCTTGTCATTCTGCCAAGCTGGACATCGTTTCTCATCCGGGTCTACGCCTGGATGGGACTTCTGAGCGACACCGGCTTCATCAACCAGGTGCTGCTGTTCTTTCACATCATTGACGAGCCGCTGGTGATGCTTCACACCCAGTTTGCCGTATATGTGGGAATTGTCTACGCCTACCTGCCGTTCATGATCATGCCGCTGTACAACGCCATTTCAAGAGTGGACTACAGTTATATCGAGGCCTCCATGGATCTTGGCGCAAGACCAATGACAACCTTCTTCAGAGTGCTGCTTCCGCTGACCAAGAACGGCGTCATTGCGGGCTCCATGCTGGTGTTCATCCCGGCCATAGGCGAGTTCGTCATCCCGGAACTGCTGGGAGGTCCTGATGCGGTGCTCATCGGACAGCTGCTGTGGCAGGACTTCTTCAACAACAGAGACTGGCCGCTGGCTTCCACCATTGCCGTTATCATGCTCTGTCTTGTGATCGTTCCGATCATGTGGTTTTTCAAGGTTCAGCGCGCCAGCGAGGTTAAATAGCAATGAGTTCGCAGTCACCGCATATTCGCTCCAAATGGCGTCTTCTGTTTCTGTTCGTAGGACTGTCGTTCCTGTACGCGCCGATACTGATCCTGATGGCGTACTCCTTCAATTCGTCCCGTCTGGTGACGGTGTGGAAGAGTTTCTCCTTCGACTGGTACGTCGCCCTGGTCCATGACGAGGAATTCCTGCACGCGATTTACCTGACGCTTTCCATCGGCTTTTGCGCCGCCACCATGTCGGTCATCATCGGCACTCTGGCCGCCTTCGTGCTGGCCCGCTTCGGCCGGTTCAGGGGACAGGGAATTTTCTCCTTCAGCATTACGGCGCCGATGGTTATGCCCGAGGTAATAACCGGTCTTTCGCTGCTGCTGATGTTCATCGCCACCGCCAACGGCTCTCACGCCCTGGCCGGCTGGCTCACCGAAAAATTCGGCATAACCGAAGGCAGCTTTCTCTATCCGGTGCTACAGCAGATGGACGGATTTCCGGACAGAGGAGTGTTCACCATCTGGATCGCCATGGTCACATTCACTTCCGCCTATGTCACCGTCATTGTCAGGGCAAGACTGAAGGAGGCCGACCTCTCGATTGAGGAGGCGGCGCTGGATCTTGGCGCCACACCGTTCAAGGTGTTCGTATTCATCACTCTTCCTTCCCTGACGCCAGCGATTGTTTCCGGATGGCTGCTGGCGTTCACCCTGACGCTGGACGATATAGTGATCTCCCAGTTTGTGGCGGGACCTAAATCCACCACGCTGCCGATGCTGGTGTTCTCCAGCGTCCGCCGCGGCGTCAATCCTAAAATCAACGCACTTGCAACCATCATTGTCACCATCGTGTCGCTGTGCGTGACACTGGCATGGTATCTTATGCGGCGGAAGGAAAAACGGATACAAAGAGAGATGGCTCAGATCAAGGCGAAATAGGTTTCATGCAAAAACGCACCTTAAAAGCCGTTTTTTGCGATCTTACGAAACTTTTTTTGATGTGATAGAATTTCAGAGTTATGGAATCCGCATCACAATATACACAAAGCCGCAGCGCATTGCCCTTCTGGCGGAGCTGAGACTCCGGATGGCGCCTGCCTGTCGTATGACAGCAGGTGGCTTTGTTTTTTATGGTTATGCCGATCCGAATCCCGGTCTGAAACAGATTCCGAATCTGGGGAAACAGAGACCGTTCGGGGAACGATTTTTTAAAGGCAGTCGACAGCGAGCAGCCGCTCAGAAGACAAATCGATGCCGCAGGAGACAACATGAAAAATAAATTTAAGTTACTGTCAGTTTGTTTGGCAATGATGACCAGCAGTCTGCTGACTGGCTGTCTCAACGAGGAGCAGACGCAGGCTCAGGCGGGAGGACAACTGCTGCCGGTCAAGTTCGTGCCGGTATCAAAGCAGGACGTCACCGTTGAGCTTAACCTGCAGGGTCGCACCAATGCTCTGCGGGAGGCCGAGGTAAGACCGCAGGTAAGCGGCATCATTCTCAAGCGCCTGTTCACGGAAGGCTCGGAGGTCAAGCAGGGCCAGCAGCTGTACCAGATTGATCCTGCCACCTACGAGGCCAGCCTGGCGGCTGCCAAGGCAGATCTGGCCAAGGCCGAGGCGTCGGCATACTCAATCACCGTCCGCGCCCAGCGCTATGAACAGCTGCTGAAAACCAAGGCGGTGAGCCAGCAGGACTATGACGACGCCATCGCCAACAAGAAATCAGCCGAAGCCCAGATCCTTGCGGCAAAAGCAGCCGTGAGAACCGCTGAAATCAATCTGGCCTACACCAAGGTGTACGCTCCGATATCAGGCATCATCAGCAAATCGGATTTCACCGAGGGCGCTCTGGTGACCGCTAATCAGCCCAGCCCCCTGACCACCATCAAGCAGCTGGATCCGATTTACGTGGACGTTGGCGAATCCATCAACGATCTGCTGCAGACCCGCCGTGAAATCGCCGACGGCACGATTCACCTGAACAAGGACAACAAGGTTGAGGTTTCTCTGCTGTTTGAAAACGGCGAAAAGTATCCTGAGCCGGCGACCCTTGAGTTTACCGGCGTTTCCGTGGATCAGAGCACCGGCATGGTGAATCTCAGAGCCACGGCCAACAACAAGGATCATGTTCTTCTGCCAGGCATGTTCATGCGCGTCAAATTCCCTAAGGGCATTCAGAAGAACGCCATGATAATTCCTCTGGTGGCGGTGGTAAGAGCCAACCGTTCCGACAAGTACGTGTTCGTGATTGACGAAAAGAACACCATCCAGCAGAAATTCATCGAACTCGGACCCGAGGTGGGAACCAATGTCGTTGTCAAGTCAGGTCTTGACGAAAACGATCGCGTAGTGGTGACCAACCAGCAGAAAATCAGAGTCGGCATGCCGGTCAACCCTGTAGACAGCACCAAGGCGCAGGAAGAAGCAGAGCAGAAATCTGCCGAGCAGCAAACAGGAACCAAATAAATGCTTTCGAAATTTTTTATTCACCGCCCAATATTCGCATGGGTGATAGCCATTGTGCTGATGCTTCTGGGCGTCCTGTCGGTGGCGACGCTTCCGGTGGCACAGTACCCGCAGATCGCGCCGCCTCAGGTAAGCATTTCGGCCACCTACCCCGGCGCCTCGTCCAGCACCGTGGAAAACACCGTAACCAAGGTTATAGAGCAGAATCTCACCGGTCTAGACGGCTATCTGTACATGAGTTCCACCTCCGACAGCTACGGCCAGGCATCCATAAACGTGACCTTTGAAAAGGGCACGGATCCCGACATCGCCCAGGTGCAGGTGCAGAACAAGCTGCAGCAGGCGCTGACGTCGCTGCCGCAGATAGTGCAGCAGCAGGGCATTTCCGTCAGAAAATCCACCAGTTCCTTCCTGATGGTTATCGGTCTGATCTCGGATGACCCGAAGGTCAACGCCAATGACCTGTCAGACTACATGACCACCTACTTCAAGGAGCCGATAAGCCGTCTTGAAGGCGTGGGCGAGGTTCAGGTGTTCGGCGCGGAATACTCCATGCGCATCTGGATCGACCCGGGCAAACTCAGCAAATACGCCGTCTCGACCACTGAGCTTCTTTCCGCCATCAAGGAACAGAACGCTCAGATCGCATACGGTTCGCTGGGCGGAGCGCCTTCCGTCGAAGGACAGACATACTCCTACACCATCGTGGGACAGACCCGTCTGACCTATCCGGAGCAGTTCCAGAAAATCGTGCTGAAGGTAACCGAGGACGGCAAGGTAGTAAGACTTGAGGATGTGGCCAGAGTCGAGCTGGGCGCGGAAAACTACAACGCGTACGGCCGCATGAACGGTCAGGCGACATCCGGTCTGGCCATCCGTCTTGCAACAGGCGCCAACGCTCTGCAGACCGCGGAACTGGTAAACGAAAAGGTCAAAGAACTTGAGAAATTCTACCCTCAGGGAATTCATTCGGTGGTTCCGTTTGACACCACTCCGTTTATCGAGGTGTCAATCCACTCCGTGTACGAGACCCTGTTCGAAGCCATCATTCTCGTATTCATAGTCATGTACGTGTTCCTGCAGAACATCCGCGCCACCATCATTCCGACCATCGCCGTGCCGGTGGTGCTGCTGGGAACATTTGCCATCATGTCGGCCCTTGGCTTCTCCATCAACACGCTGACCATGTTCGGTCTGGTGCTGGCCATCGGTCTGCTGGTGGACGACGCCATCGTGGTGGTGGAAAACGTGGAACGTCTTATCACCACCGAAAATCTGCCTCCGAGACTTGCCACCATCAAATCGATGGATCAGATCACCGGCGCCCTTATCGGTATCGCCATGGTGCTTTCCGCCGTGTTTGTGCCGATGGCTTTCTTCGGCGGATCCACCGGCGTTATTTACCGGCAGTTCTCGATAACCATCGTTTCCGCCATGCTGCTGTCCGTGGTGGTGGCTCTGGTGCTGACACCAGCGCTTTGCGCCAGCATTCTCAAGGAAAAGAGCGAGAAGGAAAAGCGCAGCGGAATCCTGGGTCTGCTCAGCAAGCCTCTGGACGTATTCTTCAAATGGTTCAACGCCGCATTCAACAAAGTGTCAGAGACCTACCAGAACAACGTGCGCGGAATCGTTCACGCCATCCCGCGCTTCTGCGTCTACTACGCGGTCATCATCGCCGGCATGGTTTTCTGCTTCATGAACATACCGAAATCCTTCCTTCCAGAAGAGGACCAGGGCGTGTTCTTTGTTATGACCCAGCTTCCAGCAGGCGCCACGGTCCAGAGAACCGACAGCGTCGTAAATCAGATCGAGGCGTACTTCCTAGGAGCAGAAAAGGACAATATCGAATCTCTGATGTCGGTTGTGGGCTTCTCCTTCGCCGGTTCCGGCCAGAACGTGGCCATGAGCTTCGTCAAGCTGAAGCCGTGGGCGGAACGTCCTACCTACGACCAGACCGTATATCCGATAGTGGCCAGGGCGTTTCCGATACTTCTCGGAACCATTGACCGCGCCAACGCGTTCACCTTCAATATTCCGGCGGTGCCGGAACTGGGCACCGCCCAGGGTATCGACTTCTATCTGGTCGACCACCGGGCGCAGGGACACAGTGCTCTGATCGATGCCCGCAACATGTTCCTTGGAATAGCCGGCCAGTCAAGCATCCTGATGCAGCCTCGTCCTAACGGTCTTGACGACGTGGCCCAGCTGAAGATTCATATCGACTACGAAAAGGCGCTGTCGCAGGGCATCAGCATAAGCGAACTGAATCAGACTCTCTCCGCAGCCTGGGGAAGCTCGTATGTGGATGACTTCATCTACAACGACCGCGTAAAGAAGGTGTACGTTCAGGCCGATGCGCCTTTCCGCATGAACGAGGACAATCTGAACCTCTGGTACGTCAAGAACAACAGCGGAAAGATGGTTCCGTTCAAGAGTTTCGCCTCAACCTCATGGATTTACGACTCGCCGCGTCTTGAGCGTTTCAACGCCATGCCGGCCGTAAACCTCAGCGCCATGGCGGCTCCTGGTCACTCCACCGGCGAAGCAATGGACGAAGTGTACAAAATTCTGCAGCAGTTGCCTCCTGGATATGACATATCATGGAACGGCGTCTCCTTCCAGGAGCGACAGGCCGGCGACCAGGCGATGTTCCTGTATGCGGTGTCGCTGATGATCGTGTTCCTGTCGCTGGCTGCGCTCTACGAGTCATGGTCCATACCGTTTGCGGTCATGCTGATTGTGCCGCTTGGCGTGTTCGGAGCGGTTGGCGCGGCGTACCTGTCCCGCTATATCAACATGATATACCCAGCCCTGCACACCCTCAGCAATGACGTGTATTTCCAGGTTGGTCTGCTGACAACCATCGGACTTTCAGCGAAAAACGCCATTCTGATCGTCGAGTTCGCCAAGGATCTGTACGACCAGGGCAAGCGCCTGACCGACTCGGTGGTCGAAGCCGCCAGAATCCGTCTGCGTCCGATCCTTATGACATCTCTGGCCTTCTGCCTCGGCGTTCTGCCTCTTGCGGTTTCCACCGGCGCTGGTGCCAACAGCCAGAACGAAATCGGCGTGTGCGTGCTTGGCGGCATGATCACCGCCACCGTGCTGGCAATCTTCTTCGTGCCGGTGTTCTTTGTGCTCGTTATGAGATATTTCACCAAGTACAAGCCAAAGGTAGAGAAGATGGCCGAGTACGCGGCTCAGGAAGCGGCCATCAAAGCCAGAGACGAACAGATTGCCAAGGAGGAGGCAGCAAATGAGAGCAAATAAGACAATTCTTGCGCTTGCGGCATCGGTTGCCGTCGCCGGCTGCTCGCTGGCCCCTGACTATCAGCGGCCAGACATGCCCTTTGCGGCCAAGTGGGACGCCGACACCTCCGTCAGTGGTCCTCTGAAGTGGCGGGATCAGTTTACGGATCCTGAACTGCAGAGGCTGATTGAACTTGGACTGGTGAACAACCGCGACCTGAAACTGGCCACGCTGAACGTGGCCGAGTACCAGGCCAGATACCGGATCTCAAGAGATTCTCTGCTGCCTGTAGCCAACGGCGACGCCGCATTGACCAGAGCAAGCAATCTCAACGGCAATCAGATGTACACCACCACCTATTCCGTTGGAGCCGGGCTGTCCTGGGAAATAGATTTCTTCGGGCTTATCCGCAACCAGAAAAACGCCGCTCTGGAGAATTACTTCGCCGTGGTGGAAAACCGCAAGTCGGCCCAGATCTCCCTCATCGCAGCCATCGCGAACGCCTACTACACCTATGTGGCCGACAAGGAACTGCTGGCGCTTTCCGCAGAAACTCTGAAGACGGAACAGTACAGTTATCAGCTGACCAAGAGCAAGTACGATCTTGGCGAAGCCTCCGAACTTGAGCTATCCCAGTCCAAAACAGCGGTGGCTTCATCGGAGATCAGCGTTGCGAATTACGAAAGGGTTCTCAAACTTGACTACAATTCGCTGCTGATCCTTGTGGGCACGGAGCTTCCTGACTTCGACTCGCTGAAAAAGATCACCAACATCGAGGTTGCCGCAATACCGGTTGGCGCCGAGACAACACTGCTTGAGCAGCGTCCCGACATCATGGCGGCAGAGCATCAGCTGAAGGCGGCCAACTACAGCATCGGCGTCGCCAAAGCGGCTCTGTTTCCTCGGATCAGCCTCTCGGCGGCATTCGGATGGATTGCGCCGGAAGCAGGCGGTCTCTTTGAAAGCCAGAACGACTACTGGTCTATCGGACCGGCTCTCACGTTTCCTATTTTCAACGCGGCCGTATACGGAGAAATGGATGTTGCCGACATTGCCAAGGAAAAGGCGGTCGTAAACTACGAAAAGACCATTCAGACCGCTTTCAAGGAAGTGTCCGACGCTCTCAAATCCTTTGACAGCCTCAACAAGCAGTACAAGAGCCAGCAGGATTTGTACGCCGCCACCAAGAAGTATTTTGAAATGGCGGATCAGCGGTACAACCTGGGCGTGGACAGCTACCTGACCCGACTTGATGCTCAAAGACAGTACGTAAGCGCCCGTCAGGGTCTGGTGAATACCAAACTTCAGCAGTTGCAGACTCAGATCAACCTGTACAAGGCCATTGGCGGCGGATGGGACGAGACCTACGATGCACAGCTGGAAGGCCAGGGAGCCGATGAGACCAAGGACGAATAGGATTTCCTATCAAGATGGATTAACAGGGGCCGCGAGCCCCTGTTTTTTATCTGAAGATCATACCCGAACACCGCTAACGGATCTAGCCCGGCAAGCAAAAAACTGAACGTGAAGTCAGCACGACAGACCGATCTAAACCTCCTTCATTGACAGCTCGCCATAGGTGTACATGACGACATAACGGTGCAGTTCCGTAAGTTTCCCAAGTTCGTCATCGGTAACATACAGTTCGAGCTGCTGTCTTGCCTGTTCGAAAAGCTCGGAGCGTATTTTTTCATTGGTTTCGTCTCTGGATGACGTATCCCTTGCGTATTTGAACTCAAAGACATAGTTTGGACCTCCGCTGACATTGAGCGCCACAAGGTCGGCTCTGCCCGCCTTGAGGTTTACCCGAAGAGACTCGCCGGAAACGTTTTCGCTGGAGTTTATATCCAGCTCCGGAACGTCGGACATGACATACTTGCCGCCATGTCTTACAGGATACTCCCGGATCAGTCTGAATGCCGTGCCGGTGTTGAGAGACAGCGCGACATAGGCCGCAAGCGCCACCTGCGCCTCGCCCTGCTTTGTGTTGTCGGTATTTACAAACGCCTGCGAAATTCCTTTGAGGAATTTCATAAACGCCGACAGGTCATTTTTCACAGCAAGCGATCTGAGGTCGCAGTTCCCCTCAAAGTCTGACCACGGAACATTTCTGCTCTGAAAATAGAATTTAGAGAAAAGCAGACTGAAATATTCGTTGGGAACCTTAAGATAATCCCCGGCAGGATCTCCGTGCTGCAGCCGGATTTCATCCAGCGACGCCATGGTGAAAAAGCCCAGGTGATAAAGTATGGCCACGCCCTCATGAAAATTCAGAAGAGGACGATCCGAGGAAATCTTAAGCGTTCCGGGAAATACCACCGGAATAAGATGCTTGTTCAATATCGCATCGATTAACTCGTCGCGATCCTCATCCTTCATCAGTTTGAGATAGCCGGCAAGCTTCTGGTAATCGATATCGGTAGCCGAGGAAACATTGAATCTGGGAACACTCATGCATCTTTTGGCCAGAAAAGAACTGACAAAACTGATGCATAAGGCTGCGTTGTATACCGTCTCGCCGGCGAAGCTGCTGAAGCGATAGCCGTCAAACCTGATTTTCATCAGATCCCGCAGTTGCCCAGGCGAAAACGGGCTTTTTTCCAGATCGATGGTTTCTCTGACCAGGGTCTCAACCTCGGCATCGGTAAATCCGGCCATGCAGTTCAGTTCCGGAATTTGCGAAAGTTTGGAGGATACAAATCCGGAAACGGCAGTGTCCATCGTTACAGGAAGAACGCCGGTTACAAAAATGCGTTCGGCGATTTTCCTCTGATTGAAGTTGCGCAGAGCGTTGTAAAAGGCGCCCAATTCTCCCTCTTTTCTTGCGATATCGGCAAACATTTCCGGATCGCGGCTTAAAATATCGTTGGTGAAATTGTCATATTCGTCAATGATCACCATAAGCTTCAGGCCACTGCCCCGGGAAGCGAAATCGTTGAAAAAATGAGTGATTATTTTCGCTGGAGACGTGAATATGTTTCTGTCCCCATAGAAATTATTGACGTCGTTCACCGAAACGTTTTCTTTTTTGTCTCCGGTCTCGGTCAGCACAAACTCGGGATATCTGTTGTAGAAATCGCATATGCCGGCCGTCACCTGCGACATGAAAAAATCCATGGTATCCTCGATACCGCCGATATTGCGAACCCTAGAGAAGTCAAACTTTAAAACGCCATATGAATTCTTCAGTCTCGTAGGGTGCGATGCGATCCAGGTGTTTGCAAGCAGTTCATCTGCAAGAGAGGCCTGTGCTCTATCATAGTAATAATGAAGGATCTCGGTAAACATCGTCTTGCCAAAGCGGCGGGGATGCAGGAACAGAGAAACACGGGCTCCCGTATCCTCGTATTTTTTTATGAATTCGGTTTTGTCGATGTAAACATAGTTATTTTTGATGATCCCTTCAAAATCAGAGATGGCATCAGGCAACAATTTCATATAACCGCACCCATAAAAACAACAATGAAACCAGACACCGGAACGAACGCAACCGCCAAACACAGCCGGAAGTTTTGCAATTACAAAGCCGTCAGCATGAGATATGAACGCTCAGAATGTTTGCAGGATTTTTCTTGAATACGCCTATCCCTTTCACACAGACGTTCAAAGGACGGCAGCCCTGCGAAGCTGTTCGCAAGGCAGCGTAACGCGGCAAACGTAGCCGCTGATCGATGATCAAACACTCTCGGAAAATAAGCTCAGACAACAGGACCGAAGCGCGCGACGGATATCATCAAGGTACGGAAAGGAGAACAATGCAAAAACACTCCCCCTGAAAAAACAGCTCCCCCTGAAAAATCAAAACCGCCTGCATCTGCAAGCGGTCTCGGGGTATTCCAATTTCTATTACATTTGAGTGTCGAAATAGCCGAAAGTTCACCGGTTCCCCAAGATTATGTGATAAATTAAACTAGGATCACAAATTGTGGGACAAATGAACAAAACGATTCATCATCAGCCAGCAGCAACGAAACGTCGGCGTCCCATCAGTTATTATTATCAGGCCTCAGTGCTCCCGTCAGAAGTTTCCGAACCGCCAGCAGTCTCAGCCTCGGATGCGGCATCCTCATTGCGTTCAAACCATTCCTGCAGCAGAAGTCTGAAATTTTTCAGACCTATCGAAAGGTTTACCGAGGAAAAAGGCATCACCTTGACATATAGCTCGTGATCCTCAAATTCCTGAAGCGCGAACTCCACATCCTTTACCGCTTTCATCCTGGGAGACTGGTTGAGTTTGTCAGCTTTGGTAAGCAGCAGCAGGACCGGGAGCTGGCAGCTTATGGCCCAGTCTACTATCTGGCGATCCAGCTCCTTCAGTGGATTTCTGATATCCATCACCACCACCAGTCCCTTGAGACTGCATCGGGTGGCAAGATAGTCGTTCATGGCCTTCTGCCACTGCCGCTTCATGGCAACCGGCACTTTCGCATATCCGTAGCCGGGAAGATCAACCAGTCTTTTTCCCGGAGCCAGTTCGAACAGATTGATCATCTGGGTTCTGCCTGGAGTTTTGCTGGTTCGCGCAAGCTGCTTCTGTTCGGTAAGCGCGTTGAGCGCGGATGATTTGCCGGCATTTGATCTGCCGACAAAGGCAATCTCGCAGCCGGTATCCTCAGGCAGAAAGGATTTGTCCGGGGCGCTCATCAGGAATTTGACTCCGCGGAAATTGTACATAGGTCCACCTCCACTCAGGTTACGCCGGAACAGCTGCGGCGGTTTAACTTGCTTTCAAAGGATGTTCGTTTGGTTTGATGGCAGAAAACCAAAGTTCGCTCATTACAGAACTACCCAAATAAAATCCCGTCTGGACAAACTAAATTGAATTCCTGCCGGACAGATTAAATTAACCTGCCACAGCGGCGACTGGCGTAGTTTCGTTAAAACCAAAATTAAACCTGATCGGCGACACAATCGTCATTATAATGATATGGATTCATGCAAATACTAAGGAAACCAGTCTGTGTCCACTCATACTAGCATATTTTACCGAAAAAACTACGATCCTTATTTTCTGCTGCTGGGTCATACCTGCTGCGACATGAATCAGGGAGCGCTGCCGGCAATTCTGGCGTTTCTGTACTACCACAACGTGCTTACATCCCTGGAAAGCATCGCATGGTTTGTATTCGCGGCCAATATGATTTCGGCGGTGGTCCAGCCGCTGGTGGGTTACGCCTCGGATCGCTACCCTCGTCCATGGCTCATGACGGCTGGCATTCTGACCGCATCCGTAAGCACCGCGGCCATCGGCTTCATCCATGATCACAGCCTCCTCATGCTGTGCTGTCTGGTCAACGGCATCGGCATCGCGGTATTTCATCCTGCAGGTGGGAAAACAGCTCACGCGGTAGTTCCCTCGGATCATCTCGGCCGCGGACTGAGCCTTTTTTACGTCGGCGGCAATCTGGGCTTCGCCATCGGACCGATTCTGGTGACCATTGCCATGACCATGGTTGGAACGGAAGGAACGGCGGTGCTGCTGATACCCGGCATTCTGATCACCGGCGCTCTCATGTACATGAACGCCAAGTTCGTCCACGCCATCAGCCGCGAGAAGCGGCAGACAAATCAGCGCAAGATGCAGGGAACTGCGGAAAAGGAACGGGTGGGTGCGTTCTGCGTTCTCACGGTGGCGATCTTTTTCAGAGCCACCATATTTTTTGCCATCAACACCTTTATCCCGATTTTCTGGGTCAAAATTCTAGGCAAAACAGTACAGGAGGGCAATGCGATTCTGAGCATAATTGCGGTGATGGGAGCCATAGCAACGCTCTGCGGAGGCATACTGGCGGATCGCATCGGAGTAAACAAGGTATTCAGTTATGCCCTTACGGCGATTAGTCCTCTGCTGATAGCATTCTGCTGCATTCAGAACGAGGTCGTAAACATCCTGCTGATTGTTCCAACCGCCTTCTTTCTCTATGCCACTTCGGCCCCGATGATGGCCATCGGGCAGCGTTTTCTCTGCAACCACACCGGCCTTGCCTCCGGCATAACCGTCGGTCTGGCGGTAAGCTTCGGCGGCATAACCGCGCCGCTGCTGGGACGGATTGGCGATCTGTACGGACTTATCGCCACCTTCGGCGTCATTGCCTCCTGCGCCTGCTGCGCCATGGTCGTAAGTTATCTGATACCTCAGGCTGCCGCGCCGGCGACCAGGATCCCAAAGGAGAAATAGCAGGCAAAGAAAAGGGCGCCAACCGGGACGCCCTGCTATTGTTATTGCTTGAGCTGACTGCAAACCGCCGGCTCAAGCCGCGGGATCAGATCGCGGCAATTATTTTCCAGCCTTGATCTTGGTCCACAAGGTGTTGATGGTCTTGTTGATCTTGGTGTCGTGAGGCTTGATCATAAACATCTTTGGCATAAGTTCGGCCGGAATGTTCACGTTAGGATTTGCGACCAGTTCAGGATCAAGGAACTGCGTCGACTCGCTGACCACGTTGCTGTAGGAGGTGTAATTGGAAATATCAGCTATCACCTTCGGCTCCAGAATATAGTTGATGTACTTGTAGGCGTTTTCGACATTCTGAGCATCCGCTGGAATGGCCATCATATCGTACCATACGAGAGCTCCCTCCTTCGGCACCACGTAATCCACCACGACTCCGTTCTTCGCCTCGACCGCTCTGTCGCGTCCCTGCATGATGTCGCCGCTCCAGCCGATCACCAGACATACATCGCCGGTTGCGATATCCGCAATGTACTGTGATGAATGGAAATAGCGGATATACGGGCGGATGGTAAGCAGAAGCTTCGCAGCGGCCGCATAGTCCTTAGGATTGGTGGAATTAGGATCGAGTTTCAGGTAATTCAGAGCGGTGGCGAAAATCTCGGTTGGATTGTTCATAACCGCCACGCCGCAGGCCTTAAGCTTTGAAATATTTTCAGGCTTGAAGACAAAATCCCAAGAATCAATCCTGAAATCCTCGCCGAACGCTTCCTTGACCTTGTCGACATTGAAGCCAATGCCGGTGGTGCCCTGCTGGTATGGAACGGCATGCTCGTTGTCCGGATCAAGTTCGGCAAGCATCTTCATTCTGACCGGATCAAGCTTGGCCAGATTAGGGATCTTGCTTTTGTCAAGTTTGTGAAAAACACCGGCCTTGATCTGGCGAGAAAGGAAATCGGAGCCCGGAACCACAATGTCGTATCCACTCTTGCCGGCCAGCAGTTTAGCCTCTAGCACCTCGTTGGTGTCAAAATAGTCGGTGGTTACCTTGATGCCGGTCTGCTTTTCAAAGTTTGAAACCGTGTCCGGAGCCTCGTAATCGTTCCAGTTGTAAACGTTGAGGGTTCCTCCGGTATCGTCAGCAGCAAAGGCAGCAGCTGCAAGGCATGTGGCACAGAAAGCGAAAACGCCTGATTTTGCAATGGATTTCATTAATCTCACCCATAGATAAACAGTAAAAAACACAGCTTCTGCCGGACGAAGTCTTGGTCACAAGGTAACTTACGCCACCGTCCGATCACCGTAATTATGGGACTAATGAACGGCCTTGTCATCAACATTTTTAATTGCAAAACGAAAAAATCCCGGCAGCAAGAGCCGGGTTCAAAGACAACAACAAAAAGAACAAAAAGAATCAACACCAAGGAACATTCGCAAAGTCGCCGCATTCTGGACGCCAGCATAACCTCATTTTCCTTCCCTCATGGCAGAATCGATCCCAAGAGCAACCGTTTCCGAGTACGGAGTCTTGAATCGTTCGGACATCACGGCTTGCTCAGAGGACACGGAACGGCAGCATAATTCGCAAGAAAAGCACGGCTTATTTTGACAGATCTGAAATATCTAAAAAAATCGGCACAAAACCAGCTTCAGCAGGTTTTGCACCGCACATACAGTTTTGCCAAACTGAATTCTTTCAAGGAGACGCTGCTCTAAACGGCAATCAGCTTAAAGTCCGAGAGACGCCAGCAGATCGTCCTGTTCCTCGTTGCTGAGCTCTGTGCCCTTCTGGGTGGCCTCCATGTTGTGTTTTCTTTCGGCGTCCACTGTTCCGTTGTTGACGCTTTCTATCAGAGTGTCAGGATCAACTTCCTCAGGAGAATCGAAATCGCGGAGCTTGATGAATTCCGTATAATCCATGGAAAGTTCCATATAGAAAATGTTGTTTCTTTCTGTGTAGAAAGAAACACGACGAGACTGCGGCTTCACAAGATCCGTATCGACAGAGATGCGGACCTGACGGTTGAGCGTAAGCATCTTGGGCTGAGACTGAGTGATGGAGGACTGAAGCTCCTGACTGACTTTCTTGGTGAAGTCGCCGAGTATCTGGTTCATCAGTTCGCCCATGACGTTGCCGACTTCGTCTGATGTGTACACCTTGGCCAGTTCGTTCTCCTGAATGCCCATGTTCAGAAGATAGTTGGAGTACACCTCCATGGCCGCTTCGGCGGTGAAATTGATCACGACAAGCCCAGAGAACGCGCCGTCGAAAAGAACAAAGCAACCTATGTCAGGGCGAAGGCAGGTTTTGGAGATACGCTGAGCCATCGACGAGTAGTTGATCTCATGATGAGTAGCTTCTGTCAGCACAGAAGTAACCGAGTGACAAAGTTTCAGCAGAATGTCCTCGGTGGAAATAATTCTTTTTTCTGGTTTGCTAGCCATTTAAAGCCTCAATACAATCTTCGCAATGTATGATAAATGTAGATCAATACGAAAAAATAAAAATGTAATCACATCACAATCTTTAAGGCTTCGCACAAAATCGACAACATCAGTACGCAGGATATGATGCTTCCTGCCGCATGACATCATCCGCGCGGGCGACGTCTCGCCGCACCCCGAAAGCCATGGCATCGGCGCAGTCATTTACTGAATGGCCGCACTTCCAGGCGGGGAACGTCATACCCCAGACGCCCGCCGCCTATGCATCGTCAGACACGAACAGATTATATCACCCCGGGAGAGCAATTATTGTGGCAGTCGCACCAAATCCGCTCATCGAATCGCCGACTCCGGCGCGCCCAAAGTTAGATTCATTGAGAAATCAGCTCACAAATCAGAGCCGGAAAAACGAACCTGACATCAGAACGGCTACAAGGCTACGACTTTTAATCATTCTTTGGTCTGTACTTCAGTATTTCCGCCAGACCGACGAAATGCTGCGGGATTATAAGCAGAACTCCCGCGACGATGCACACCATCGGAGTGTAGCGCCACACGCTCTCCGGCAGAAACTTCATATACATTTCCAGAATGCCGAACAGCATGAGCGCACAACCAAGCGCATTCATCGCTCTGAAATACCATGGAATGCGAACATTGACCTTCATTTCCACCCGCCTACGAAACAACACCCATCACACAAGAACCCGATGAATTATAGCATGACCTGCCGCAACACGCTCTCCGGCTTCTGAAACCGCAGCGGCAGCAGAAACGAAAAAGGATCTTCCGCACATGGAAGATCCCGAAGTTCATTGCGCCATACCCTGCCAGCGACCGACCCGCGCGGTTTAAGCAAAGCAGGACAGAGACGGATTACTTTTTGTCCTTGCCGTCGGCTTGTGGCTTCGGCCAGTCCTTGTAGGAAGCGGCGGAGCGAAGCTTTTCGGTCTTTACGTATGTTCCAAGCTCCATACCTGAAATTCCTCCGTCCTGATTGAGATCAAGAGTCTTGAAATCCATGCCTGAAACAAGTTTCGAAAATTTCTCAGCCCTGACTATCCGTGCCTCGGCGTATGCCTTGTATTCTTGCTGATTAAGTCTGCCGTCATGATCCGCATCGTAACGGTTGAAGGACTTGAACTGGCGAAGATTCGGCATAGGAGGCATTCCGTGATGTCCGTGATGTCCGTGATGTCCGTGAGGGCCATGATGTGCATGGTGTCCTCCTGGAGGCGGCGGAGGCATATCAGGGCCGGCATGGTCGCCATGAGGACCGTGGTGTCCCCCCTGCGGTCCATGATGCATGCCATGAGGAGGAGCCGGCTTCATGCCGGCAATTTTCTCAACCTTCGGCAAAGTCAGAAACTCATCAAAGGAGATAAAATTGTCCTTGTTGAGGTCAAGCTCGGCAAAGTCCTTTACGGCCTTCTTTTCCGCTTCGGAATACTTCGCGGCCATATCCTTGTAGGCATTCAGTTCCTTCTCCGACAGAACGCCGTTCTTGTCTCCGTCAAGATTGAACATCACGTCCATAACATTTAGTTTCGGACCGAAATGATGACCGGGGCCGGCGTGATGAGCGCCATGAGGACCAGCCACCGCCGCGGCGGAAAGGAGCGCAGCCGAAACCGCGATACAGATGATTTTTTTCATTGGACAATTCCTATAAAAGCCTAAAAGCATAAACTTAGATGGGAATTTTCGGGGATAGTTCCATGTTTTTGTGATCTTGGCATTATTTTTAGGGTAACAAAGGCGACGCGTTCTCTTTACCAGGCAAATCAGATTCGATTGAAAACAAAAAGACGACCCCGCACCGGCGCAGGTCGCCTCCTGGAGTTTTGCGCGAAACGCAGACTTCAGCAAATTCTATTCTTCGCCAAGAGCGATTGATCTGAACAGCTGTTCGATCTGATCCCTCACCAGCGCCCTGACAATGAACACGATCTTGCTTTCCACTTTGTCCTCTGGCCACTGATTAAGCCAGGTAAGCGGATAAATCTGACCGTAAACGCCATGAACCACTATTGGCCGTTCGTCGGAGGTAAGATGAAGAATCCCCTTCATCCGCAGCAGACTGTCGCCGTAGTGGTCCTGTATGGTCTCAAGCGCATCCATGAGACTGTCCGGATCAATCGGCCTGTCGACGGTGATACTGAAGGTGGCCACATTGGAGTGAACGCTGATGGCCGGCTTTTTGACGGCTCCCAAACCGGTCTTTGAAACCTTCACTGGCTGAATGGAACTGGCGACGCCGAGCTTGGAGCTTTCCGTGGCCAGCCAGGCGTTGATCTTCTTCGGATCCCTAACTTCGCCGCTGTTATAAGGTCCTATTTCGGCCAGAATTGACGGATCAAGTTCGCCGTTGAGAACCTTGTGAACCTTCACGGACGGATTGAGAGACGCGACCATTTTCTCTATCTCCTCCACCTCCTCAGGCTCAGTCATATCGCATTTGCTGATAAGGACGGTGTCGGCCTGAGCGATCTGCTTCACCGCCTCAAACTGCTCCTTGATCTGCTTGCGAACGTTGACGCCATCCACAACGGTAACGGTTCCGTCAAAACGGAAACGCTGGCAGATAAACTCCTGATAGGTCAGAAGGCTGACAAGAGAGCCCGGATCCGCCATGCCGGTGGTTTCAATCAGGACGCGGTTGAACATCGGGATCTGGTGGGAGGCGGCTTTTTTCAGCAGATCAGCCAACGCGCTTACCAGGGAATTCTGGAGCGTGCAGCAGATACAGCCCGATTCCAGCAGCACAACCTGATTGTCGATCTTTTCAACCAGCTCGTGATCAAGACCGACCGAGCCGAATTCGTTTATCAGAACCGCGCAGTCCTTCATTGCCGGCTGTCTTACCCAATAGTTCAGCAGAGTCGTTTTTCCGGATCCCAAAAAGCCGGTGATTATATTAATCGGTATTCTTTTATCGGCATACATAAAACATTCGTCCTCTTTCAATTCTCAACGTGGCATATTATATCAGATACGCGGAGGCAGGGATGCCGCCCCGTCCAACCCGATCACCTGCGACGTCAATCCGACCCAGCGAGCCGGCAACCGATTAGTCCTCGCGCAAAGCGCCTCCAGGCCATTATTACGGTTCGCAACAAATCCGTTATAATGTCCGCAATGAAACCACGCCATCAGGACGCGACGCGGCGAAACCGGCATTTGGTTTTCTTGTCGAGGACGACCGCGATCCCACGCAAAACAAAGCCCTGCGGCATTCAAACGCAGCGCGCAATCAATCGGTTTCCATAATATCCACCGTCAGGAGTCGCAAATGCGGATACTGTTCTACCTGTTTCAGAATATCAACCGGCAGTCGGGCGTGTTCGGCGGCATAGAACGTCACACTCTTGTTCTGATAAACGGACTGAAGAGGTTCGGATACGAGTTTTTCTTTTCCTACAGTCATGACGACGACACTCCAGCCCCAGGCGGCGACGACGGTTTAAGAATAAGAAGAAGCACCGGTGCCGGCGAGATAAGAAAATATCTGCTTGAGAAGAAAATCGACATCGTGCATATCCAGCAGAGCGACGGCGATGAAATACAGCGGTTCCGCGAGGCGGCAGACGGCACCTCCATCCGAATTCTTGCAACCTATCATTTTCAGCCCGGCTACGAGCTGATGGATCTTGCCGTTCACAACATTCTGGTGAGACTGTCCGAAGAAAAGGGTATAGGCAGAAAGATCAAGTGGACTAAAAGACTGGCTCTGCTTCCCTACTACAGAATCAAAAAGACCCGGCAGATGAAGAACAAATTCTCGCGCCTGCTCGGATGCTGCGACGCGCTGGTGTTTCTCTGTCCCGAGTACATAACCCTCTTCAACAGCTATCTGGGCAACATGCCGGCCACCGCCGGCGAAACCTTCATCTGCAACTGCACGAGCTTCAGCCGATATGCCACGGAAGACGATATACTGAAGAAAAGCAAGACAGTCCTTGTGGTGGCAAGACTGGAGGAGCACTACAAAAGAATCTCCCTAGCCATCAGGCTGTGGGAAAAACTGACTGAAACCGGACGGTTCGACGACTGGTCAATGGTGATAGTCGGAGACGGCTATTCGAAGAATCAGTACGAAAAAATGGCCAGGAGTCTGCCGCGTATCTCCTTTGAAGGCCGTCAGGATCCTGTGAGCTATTATCAGAAGGCTGCCATTTATCTCAACACCTCCATCTCCGAAGGTCTCAGTCTGTGCTGCATAGAAGCCATGCAGTTCGGAGTGGTGCCTTTTTCCTTTGACACATGGTCTGCCGTGTTCAGCCTTATCGACAGCGGCGAAAACGGCTTTATCATCCATGAAGGAAACATGGAGAGCTATCTGGAGAAACTGGCCGAAACCATGACCAGTCATGAATTGCGGCAAAGGCTTGCAAGAGCGGCGGTGGAAAAATCAAAACTGTTTTCCCAGGAGAAGATGGTGGAGAAATATCGCGCCTGCTACGAAACGCTGCATGAATAAAAGCATCGTTTCCTGAGGTTTGGCGTCCGCGCCGGCGGGGGATTTTACGGGATCCGCAATGGACGGTGTCCGTAAATTTAAACCTTCAGAATGTGGAAAAATCGCCAGAAAAGCACGATAATGAGCTCAGTTTCGTAAAAATTCAAAGGTGTCGTATGGCAAAAGAAGACGTGGAAGACTGGGAAAGCCTTGATGATCTGGAAAACGAAGCCGAAGGTTCAGACGAGGACGGTTGGGACGACGGCGAGTTAGGTTGGGATCGCGAGGTGTACTTCGATGAAAACGGCGTAATGGTCGATCCGTCCAAGGAATTCGGCGACGATGACTACGACGAGGACGAATACGGAGAGGACGAAGAGGAATAATCAGCCTCGCAGCGGTTATGATTTGAAGGGTCGGGTATGGTCTCGACCCTTTTTGCATCCGGATAGAATGCGGAATAAAAAGCGGGCAAAAAAAAGCCTGCCACAAGGCAGGTCACACCGAATAGAGATGAACAAATTCCAATTCCTGCTTCATGAGACGCAGGAAACATGAAAAAGTTCCATCAGTTTTCAAAATTTTTCATTTATTTTCCGGATATGGCAGGAAGCCTCCGCCCAAGCCATCCGGCGCGCCTGAACGGCCTAATGTGCCTGCTCCCAGCTGTCGCCGATACCGACGCCAACCTCAAGAGGCACCTTCATATCATAGGCCGAGGACATTATTTCACCGATCCTTCCGGCATACTCGGCGGCCAGGTCCTCCCGGATCTCGAACACCAGTTCGTCATGCACCTGCAGCAGCATATAAACCGACCTGTCCTCGGCCTCGTTCTTTATAAACCTCTGCACCTCAAGCATTGCAAGCTGAATGATGTCGGCGGCCGATCCCTGCATCGGAGCGTTGGTGGCGACTCTCGATGCGGCCTTCAAAAGCATCTGCTGCGGTGACTGGATATCCCTGATCGGAATGCGTCTGCCGGTTATGGACACCACATATCCGGTCTTTTTGGCCTCCTCCACCACCGAATCCAGATAGGTTCTGATGGACGGATATCGCTGAAAATATCCGTTTATGTACCGCTGAGCAACGTTGCGGTCGATTTTCAGCTGCTTTGACAGACCGAAAGCGCTCATGCCGTAGAGAATGCCGAAGTTTACCGCCTTGGCGTTTCTTCGCTGATCCTGGGTCACTCTGTCAAAAGGAATGCCAAGAATTTCGGCGGCGGTCCTGCGGTGGATATCCTCGCCCTTGACGAAGGAATCAACAAGCGCCCTGTCGCCGCTTAAATGCGCAAGTATGCGCAATTCGATCTGCGAGTAGTCGGCCGCCACGATTTTGTACCCGGCTCTGGCGGTGAAGGCGCCCCGGATTCTGCGTCCCTCGGCGGTTCTGACCGGAATGTTCTGCAGATTCGGATCCGAGGAGGACAACCGGCCGGTGCTGGTGCCGCTGAGATGGAATGTGGTATGAATTCTGCCGGTGTCCGGGTTTATAAGTTCAGGCAAGGCGGCCGCATAGGTTCCGATAAGTTTGGTCAGACCGCGGTACTCCAGAATGCAGGAAGGAAGCTCGTAGTTGTAGGAAAGGTCGGAAAGCATCTCCTCGTTGGTGGTATAGCGTCCAGCTTCCACTTTTTTCAAAAGAGCAGGATCGTTCGGCCGCATTTTCTGTTCCTCAAACAGAACCTCGGCCACCTGCTTGGGAGATGCTATGTTGAAGCTGCGTCCCGCAAGCTCGTAAATCCGATCTTTGAGCTGCTCCGCCCTGGCAGAAAACTCGTTGCTTATCCGGTTGAGTTCCGCCACCGACACCAGCACGCCGTTGTTTTCCATATCAAGAAGAACCCGCAGCATCGGCATGGAGAAATCAAGATAGCGTCGCTCCAGCTCCGGAGACTGATTTATTCCGGCCTGGCATTCCTCATGCAGTTTTGATATCACGCGCATTTTCGACCCTGCATAGGCCGCCGCCGCCTCAATCTGAACCTCGGTCAGAGGAAGTTTCTGTTTCCGCCCCTTGCCGGCATAAAAAGCGTCTGGAAGCTCCAGATCGGCATCAGACAGCGCGGCCAGCGAATAATCACCCTGAGAGGAATCCAGCAGCCAGGCCTCAAGCTGCGGATCGCAGACGCGCCCGGCCATGTCAATCTCACGCCTTTTAAGCAGATGAAAGGCGGTTTTGGCATCAAAAACCACTTTACGGCATTTTTCGCTCTCCAGCAGATTTCTGAAGCAGGCCAGAACCTCGCGCTCGTCCAGCTGATCCTGCACGCCCAGGTAAGCGTGTCTGAACGGAATATAGTACGAGCTCCGGTCGGACAGTGCCACGCCTAGCCCCACAACATCCGCGGTCATGTAGTCTCCGGATGCGGTTTCCGGGCAAAGAAGAACATAGCCGTCATCCGACGCCCTCCGGACAAGCTGTCTGACCGTCTCCATGTCGGCCACCACCATGCAAGGCGGGATCTCCGCCTCCTTGGTCTCGGCTGCGGAAGCCAAACCCTGCTCATGCTCATCATTGTTTTTCGGCAGGGCAGCGTACAGAGCCTTAAGCCCGCAATCCAGGTACAGCCGACCCAGCTGTTCATAATCAGGTGCCCGCCATTTGAGTTCGGAGTATGCCAGAGGAACCGGAACATCGCAGACTATGGTGGCAAGACGGCGCGACATGAGAATGTCATCAAGACTCGCCCTGAACTTTTCCGGAAAGTTTTTCGATCCGCGGAAAGCAAGCGCGGCGGCGGCTTCCGGATTTTTGGCGATTTCGTCAATAGGGCCGATTCCCTTGAGGACAGCCTCGGCGGTTTTCGGTCCGGTGCCGGCCATGCCGGGAATATTGTCGGAGGAATCGCCCACCAGAGCCAGAAAGTCGATCATCAGCTCCGGAGGCACGCCGTATTTTTCCTGACCGGAAGCGCGATCTATGAGTTCGTCAGTCATGGTGTTCTCTATGACTATCCGGTCGCCCACCAGCTGATACAGATCCTTGTCGCCGGTGCAGATAAGAATGCTCTGCCCCAAAGCCTCGCCCTGTTTTGCATAGGTTCCGATCACGTCGTCCGCCTCGTATCCGGCAACCTCAATGACATCGCACCCCATGGCCGCCGACACCTCACGGATCCGGGGGCACTGAACCTTCAGATCCTCGTCCATAGCCTTGCGATTTGCCTTGTATTGGCTGTATATCTCGTAGCGGAAGCAGTGCACGGGCGCATCAAAAACCATGATACAAGGAATCTGGTCATACTTTGCTCTTAAAGCGGTCAGCATTTTTGCAAAGATCATAACGGCGCCGACTGGTTCGCCCTTCGAATTGCGAAAATTCTTTTTCAGCGACGAATGGTAGGCCCTGAACATAAAAGAGGAACCGTCAACCAGTATCAGATCATAGCTCATAAGTCATACACCTCTGCAGAATAGCGCCATTCCGGCCTTGTAGCCGGCAAAAACAAGAAACAGCCCCAGCAGCACACTTCCGGCGGCATACGCCGCAGCCTCCCAAAGGCGGCCAGACTGCAGCAGGCGCAGGTTATCAAGAGAAAAAGAGGAAAAGGTGGTGAACCCGCCCAGAAAGCCGGTAACGGCAAGCGGCCGGACCAGCGGATCCGCCTCAGGACGGGCCAAAAGCACTGCTGCGACAAGCCCGATGACAAAGGAACCGGAAAGATTGCAGACCGCAGTCGCAAGCGGCCAGTCGGCAGATCCCAGAACCTGCGACATCAGATAACGGCATACCGCTCCGCACCCGCCGCCAAGAGCAACCCACAAAACCGCTGCCATATACCACCTCCTGACAGATTCCAAAAAGTATTTTAGCAACAGAGCGGTCAATTTCGTAGACGGGCAGAAAAAAACATCTCTCGGAAACACTGTTTTCGCGCGGTTTGAACAGGACGCCGACACAGTCGGCTCACGGATGAAAAATCATCATGCGCGAATGGATATAAAACAGTTCCAGCTTTGACGGTTCGCGACATTCGCCCGCAAAAAAGCAACAAAATCTGTCGTCTTTTTCATTTAAACAATGTCGATAATTTTGTAAACAAATTCTGATTAATCATGTGAATAATCTTGAGACCTATGTTGATAAATCTCAACAAAGCCTTACGATTCAACACTGCGCAACAATCAAACAGACATTTTTATTGTGAATAAAAACCTGCGCCGCGATGTCAATAATTCAACCGAACAAATTTCAACCAGCAAATCAGTCACAATTCATCAGGAATACTCGAAAGATCTAGTCGCCGCAAGGAGATGCATTGTCAAGAGCGACAGACACCTCCGAATCTGTCGTCACGACCCCGAAACGGGCCGATGACCGATTAATAAAATTGCTATCATGATCACACTTTGAATCTTATCAGACAAAGTCGCAGGAATCTGCCGGATTTGGCTCTGACGCAGACCGCAAACTCTTTCGACGCAGGCTTCTGCCGGCGCAAAAAATGTTGATAACAATGTTCACAAATTTTAATTAATCAGCGATGCCCAGTTTGACAACCGTGTCGACAAATCATCCCGTTCCTTGTAACACAAGGCATTTTTAACGAACACAACCGACAAAACCACGGAAGCAGCGCTCATAAGCCATTGTTGATAAATTTTCAGACGTTGCCGATACCTACCAAATATACCGGCAAAAACCCGAATAATGTCGTCAGACATTCTCCTTTTCTCCGCCGCCTGTAGCCACGGAAGATCGCCGACCGTCAGCATCTGCTTCAGCCCCGCGCGGCGATTTCCCCCGGCCGCGAAGCTGCCGGGGCGCAATTGCATATAACGGACCTTTTTTCTATAATTAAAGTAGATAAGTGCCCTTGATTCTTTTTGAAACATTAGCGTCTCCTGTTCTTGAAGAGCAAAACGCAGGTAAGGGAACCATCACTTGTAGTGTTGACAATAAGAAGATCACAATGATTCTGCAGCAGTACCAGCAACTTAAAGATCTGATAAAGGAGTATCTTCCTCCAGAACAGATTGCCAGAATTGATGCGGCCTTCACCATTGCAAACAACGCCCACGAGGGTCAGTTCAGATCGGGCGGCGAGCCATATATCACCCATCCGGTCACCGTGGCCTGCACCCTGGCCAAGTCTCATCTTGATTACGAAACCATCATGGCTGGTCTGCTGCACGACGTGGTGGAGGATACCCCCATCACCAAGGCGCAGCTCCAGAAGCTCTTTGGCAGCAACGTATCTAATCTTGTAGCAGGCGTAACCAAACTCGACAAGCTTCAGTTTTCCAACTACAAGGAAGCCCAGGTAGCCAATCTCCGCAAAATGGTGCTTGCCATGGCGCAGGACATCAGAGTGATCATCATAAAGCTGGCGGATCGGCTGCACAACATGCAGACCCTGCGGCCGCTGAGACCGGACAAGCGCAGAAGAATCGCCAAGGAAACCCTTGAAATATACACTCCCATCGCCAACCGGCTTGGCATGCATGCCATAAAGGACAAACTCGAAGCCCTGTGCTTTGAAAACATCTATCCATACCGGTGTCGCACCATGACCAACGCGGTGAATCAGGCGATATCAAACCGCAAAACCGAGATAGACACCGTTATCAGAGAGCTTGACGCTGAGCTGGCCAAGCGCGGAATCAAGGGCAAAATCTTCTGCCGCGACATAAGCGTGTTCAACATATACCGCAAACTGCAGGCTCACAAGCTTGAATTTCACAGCATTCTCGACAATTACTGCTTCACAGTCATAGTAAACGACGTGGACACCTGCTACCGGGTGCTGGGAATCGTTCACAGTCTCTACAAGCCAAAACCCAACACTTTCAAGGATTACATAGCGGTGCCGAAAATCAACGGCTATCAGTCGCTTCACACCGCGCTTATCGGCCCTCACGGCATGCACATCGAGGTCCTCATAAGAACCGATTTCATGAACGCCATGTCGGAACTGGGCGTTCTGGCCAGATGGTCGTACAACACCACCGATGATCAGACATCCTCCGCGGTGATGCAGCAGGCCCAGCGATGGATGAACAACCTCCTGGAACTGCAGGAAAACGCCGGCAACGCCTTCGAGTTTGTGGAAAGCGTCAAGGACGATCTGTTCCCGGACGAAATCTACGTGTTCACTCCCGAGGGCAACATTCTTGAGCTTCCGGTTGGCTCCACTCCTATAGACTTCGCCTACGCCATCCACACCGACATCGGTCAGACCTGCATCGGAGCCAGGGTGGATCATCAGCCTTACCCGCTGAGCTGGAAACTCGTGTCTGGGCAGTCGGTGGAAATCATAACCTCGCCGTCGGGACGTCCGAACACCTCGTGGCTCAACTATGTCGTCACATCCCGGGCAAGAACAAAAATCAGACAGTACCTGAACAATCTTACGGCCGACGAAGCCATTGTTCTGGGACGGAGAATCGTCCTCAACGCGATCAACTACCAGACCATCGCCCAGATCCCGAAGGAGCGGATGGACCGGATTCTCAGAGAGACGGAGCATGCCAGCGCGGACGAACTGTTCAGAGACATAGCTCTTGGAAACGAGATGTGCCTTCTGGTGGTGCAGAAGGTTCTGGGTCAGAACACCAGAAGCGATCCCGGAACTTTCGGTCTGCCCACCGACAAGAAATTTCCAATCCGCGGCACATTCGGCATGCTTATCAGCTTCGCGCCATGCTGTCAGCCGATACCGGGAGACGAGATCGTCGCCCAGGTTACCACCGGCAAAGGTCTTGTCATCCACCGCTGCGACTGCGCCAGACTGAAGCACGAAACGGACCTGACCAAAGACAAACTGATGCAGGTTGAATGGGACGAGCGGCTGATTGAACAGGTGTTCCAGACCTCAATCACCATAGAATACATCAACTCCGTGGGCATTCTGCCTCATCTTCTGAGAGTCATCGGCGACGCCGGAGCCGTCATCGGCGACATGAGCACCTCCAGAAAGGACAGCACATCCTCCGTCATGGAACTTAAAATCGGGGTGCAAAGTCTTGAGCATCTGAACACGGTCATCAAATCGGTAAGGATCCTGCCCAACATTCTCTCTGTGAACCGCTGCAGCTGCAGCTGCAGCCTCAAAAGAGGCCAGAATCAATGATCGAATTCACCTCTGAAAACGAGCTGAACAACAGCTACCGCCGGAATCTGATTGAATTCAAAAACAACTGCTGCGTCTGCCAGCGCCTTGAAATCGAAAAATATTCCATTTTAACTATCTCCTGCACGCACCATGACGCGCGCGCCAGGGGAAAACTGTTTTTCATTCAGGGAAGAGCCGAAACCATAGACAAGTATCTGAGTCTGTTTCAGGATCTTTACAATGCCGGCTACGACATCTATTCCTACGATCATCCTGGTCAGGGCTATTCAGGAAGAAAAAAAGACAAGGGACTTTCCTGGATCGGGAGTTTTTCGGTGTATGTCAACGTGCTGACCGAGGTGGTAAAGCATTTCAGCGCGGAAAACGCCAGTTTCATTGCCGTGTCCATGGGCGGTCTGGTGGCCACCATGGCCATGAACAGGCAGCTGCTGTCGCCCGGCAAAATTGTGCTGGTAACGCCTATGTTCAGGGTTGACCGCAAGCACCTGCCGTCCTGGCTGGCGCACATGATCTGTCAGGCCTTCGACATCGCGGGATTCGTCACCGGCAACCGACGCAGTTCTCCTCCCGGACAGAAAAGATATTCGCGGCCGGCCTTCGCCAGCAACAACAAAACCCACAGCGAAAGAAGACTGAACTTCTACCATGACTGGTACGAAAGCGACGAGATATTTCCAATCGGCGGAGTAACCTGGAAATGGCTTATGGAGGCTTACCTGAACGAGCCCAGGCGGATTGAGGCCGGAAGCGCCTCGGTTCTTCTGATAGAGGCGCAGCACGACTCAGTTGTCGACAACAGCAGCAACGAAGAGATTATCAGGAATTCCGAGGGCTCCATCCAGCTCAGGAGAATAAAGGGCGGCTTTCACGATCTGCTGAACGAGACCGACAGCATCCGGAACCTGACCCTGCAGCAGATACTGAATTTCATCGAGTCCTGAATGACGGATTTTGAAATTATGCGGCAGGCTCTGCTGCAGGCGGAAATCGCCCGCCGGCGTCAGGAGGTTCCCATCGGCGCGGTTGTCGTACTCGATGGAAAAATCATCGCTACCGGCTTCAACAGCGTCATTGCCAGTTCCGATCCCACCGCTCACGCGGAAATCGTCGCCATCAGAAACGCCTGCGGTCTTCTGGGCAACTACCGGCTGCCGGAGGCGGAGCTGTTTGTAACCATAGAGCCCTGCGCCATGTGCGCAGGAGCCATCATACACGCCCGCATCAGGCGTCTGGTGTACGGTGCCAGCGAATACCGCACCGGAGCGGCAGGCTCGGTTTTCAGCATTCTTCAGGGCGGACTCCTCAATCACAAAACAGAAATATCAGGCGGTATCCTCGAGGACGAGTGCCGCAGAATAATGCAGGATTTTTTCAGGGAACGCCGAGAGGCTCAGAAGGCCGCAAAAAAGCATATGGAGGCAGGCGACGAAGATGAGTGATTATCTAGCAAGATTCAGGGGAGTTGCCGCGCTCTACGGCCTTGATGCGCTGAACAGACTGAAAAACGCCAGTCTTACCATCGCCGGAGTGGGAGGCGTAGGTTCCTGGGCGGCGGAAGCGGCGGCGCGCACCGGCATCGGTCACATCAGGATAATCGATCACGATGACATCAGCATAACCAACGTCAACCGCCAGTGCCACGCTCTTGCCTCCACCATCGGAAAACCGAAGGCCGAGGTGTTTGCCGCAAGACTCAAGGATATCAACCCGGATCTTGACATCCGCTATCACCGCGGCTTCATGGACGCCGACAACATTCCGGAGCTTTTCCCGGCCGAACAGGCGGACACGCACTACGTCATCGAGGCCATCGACAGCATTGATTCAAAAGCGGCCCTTATAAACCATCTCAAGCGCAACCATTACACATTTGTGGTTTCAGGCGGGGGCGGCGGAAAAACAGACGCATCAAGAACGATCTCCTCGGATCTGTCCGCGGTGAAGCAGGATCCTCTGCTGGCGTCGCTGAGACAGAAGCTGCGGGAGAATTACGGCTTTACCGCCAGGGGCAGTCACAAGTTCGGCATAAGGTGCGTATACATCGACGCTCCAAGAGTCAAACCGGCCAGCGTCTGCTCACCTGATGAAATTGAAAGACTGGCGGAACACTTCGACAGCGGCATTGTAACCTTCGGCACATGCATGGCCGTCACGGCAACTCTCGGTCTTGCCGTGGCGCGTGAAATGATCGCCAGGATCGTCGCCGATGTCCGCTGACGAACTCAACGACCGACAGCAAGAGGCCGTCAGGTACATCGCCGGTCCATGTCTGGTGATAGCCGGAGCAGGCTCTGGCAAGACCAAGGTGATCACCGAAAAAATCAGCTATCTCATGAAGGAGGCGGGTCTTCGGGGGTACGAGATCTGCGCCGTCACATTCACCAACAAGGCGGCCCGCGAGATGCGCAACCGCGTCTCCCGAGTGATTGAGCACAATCTGCACAAGGGGTTGCTGATCACCACCTTTCACTCCCTTGGCCTGCACATTCTGAAGCGCGAGTATGCCCGGGTAGGCCTCAGAAAGAATTTCATTCTCATGGATCCCGGCGATCAGAAAAGCATGGTGACATCCATATACCGGGAGATGCTCTCAAACGGAAACGACGAGTCCACGGTGGACGAAGAGGTGGTTGCCGAAACGCTGCGCGCCATATCCAGAGCCAAAATGAAGGGTCTGTCGCCGGACGAGTTCATGACCCAGGCGACGGCGCAGGATCAGGTACACGGGATCATATACGGCCAGTACGAGAATCTTATGAACGCCTACAGCGCCGTGGACTTTGACGATCTGGTGCTGAAGCCGATGAAGCTGCTGCAGACCGACGAGGAAGCGAGAAAACGCTGGCAGAGCAGGTTCAGGCACATACTGGTGGACGAATATCAGGACACCAACAGCACCCAGTACGAGTTTCTCAAACTGCTTATCGGAATTCGCCGGAAATTCACCTTCGTAGGCGATGACGATCAGTCCATCTATGCGTGGCGCGGAGCCGAGCCGGAAAACATAAACAAGCTCAGTCAGGATTTTCCTGAGCTGAAAATAATCAAACTGGAGCAGAACTACCGCTCCTGCGGCCGGATCCTGCATATAGCCAACAGTCTCATCGCCAACAACAGCCACCTTATCAGCAAAAGACTGTTCTCGTCCTTCGCCTACGGCGATCCCGTAGTGATCCGCGAAACCCGCGATCCGGTCAGAGAGGCGGAGTATGTTTCGGCTGAAATCTATTCTCAGAGAGTATCCCGAAATCTGAAGTTCCGTGACTTCGGCGTGCTGTACCGGACCAATTTCCAGTCCCGCGAAATGGAAAAAATATTCCGGGAAAACCGCATACCATACCGCATAAACGGCGACGTGTCATTTTTTGACCGCGCCGAAGTCAAAGACATCATGTCCTACTACCGGGTGCTGGCGAATCCCAATGACGACAACGCTCTCATCAGAATCATAAACGTTCCAAGACGAGAGATCGGCAATGTGACCAAGCAGAAACTGGGGGAATACGCCCGAAGCAACGGTCTGAGTCTGTACGAGGCCATCAGCAGCTTTGAGCTCCGGCAGGAGCTTTCATCCAAGGCCGGCGAGGCGCTTGCCGGTTTCAAGGAGATGATCGAGGATTTCAGAGAGCGCATCGAGGATGGCGAGGAAACGGAAGTGATCTCCGATCTGTTTGACTCCATCGGCTATATGGCTCATCTCATGAGCGACAGTCCAACCGAGCAGGTGGCCGCTATAAAGTACGACAATGTGCTGACGCTGCAGAAATGGCTGATAATGAAACTGAAAGGCTCTCCTTCGGAGGGGATGCCGCCCGCCGAATTCGGCGATGCGGTTTCGTCGCTCTGTCTGAGAGAAATGCTTGACCAGTCCGACAGCGACTCCAATCCGGAGCTTGATCAGGTCCAGATGATGACCGTTCATGCCGCAAAGGGACTAGAGTTCACCTCCGTGTTCATTATCGGCTGCGAGGAAAACATAATTCCGCACCAGAACAGCATAGAGAACAACACGATCGAGGAAGAAAGAAGACTCATGTACGTGGGAATAACCAGAGCCAAGCGTTACCTTACCATTACGCACTGCCTGTCAAGAAAACAGGAGAAGGCCAAGATATCGCGTTTCATAAAGGAACTGCCGCAGGAGGATCTTGCATTCGAAACCATAGCCTCTGCCAAGGAGGTCAATCATGACAGGAACATAGAAGCTATGGACAGATTGCTTAATAACTTGCTGAATGAGTAGATATAAAAGAGAAAAAAGTATATAATCTCCCGCATAAAGCACCTGTAGCCTAATGGATAAGGCGTCACCCTCCGGAGGTGAAGATTGTGGGTTCGACCCCCGCCAGGTGCGCCATCACCAACCGAAAGAGTTGAAAAACTCCGGACTTCAAGAAACATCATCCGCACCGAAAGTCTCCTCCGTCTCTTGTTTACGCTGGCTCAGATCGCTGTCCGCCAAGCGAAGCGACCAATCCCGCCTGTTACGAAAGACGAAACTTCGCGGCAGACAGATCACGGTTTGACTTTTGGCTAAGAGTCTTCCGTAGTTTCTGTAGCTTCAGGAGTCTGCTCGTCGTCATCCTCTTCGCACTTGATCAGCGACTCCAGATCTTGAGACAATATCGCCGCCATCTGCTGCGATAAAACGCTCATTGTCAGCGCCAGTTTCCGAATTCTTTCCTCAAACTTTCTTTTGGTTACGGAAAGTTGTTTAGGTTTCACAGACTTGATTTCTGACTGAACAGTTTCGTCAGCGTCCGAGATTTGATTCAAAACCGGTTTAACCCGAGCCCGCCCGCGCTTGCCATTGGGAACAATCTGATCGGTTGCAGGATCGATTTTTCCTATACACCTTCTCTTGGGAACCTTTCTCTGCTTAAGTTCATCCCAAACGTATTCCACCTCGTAGGCATACCATACATTCATCCGCTTGTTATAGGAACGAGACTGATACATGTAGCCGAGCCCTCAACTAAATACACTAAATTGAAACATACGCTAAAAAATCAATTTATTGTATATTCTGATTTAACTGCAAAAATGATTGGGACGCCGCGCTAGACCAGATTTCTTCCCTGCAGATATTCAAGCAGAGCACTTCTGTACCTGCCTTCCTCAAGAGGAGAGAAACTGTCGGAAAGATCGTCGCCAAGCGGAACAAGATCGGCAGGCAACGCGTTTTTGACAAAATCGTAACCGTACACCACCGCTTTCATGTCTGGCGTGTAATTGTCCGTGATGTTGAGACTCACCACATCAACGAACTTCTGATCGAATTTCCACTTCTCCAGGATCATCCTTCCCAGGATGCTTCTGAGAGTATCCTTCCACTGATAAACCATTTCGGAGCTGAACTGCACCTGCGTCACTCTTTCTATGGCGTCAAGTTCCGAATATATGGGCAGGAAACCGATATTCAGAAAGATGGAGGCCAGAGAGATATAGTCGCCGACCTGCATCGGGAGGTCGCCGTTGATGAGCTGGTAGGCAGTCAGCGAATAGCGGCTGATTCTGCGGGAGGTTTCGTAGTCCTGCCGGCACATGGCGTGAAGAAGTTTGGAATGGAAACTGTATCCCTGAAGGATGGACATTGCAAGAACCAGATTGACGGTGCCGTTCATGCCGATACGGTTGATCGCCATATGAAGGGATGTAATGGTGCATCCCGGGTGACTGTAGCGCATGGTCTGGGCAAGACGTATCAGCTGCGCCGAAACGCTGGCGTCGTGACCGATAAGAACCGCAAGATCGTTGAGAGTTGATTTGGGATCCGAGGCCAGATTTCTGAGTTTGACCGCATTGTCGGGAAGACTTGGGAGAGATATTTTTCCCGTCCTCAGTTTATCTCTGATGGTGGCACCGATATCCTGCATAAAAACTCCTAAATCCAGCAATATCAGAGGCTTGAAAGTTCTTGCTGTACAAATAGCAAACACCAACTGATTTTATTAAAACGGTACCGGCATTTCAACAGGCCCTCCCTTTTGACTCGTTACAATGTGAAGTCATACCCGTGACGGCAGGAAACGGGCCGGCGTGAATCCGCAACCATAAAAAAACCCCGCCTAACGGCAGGGTCTTCTTGCTGTCAGCAACTGACGGGCTTATTTCATCGCCTTCCAGGCGTTGATAAGACCATTGGTGGAGGAATCATGCGACTGCACGGCTGAACTGTCCTGCAGTTCCTTGAGGATCTTTCCTGCCAGCTGCTTGCCAAGCTCCACGCCCCACTGGTCGAAGCTGAAGATGTTCCATATTGCGCCCTGAACGAAAATCTTGTGCTCGTACATTGCGACCAGAGCGCCGAGAGTTCTCGGAGTCAGTTTCTTGAACAGAATGGAGTTGGTTGGACGGTTGCCCTCGAAAATCTTGAACGGAACCAGTTCGGCAACCTCTTCGAGAGTCTTGCCCTTGGCCAGAAATTCCTGCTCTACCTGCTCCTTGCTCTTGCCGAAGGCCAGAGCCTCGGTTTGGGCGAAGAAGTTCGCCAGCAGTTTTTCGTGATGATCGCCGATCGGATTGTGAGACTGCGCCGGAGCAAGGAAATCGCAAGGAATGATCTTGGTGCCTTGATGGATCAGCTGATAGAAGGCATGCTGTCCGTTGGTGCCAGGCTCGCCCCAGATGATCGGACCGGTCTGATAGTTGACCACCTTTCCGTTGCGATCCACGTACTTGCCGTTGGATTCCATGTTGCCCTGCTGGAAATAGGCTGGGAATCTGTGCATGTACTGATCGTATGGAAGAATAGCCTCCGACTCGAAACCGTAAAAGTTGTTGTACCAGATTCCGATAAGAGCCAGAATTACCGGAATGTTCTGCTCCAGCTTGGCGGTGGAGAAATGAACATCCATGTCGAAGGCGCCTGCCAGGAGTTCCTCGAAGTTGTCAAAGCCTATGGAAAGCGCGATGGAAAGGCCAATGGCAGACCAGGAGGAGTAGCGACCGCCAACCCAGTCCCAGAACTCGAACATGTTGTTGGTATCAATGCCGAATTTGGCGACGCCCTCGGCGTTGGTGGACAGAGCGACAAAGTGCTTGGCCACATGAGCCTCTTCCTTTGCGGATTTCAGGAACCAGTCCCTTGCGGTATAGGCGTTGGTCATGGTTTCCTGAGTGGTGAATGTCTTTGAAGCGATCAGGAAAATTGTTGTCTCAGGGTCGCACTTCTTCAGAGTTTCGGCAATGTGGGTGCCGTCAACGTTTGAGACGAAATAGGAAGTCAGACGCTGTTTGTATGGACGAAGAGCCTCGCTCATCATCACCGGTCCCAGATCCGAGCCGCCGATTCCGATATTGACCACGGTTTCAATCGGCTTGCCGGTATAACCCTTCCACTGTCCGCCAATAACCTTGGCGCAGAAATCCTTCATTTTTGCCAGCACGGCATTGACCTTCGGCATTACATTTTCGCCGTCGACGAAGATCTCGGTCTTGGATCTGTTGCGCAGCGCGGTGTGCAGCACGGCGCGTCCCTCGGTGCGGTTGATTTTCTCGCCGGTAAACATCGAATCGATGGCTTCGCTGAGCTTGGTCTCCCGGGCCAGATCGAAAAGAAGCTTCATGGTCTCCTCGTCAACGATGTTCTTTGAATAATCGACGAGAATGTCCTCCTTAGGAAACGATATGGAGAACTTGCCGAAGCGCTGAGGATCGGAAGCAAAAAGATCCTTGATGGTGCGATTCTTGTTCTTGTTGAAATGGTCCTGAAGAGCCTTCCAGGCATTGGTGGTAGTTGGATTGATATTTTGCATAACACTTCCAGTTTTCAGAAAGAAAAAACAGCATAAACGCAGTCATTTTAGCATTTTTGAAGTAAGGTTTGTATGACGGGCAAATTCAAAGACAATCCGGCCGCAAAATCCCGCCAGCCGGTGCCGGCCGACGCTGGAAAACCGGTTTCTGAAACAGGATTCCACGACTGACATTCAACTGCAGCTGACCGCGACCAGGATTCGGAACCGCGTGCCCCGCATGAAAACCCGACCATCGGAACACCTGCGGATTTCAGCCACGGACCCCTCGAAAAATGCGCCAACGCATGCCTTTCGCAAGGCCCGAGCAAGACAAACAATGTTTCAAATTCTCCCGTTAGATCTTTACGGTTCAAGTCAGATCGGCTAAACTTTTCACCATTCGAAACACTTCGAAATCCAGTTTTTCACTGGGTCAAATTTAAGTTATTTTAGGAGTTTTTCATGGCTAATTATTTCAATACATTAAGCCTCCACAACCAGCTCGATCAGCTTGGTCGCTGTCGCTTCATGTCACGCGACGAATTCAGCGACGGATGCAATTTCCTCAAGGGAAAGAAAGTTGTTATCGTAGGCTGCGGCGCGCAGGGTCTCAATCAGGGTCTTAATATGCGCGATTCCGGTCTTGACGTGTCATACGCACTGAGAAAGGAAGCAATTGAGCAGAAGAGAAAATCCTTCGTTCAGGCTACCGAAAACGGTTTCAAGGTAGGCACCTACGAGGAGCTCATTCCTACAGCCGATCTGGTAATCAATCTGACTCCTGACAAGCAGCACTCCAAGGTTGTCGAGGCCGTAATGCCTCTGATGAAGCAGGGCGCGGCTCTTGGCTATTCCCACGGCTTCAACATCGTGGAAGTAGGTCAGCAGATCCGTCCTGACATCACCGTTGTAATGTCCGCTCCTAAGTGCCCAGGCACTGAGGTTCGCCACGAATACCAGCGCGGTTTCGGCGTTCCAACCCTGATCGCCGTTCATCCTGCCAACGATCCTAAGGGCGAGGGCATGGCCATCGCCAAGGCATGGTGCGCAGCCACCGGCGGTCACAAGGCTGGCGTTCTTGAATCTTCCTTCGTTGCCGAAGTCAAATCCGACCTCATGGGCGAGCAGACCATTCTCTGCGGCATGCTCCAGACCGCTTCGTTGCTGTGCTTTGACAAGATGGTAGAGCTTGGCATCGATCCGTCATACGCCTGCAAGCTCCTTCAGTTCGGATGGGAAACACAGGGCGAGGCGCTAAAGTTCGGCGGCGTTACCAACATGCTCGACCGACTTTCCAACCCAGCCAAGATCAGAGCTTTCCAACTGGCTGAGGAACTGAAGCAGATCATGCGTCCTCTCTACCAGGAGCATATGGACAACATCATGAGCGGCAAGTTCTCTTCCACCATGATGGCCGACTGGGACAAGGGCGATCCAGATCTTCTCGGCTGGAGACAGGCTACAGGCGAAACTCCTTTTGAAAAGGCCAAGTGCACCGACGCAACCATAACCGAGCAGGAGTATTTCGACAAGGGCATTCTGATGGTGGCTATGGCAGCTGCCGGCGTTGAGCTTGCATTTGAAACCATGACATCATCAGGCATCAAGCCAGAGTCGGCTTACTACGAATCACTTCACGAGCTGCCTCTGATTGAAAACACCATCGCCCGCAAGCGTCTTTACGAAATGAACGTGGTTATTTCAGACACCGCCGAGTACGGCAACTATCTGTTCGCCAACAAGTGCGTTCCTCTGCTGAAGGACTTCATGAAAAAGATCACCATCGAGGATATCGGCGGCGGTCTCAAGGAACCTAACGCCCCAGTGGACAACGAGACTCTGGTAGAGGTCAATGAAGCCATCAGAAACCATCCTATTGAGGTGGTAGGCAAGAAGCTCCGCGGCTACATGACCGACATGAAGAGAATCGCTGTCGGCGGAAGCAAGTAACGAAGCCGGAATAGAACGATTCGCGATATTGAATGGACTCCGGTTATGCCGGAGTCTTTTTTTTTGCGCAGGCAGTAAAAACAGATAACTTGCAAAGGAGTTTTACATGATTTCAGAGAAGATGTACAAACTGGGTTCAAATCGCTCTGTCATAAGAGAACTGTTTGAATTCGGCAAAAAACGCAAAGCGGAAATTGGCGATGACAACGTGTATGATTTCAGTATCGGAAATCCCAGCGTTCCGTCTCCCAAGATAATTCAGGATACGCTGATTAAAATTCTGTCCGAGCAGGAACCTACCGCAATTCACGGCTATACCTCTGCCCAGGGCGATCCATCGGTAAGAAAAGCCATTGCGGACGATCTAAACGCAAGATACGAAACGCAGTTCACCGCAGACAACTTTTACATGACCTGCGGAGCTGCCGCATCCCTTACCATATCCATAAGAGCGGTAATAACCGATGCTGCCGACGAATTCATAACCTTTGCGCCGTTTTTTACCGAGTACCGCGTATTCGTTGAATCTCAGGGCGGCAAGCTGGTAGTTGTTCCTCCAAAGGAGCCTGATTTTCAGATTGACCTGAAACAGTTTGAAGAGAGCATCACCCCAAAAACAGCGGCTGTTATCATCAACTCGCCAAACAATCCAAGCGGCGTCATCTACTCCGAAGAAACCATCAAAGGACTTGCGGCGATACTTGAAGCGAAGGAAAAGGAATACCACCGGGAGATCTATCTGATTTCCGACGAGCCGTACCGAGAAATCAATTACGGAAAGGTTCCTCCATTCGTCACCAAATACTACAACAACTCCATCATCTGCTATTCATACAGCAAATCGCTGTCTCTGCCGGGAGAGCGTATAGGCTATGTTCTGGTACCAAACCAGATGAAGGACTGGCAGAAGGTTTACGCAGCCATATGCGGCTCGGGGAGATCACTGGGATTCATCTGCGCGCCAAGTCTGTTCCAGAAACTTATAGCGCAAACCGCCGGCCTTACTTCCGATCTCTCGATCTATGCCAAAAACCGCGATCTCCTGTACAAGGGACTTACCTCTCTGGGTTTCAGCTGCGTCTACCCTGACGGCGCTTTCTATCTGTTCATGAAAACCAAGGAGTCTGATACCGCCGCATTCTGCGAAAAGGCGAAAAAGTACGATCTGCTGCTTGTGCCTGCTGACGACTTCGGATGTCCGGGCTATGTAAGAATTGCATATTGTGTAAGCACCGCCATGATAGAGCGTTCTATGGCAGCATTTGCGAAGCTGGCAGACGAATACAAGTAGAAAGACGGATCTGAACAAGGAATCCTGCTGGCTTGGTCCGACGACGATGCCAAATCAGCTCCAAAAACAGCCTGCAAATCTTCAGGCTGTTTTTTTATGTGCTAAAATTGATACGATCTTCAGGCTGTTGCAAAATTCGGCAACAGCATTAGGTCAGGCCAATCCGCAAGCCTTCAGGTTCGGTGGTCATGTTGCAATCGCGCCACAGGCCTGATGAATGTTTAAGCAGCAGATCAATCAGTATCTTGCACAACATAAAACCGGAACGTTATGATATCTTTAGCCAAAATCAAATCATATATCCTCCGCCTAATCGGATGTATTGCTGTTGTAGCCATAATATGCGGAATCTGCTACGCGCTGAGAACCGCCATAGTTGACTACGATCCTGTGGAGATATCAATGAACGCCAAAATTCCACAGGAACAGAACGTAAAAATCTATTACACCACCTCCATGCACGAGGACTTCAGCAAAACCAGAATGCAGGAATGCCATCTGAACAGAACAGAGCAGCAGGAACAGATTCTCTGCACAATCCTGAAGGTGCCGGCAATCCACAAGATCAAATTCGAATTCGCGCAGAATGCCGATAAAACCGTCATTGGGGATCTGACAGTGGCATCCGGCGAAGAAAGCGCAAAACTGAACGATGCCTCTTCCTTCCGATTTGAAAACACCGCATCAGAATCAGCATCCTCCAGCCAGATCAGCTTCAGCAGCGAAAAACTGAACCCGTCGGTGGAATACTTCGGAAAAATCAACATTTCATCTGACGGTCATGTGTGGTTTTTCCCTGTGAACGTCTATACCTGCTCTATTGCAGCCCTGATCGTTTTTGCCGGTTTCTGGTGGCTGCTTTCCGTCATTTCCGTTATAAACAGTGACATCGAATCCTCTCTTGTCAAAAAGGAGTCTAACTAATGTACGATACCGAGCATATCAACGAATATGACGACTGGATCAGCAAAAGTCAGCTCAAAAGAGAATCAAAAGAACTGCATGCCCTGGGTGTTCAGATAACAAAACTTTCGGAAACCGAATTCTCCCGCATAGATTTTGCCGGGAGAGATTCCCTAAAAAAGGAACTGATCACCGCAAGAAAACTCATCAACAACACCCAGCACGAACCGTACAGACGACAAATGCTGTATGTGGAACGCCTGCTCCGCAACCAGGAAGAAAATTTCACGGCAGAACTGAGGAATGAGGTAGAGTCCATACAGAACAAAAAGGTGGTAGGATACGTGTACTTTCACCGCCTTGAAAAACTGAGGGACAGTCTTTTAGGAGACGAATCAACCAACGTTCTTAATCAGCTGACATCTGAAAATACAGATCTTGACCGGAACAAACTGAGAACCCTGATCAAAAAGGCAAAAACCGAAAAGACTGAAGGAAAACCTCCTGCCGCAAGCAGGGAACTGTTCAGATACCTCAGAGACAACATCAATCCGCAAACAGATGAAGAAGGGGAACAAAATGAGTAAATCGGCATCAATGCTTTCGGCGCTAACTCTGGTCTTTACCGCTGCACCAGCCATTGCCGAAACCCACCTGATAGATGTCAGAACTCCGACCGAATTTGCTGAAGGCCACATTAACGGAGCGATCAATATCGAGTACCAGCAGATTCTTCAGGGAGCAGAAAGCGAAGGACTAAAGATCGACGATGAAATATTCCTTTACTGCCGTTCTGGCAAAAGAGCGGAAACTGCCAAAGCAGCTTTAACGGTAAAGGGATACAAAAATGTAACCAATCTTGGCGGCATTGAAGACGCGAAAGCCGCGGTGGGAAGATAATAAGCAGAATCCATTCAAAAAACATCAGCAATCAATGAAAACCATCAGACATTATTTAATGATGTCAACGGGATCTTTGAACTAATTTTGCGATGCAAACAAAATATTTAGAAATATTTTGTATTATTTTCTAAAAATGGTAAAATGCAAAGTAAGGAGCAGGTTCAGTCTGTTCCTCTGTTTATATTTCTCGGAGATTAAAATGAACAAATTTTCAGTTGCTGTTTCAGCTTTGGTTTTAGGCTCTGCAATGCTCGCAGGTTGTCAGAATACTTCTAAGTTAGAAGCTGACGTTCAGGCTCTTTCCAACAAGGTTGACAATCTTGCTGCTCAGGTTGACGCTCTCAAGTCTGACGTTCAGGCTGCACAGGCTTCTGCTGACAATGCTAACAGCCGTCTTGACAACATGGTTGTACATTACAGAAAGTAATAATAGTTTGTTTTTATGCATTAGATTTCCAGGAAGGCTCAGCCTTCCTTTTTTTATGTCAATAGTCCCGCCCCGAAACAATCAACGCCTGCCACGAAAACTTATCGTTCAACAGTTTTACACAACATCCAATTCTTGATTTATCCGAACTTTTTAAGAATTTGACGTGTCTTAATGTTTATTTTCGTCAGATCAAATATAATTCGAGGATAGGTCTAGACACGAATTCGAAAGTTGCTCGCGGTCTTACGCCTGATCAGCTTTCCTGAAACAAAAACGAAGGATTGGTTATATGGTTAAACTTGGTCATTACTACGAGGGTGACAAGTCCTGTTTTAGAATTTATGCGCCTCGCAAAAAGACTGTTGAAGTTGAATTGAACAACGGCAAAACGAAATTCAGTCTCACCCTGAATGATGACGGCTACTGGACAGGATCATGCAACAAACTGCACGAAGGTTCTCTTTACTGGATCATTCTTGACGGAGAAAGATCATATCCTGATCCTGCCTCAAAATATCAGCCGTTTGGTGTGCATGGCGGATCCATGATCGTAAATCCGGAAAAATGCGACCTTTCCAACTGGCACGGCGTGAAGATGGAGGATGCGATTATTTATGAACTCCACATCGGCACCTTCACCAAAGAAGGAACCCTGAAAGCAGCTGAAAATAAACTCAAATACCTCTCCGATCTCGGCATTAACGTTGTTGAGCTTATGCCAATAGCCGAGTTTCCAGGAAACTACGACTGGGGTTATGACGGCGTATTTCTGTACACTCTTGAAAGCAGTTACGGTAACTACAAAGATCTTAAAAGTTTTCTGGATACCGCGCACAATCTGGGCATAGCAGTCATCAATGATGTGGTGTACAACCATTTTGGTCCTGAGGGCAACTATGCCGGCTTCTATGCGCCATACACCAAGGATGCGGATACTCCATGGGGCTCTGCCATCAACTTCGATGCGTCAGATTGCTCTGGCGTAAGGGACTTCTACCTGGGTAACATTGAATGGTGGCTCAGAAACATCGGATTTGACGGTTTCAGACTTGATGCCTGGGCCATGGTTCAGGATTGCTCAAAATCCAGAATTCAGAGAGAAATCTGCGACTTGGCCCATCAGATCGGCAAGGAAGAAGATCGCAGCATTCTAATGATTGCAGAACACCTCAGAAACGACCGTCTGGTAACAAGCAGCTGCGAAAATGGCGATGACTGTGACAGTCAATGGGTAGATGACTTCGGACTTGCGATAAGGGCAACCCTGGCTCCTGACACCGAGGACAGACTTCTCAAGAGTTTTTATCCAACCCCTTTCAAAGACATCGTAACCGCTTTCAAACAGGCATACGTGCTGGATGGAACCCGCTTCAACTATGCCATAGAGGACTATTCAGGAACAAAACCTGAAGGCGTAGAACCGCAGCAGTGCGTGGTATACATCCAGGACCACGACATGATCGGAAACCGAATCCTCGGCGACAGATTTATCAAGACCGCCGGCAAAGACAAGGCACTACTTGCTACTGTTGCGCTATTTGCCAGCAAGAATGTTCCAATGTTATTCATGGGTGAAGAATATGGAGAGGACAATCCGTTCCTGTTCTTCGAATCCTTCTCCGATCCCTGGCTCATCGAAGCGGTGCGCGAGGGAAGAAAAAAGGAATGGCAATTCTCAAAAATTGAGCCAAGAGATTCACATGACGTTGAAACCTTCAACGACAGCCGTTTGGATTGGGAGAAGCTTGATAATGAGGAAAATCAGAACATACTGAAACTCTACCGTAAACTGATTGAACTCAAAAAACAGCATATGATCGGCTGTGCGGGAGAAAATGGTCTCTATCAGGTGGACAACGATGAATCAACAATAACCATCTCAAACGGCAGAAGCATAGTCAGACTGAACTTCAGCAACGGAGTGAAGACGTTCCCTGAAAATGATTACGACATCGTTGCTACATCAAACTGTTGCAATACAAAGACTGAAATTCAGCCATTCAGCGCTGTAGTCCTTGCCTGCAAATAAATAAGGCAATGACTGAACTGTTCATTGCCAACATACCAGAACGCGGTCAGAATTCTTATTTCTGGCCGCTTCTTGATCCTGACACCATTTCCAGAGAAACCTCAAGAATATCCAATCAAACATATCTAAACGCACACCTTACAGCGCTTTCCGTGCTTACCTACGCCCTAAGGAAAGCAACAGGCTATCAGAATATTACTCTGCCAGTAATGAGTAAAAACAAGCACGGGAAGCCATATTTTGAGAATTTTCCCATGAAATTCAACTGGTCACACAGCGGCAGAAAACTTCTGCTAGGAGTAAGCAACCAGGAAATAGGCGTAGACATAGAGCAAAGTAAAGACAGGAATTTGGCACAAGTTGCCAGCAGGTTCTTTTCAGCAGATGAAGTTGCATACCTGCAGAACAATCCCAAAGACGAGTTCTTCCGATTATGGGTGTTGAGAGAGGCTGTAGGGAAATACATCGGAACAGGACTTCAGGCCTTCCAAGATCTGACAATAAAGCCTAACGAAAGGATAATTCAATACCAGAAGACAGAGATGAATAACGCCTTTGTGGGGAAATACGAAGCATACTACTTAGCTGTGGTAGCTGAAGATACAGTAGAGAAAGCAAAGATCCTGACAGATGATTTCAGTGGCGAAGAAAATGAAACTTTGACGATCGAGCGCTTCTGCTGATGCGCGGATTCACAAAGAGACTGATGCAGATCTGCATCAAAGCGTTAAAAGCTATCGCAAAGCACCGCGCTAAAAAAGGAAAAGGGAGAAGATCGGATGATCCTCTCCCTGAAGGGGTGCCTGACAATTACCTACTCTGACATGGCGAAAGCCACACGACCATCGGCGCAACGACATTTCACTTCTGTGTTCGGAATGGGAACAGGTGGTACTGACGCGCTATATCTGTCAGGCGA
>JAFURY010000042.1 GCA_017480795.1 Succinivibrionaceae bacterium
ACAAAATTTAACCGAAAAAGTTTGAAGATCTTCTAATTTGACAGGAAAGGAACTGCATTTCTGCGCAAGGTTTGATCCTGGGGGATCAGTTGATTTGAACAATGTGACGAGCTAAAGAATCAAATATCGAGCGGATTTACAGTATCCCTTGCTGCCGGTGACATTTGTCTCTGCCGTCAGTCACTGGCGCAATTGTGAACGCGTATCCATACTAATTTTCTAATTCTGAAATGTTAGGCAATCGGCTGCCGCGCAATGGTTTATGCCGCTTAAGTTTGTCGATTTGCTGTAGAATGGCGCCTACAGGCATCAGACGGTCCGCGTTCCGTTCATCTCCTGTGACCCGGCGATATGCATACTGATTTTCCAATTTTGAAATGAGAAGCAATCCCTTGCCGCGCAACGTGTTAAGTCGTTCGAGTTTGCCGGCGCGGCGCGGAATGCTTTTTGGAAACGGCATGCGTCCTCGCGGTCAAAGGGCGCATTTGCTCTGACATTAAACAAAAAAAATCCCGCATCCGCGGGATCCTTCATTTAACTTGGACCTGTGAAACATGCGAGCCGTTTTAATTTCGCATCCGTCAGGCCGTATCGCAGTCGATGGAAGCACTCGCGGCCGGACGCAAACCCGGCAGGGCGGAAGAAGTCCGACTTTTCCTCCGGATGTCGGAATGAAGAGCGCGTCGAAAACCGCGTTAAGTTTCCAGTGCTCCTCATGCGGACATTCCTGGTGCATGTCGTTTCTCAGGATGCGATACTGGAAAAGCTGGTGACAGGCTTTTCGTCATCGTTTTCATCGTCGTCGTCTTCCTCCTCGTTGCTGTCAGAATCGTCGCTTTCATCATCCGAGGCGCCGCCGCTCTGACCTTCCATGTACTCCTTCACCACATCATCGAAAGTCTGGATGGTCAGATTGTTCTTTTCGTCGATCTCGACTGCAACAACCTGTGAGGATGCCTCGTTGCCCATGGCGTCTCTGAAGGTGAACACAAAGGCCACGTTGGACTCGCCCAGTTCCATATCCTCAATCTTCGATTTTGAGGTATAGACGAACTCGTCATCCTCGAAGGTGAAGGAGTTGTCCTCCTTTTCGCTGTCGTCGAGGATTGAGTCGCCATCAAACACGGCGGCGATCCTGTCGCCGTTCTTCAGGCGTATGCTTATCCGGTCGGGCACTCCGTTCTCGTTGATCCGCTGCACGCCGAGTATGGAGTATTTCCGGGTTTCGTTGTTGTAGGCCAGCACCATGTTGTGGGGTTCGCCGTTGACCTTGATGGCCGAGTCGTAGGTGATGAAGTCGTCTGAGATGTTGGTTACGGTCACCGCCAGCAGGTGGCCGTCCATGGCGGGCCATGCGCCGGAGAAACTGTCGGTGAAGACGCCCTTTTCCCAGTCGGACTGAAGCTGGACGTCTGATCCCAGATTGATGATCATGCCTTTTTTCAGCTCGTCGTTTGGCATCACGTAAAGCAGCATTTCAAGCTCCACGGTACTGATGGAATCCAGCAGTTCCTTGGGCACCTTCACGAAGGAGTTGTTGTCCTTGTCGAAGGAGATGGGCAGATCCTCCAGCCTGCCGAAGTCGGTCTTCTGGGAGGCCTGCATCTGGGAAACATTGGCGTACATCTGAGAAAAGACTCCTGCGGCGGGAGCCGTAACGGCAACCGTCGGACTCTGGTCGGGCTTCGGCTCCTGACCGGAGGCGCTTCCGGAGCCGGCTACGGAATAGCTGTCGATGTAGCCTGAGTATCTGGAACAGCTCTCAAGATGCTCGGACGTGGTTTCAGCGGTTTTCACCAGCTTGCGGTAGTACTGCTCGTAGTTTTTGTCGTTGATGACGTTGAGCTGAATGCCGTAGAGAATGTCAAAGGCCGTCATCACATCGTTCTTCATGGCCTCCCTGTAATTTCCAACCTGCTTGCCGATGGGGTAGTACATTGAGATGCCACGGCCGTGCAGCACCTTTCCGGTGTGATTGTGGATCACCGTCTTTTTCAGAGCCGCTTTAACCTCCGCCGCCTCTTTTGGAGACCAGCTGCCCAGCTGCTCCACCAGCAGCCCCAGATCCAGCACGTCGGAGAATTCCCCTCTGGATTTGTCGCGGTTGCCGTAGTACTCGGTCCTGGCGGCTATGCGGTCCAGCTGATTGAAAAGGCTGTTGTTGTCCAGCACCCGATCCAGCACATCCACCGAGAAGCTCAGCAGCGCCTCCATCAGTTCAGGAAAGGCATCAAGAGAGATGGCCGAAAGCGTTATGGCGTCTCCCTCGTCTTCGTCGTCGCAGGCCCTGGCGTAGGAGCTGATGATCCTGGCGCTGAGATCTCTGAGGCTCATTCGCGGATTTTTGCCCAGAGCCTTGAGCCAAGGGGTGTAATGCCAGCCCAGACCTGGCTCCAGCTGTTCGGAGGCGATGAGCACATGTCCCCATCTGCTCATGTGGTAGGCGGTGGGCAGCGAGCCCATGAGACAGGCGTCGAAGCCCACGATTTCAAACGGCTTTTCCGTTTTCTGAAACACCTTTGCAAAGCCGCTGGCGATTTCGGCAAGGCTCAGAGAATCATCGTTGAAGTTCTCGTCGTAGCCCACGCCGCCGGTAGGTCCGGAACCGTGATCCCAGAAGATGATCATGCGGTGTGCGGCATCGTAGCGTTCCTCTCCGAACTTCAGGAATCGGGCAAGGGTATCCTCGCGCCCCATGCTCTGGTTCGGATACTGCTTCAGCGGGGTCACGTCATCGCCGCCGACCTCGTAGATCTCGATATGTTTGTTCGAGACCACCTCGTTCATCCATTTTTTGGCTCCTCCGGTCTGCACCAGCACCCTGACGTTTCCGGGATTGATGCCTTCAAGCCCTTCTATGACCTCGGCAAAATCCGCAGAGGCCATGCCGCCGGAGTCCGGATCGAAATTGCGGGTGCTGGCGCTTTCCAGATCGGAGCCCACAAGATAAAGGTACACCAGCCACTGAACTTTTTCTTTGGCGCAGGCGGGCGCGGCGGTCAGCGCAAGAAGCAGCAGCATGGCCGAGGCGCGGGCGGCGAGGTTTTTGAGAATTTCTGATTTCATGCGATTATCCTGTTTTCACAATAGCAATGGTCGTGTCATGCTGCCGGTCTCCGATCCGGTGGTCGGGGCGCGTAGCGGCAAACGGCCAATCACGTGGTGATCATAAACCATACATGGCTCATAATGCCTGAAAAGTTTGCGTTGCAGGGCCTAAATCGTGAGTCAGGGGCGCCTGCGGATGCGCTGTCAGGAGAAGGATGATTCGCGCCGGGAAAAATCCTGTGTCATGGTCTGCAATTGCGGAAGAATGCTTTAGGCGACGATTGACCTTCGCTGATAGAATGAAAGCGGGTAATTTCAGGAGGAAAAAGTTATGAACCCAGTTATCAGAGCAATGATTGAACGCAGAAGCATCCGCAGCTTCAAGCCTGACATGCCTTCCCGCCAGGACATCACCAGCATCATCGAAGCCGGTCTCTACGCCCCCAGCGGCATGAACCGGCAGTCTTCCATCGTGGTGGCGGTAACCGCCAAAGAGCTGCGTGACCGTATTGCGGCGGACAACTGCCGTATCGGCGGCTGGAAGGAGGATTTCGATCCCTTCTACGGCGCACCGGTGATACTCATCGTTCTTGCCGATACAGGCTGTCCGAACCGGGTGTACGACGGATCCCTGACCATGGGCAACATGCTGCTTGCGGCTCACGCCCTTGGCCTTGGCGCCATCTGGATCCACCGGGCGAAACAGGAATTCGAATCGGAATTCTACCGCAAGCTGCTGGCGGACATCGGGGTCAGCGGGGAGTACGAGGGCATTGGCCACTGCGCCGTAGGCTACATTCAGGGCGATGTGCCAAAGCCGGCCCAGCGTTGCGACGGAAGAGTCTACTGGATCGAGTGAGCAGAAATCAGAAAGGGAACAGGCGGTCGAATCCGCCTGAACTACGGACGAAGGACGCGCAACAGTCAGGCGACAGAAACCTCGGCCAGTGCTCGGATCAAGGAGAAGGGAGAAGCAGAAGGCTGCGCGGCGGGCGGATGCTGCAATGTCTCCTCGAATAGGATTCTGCCGTACCTGTGGCATGCAACTGATCTTCCGCCTGCCCTCAAACGCCGGCATCGATATTCCTCAAGCTTGCATTGCAGGACGGTGTTCTGACTGAAGTTCAGATCTGCCTTGCGCTTTCCGCCTGCGATCCGTTTTTCTCTTTTCCTCTGTTCCTTACCTTGAAGGATAAGAGCGTATGGCCGACATCGTCCACCGGTATGGACATATCTTCAATTCCTGCTGCCAGACACTGGTCAATCCTGTAAACTGTCAGGGTTGCATGGGCAAAGGCCTTGCGCTGCTGTTCGCCTGCCGCTACAGCAGGCATACCCATCCAAGGATGCTGGAAGCCTACCGCAGGGCATCAAGGACCTCTGATCCGAAGGGACAGCTCAGACCCGGACGACTTATGCTTTACAAAACTCCTCAGGGATCTCCCGACCCCTGGGTGCTTCAGTTTCCCACCAAGGAAAGCTGGAGCGAGTCCAGTCGCATCGAGTACATCGCATCCGGTCTTGAAAAGTTCGCGCTGGCCTTCCGGCAAAAAGGCATCGTCTCCGTCGCCTTTCCTCTGCTGGGCTGCGACAATGGGGGACTGGACGAGGGGCAGGTGATACCCCTGATGGAGAGGACACTTGCGCCATGCGATATTCCCGTGGAGATCTGGCATTACGCCCAGGATGCAGAGGATACGATGTTCAGCGAGCTAAGAAGCCTCATGCTTGAGAGACCAAATCTGATAAACTCTCTGCTGGAAGATCTTCCCAGACTTAAATTCGGCTTCAAGCAGAGGAACTATGTAAGTTGTCTCATCGCATCGGGGGATGCCCGCTCAATGAGCGATCTTCTGAGGCTTTCCTCCGCAGGAAAGCAAACGGCAACCAAGTGCTTTGCGCTGCTGAACCGGCTAAGAAGCCTGGCAGAGGCCGATAATGCTGCTGTAACAAATCCTGGGATAATGAACCCATGAGATGTCGCGCGGCTTTTGCCGCAGGCCACAGTTCGCCCGCCTGACCGCGCCGGCATGCTGTTCCCATACGCGGGACTGATTTACGCGTCCCGGATACAACTGGAGAATTATGGAACCTTTAATTGGAAAAATGATCAGCAGAATGAAGCTCAAGCAGCAGGACCCCAAGCTTCTCAATGCTGCGATCCGCGTCGGCGGCGACGATTTCAGCGCCTTCTGTCAGGGCGGCTACACCTACGTGGACAAAACCGCCTTTCTGCAGCCGCTTTTTGAAGATCCCGAGTTTGAATGCGGCGCGCAGCTGCTTGCGCCGCACATGTTCGGCAAGACTCTTTTTCTCAGCATGATTCAGCGCTTTGCCGAAATTGATTACAGCGATCCCGACCGGCCGCATTCTCCCATGGAGAGCATGGAGGATCTTGAAATTATCCGGAACAAGGATTTCACTGGCCGCCACATGGGCAGATATCCGGTGGTCCGGCTGAATCTCGGCAAGGCCGGATGTTCCACCTATTCCGGAATTTTTATCGCTCTTGCCAGGGAAATAAGCAGAGAATTCCGGCGTTTTGCCGATCTGCCCGCCAGGGAGAAATTTTCGGAGGTTGACACCGAAGCCTTCGCTTTCCTTGGCAGGCTTGATCGGGAGGAGGAACTAGACGGGGCCGATGGGGATTTTCGGAAGAGAGTGGAGGGTGCGCTCGGCGCCTCCGTGGCGCTTCTGTGCAACATGCTGCGCAGAGTCTATGGCAGATCGGTTCTTCTTCTGGTGGACGATGTGGACGTCCCCGTCGCCAGCGCCGCTTTGCTCGGATTCGGCGACAGAATCAGGGATCTGCTTTATTCCATGCTGTCCTTGCCCTTAACCGCCAAAGGCGTCGTATCAAAGTTTTTTTTCACCTCCTGCCGTCCGGCTGAAGGCATGGAGCGTTACAGAGAGTTTCATCATCTCAGGACGGTTGACCTCGTCAATCGCAAGCCGATGCGGGCTTTGTGCATGACCAGAAACGAATTCAAGACTCTGGCTCAGAACAGCCCGCTGACCATGGATCAGCACAAAACATGCGACCTGCTTTCCAGGGGGTATTTCTTTGTCCTGAACGAAGTCAACTGCACCGGTCTTGCGCTACGCTTTATGGAGCACGCCAGCGCCGCAGAAAACCGCCTGAAAAAGGATTTGTACGACTTTGATTTCGCTTTCGAACGCATGGAGATGCCGGATCTGTGGAATCTGCATGCCGGAACCGGGGAATTCAGGAAACTTGAAAATCTGCTCTCGGGCGGCGAGGAAGCGGTGGAGAGGATTCAGCTCTTCAGCAACCGGATGTATCCGACTCCCGACGCTCTGCTGTCCTTTGACGATTTTGCCGCCATTATGGTGCGCACGGGAACTCTTGGCATTTCGCACTACAAGAACAGGAGAGAAGAGGTCTGGGTTGATGTGAAAGTGCCGAACCCGGTGGCCGAAGCTTTCATCCAGGATAAAGTCCAGGACTTTCTCAGTCCGAACAACCCTGCCTGGATGGACATGACCCGGTGCTTCGTGTCCGCTCTCCTTGCCGGAGATCAGGAGGAGGCCGAAAGGATGATGCGGCTGCTGCTGTCGTATTTCATCCATCTGCCGGATTCCAAATACGCCGATCGCATATCCGACTTTCTGATGACTGTTCTGACCCGGGGTTGCGAGAGCATGGACATGGAGACCGACATCGCCCTGAGCCCGCTGCCAGGCGGAAACGCCGCTGCGGCGACCTTGACAAATCCTGCCAGCATGGAGGCGAGAATAATAGTTTTCGGCAGTTTCGACGCTTTCAATCTGCCAAAGAAAAGAGACTCCTATTGCGAGTGGGTCTATGAAGATCACCTGTACGACGTTGAAAAAACTCCGTTTCTCGCCGAGGATCTGCGACAGCTGTTCAAGCAGCTTGCCGACAGCGGACTTGAAGAGAGGCTGCGTCATCAGGGCCTTGCGATTGCAAAGGTCTATGGGGCTGTCTTTTACGGGCAGAGTTATCAGCCGCATGCCGCCGGCTTCATGAATGTTCGTTTTACACGTGGATCTTACGCATCGGTTTACTGCGGCCAGCGCAGCGTCTTAAGACAGCGCAGGGAGAATGCGACCCAGGCAGCGTCCGCCGATTAGCCCCCTGGACCAGCCAATGCCCCTGAGACTGGCGTCCGACGCGGAAATGTCCGATAATGGCGCAACCGGTCAATCCGCAGGCGCGCTGCCGGCATAACGCACGATACTGCGACTCCCGCCGCGGACTGCGCCGGCAATGTCTGCGGCGATGCAAAAGATCTGATTTCAAAAGCTGGGGACAACCATGCATCCAAACAGCACTCTAATTCAAACTCATGACATTTTCCTGGTGGACAATCTTGGAGGCGATTATGAGCGCCTGGTGGATGAAAAAGCCTGGTGCACCGCCTTCCGTCGGGAAATTGTCAACCGGACGAGGGTCGAGATCCTTGCACCGATGTACCAGGCCGGCTCCCGCAGAACGCCCTCCATCCCGCTGGGCAGTCTCCTGGGCAGCATGATGCTCCGTTCCGTTCTGGGTTTTTCGGGTCTGGAATTCCAGAAGCGCATGTCGGAGGATTACGAAATGCGTTTTGCCATCGGATTCATCGATTCCCAGGCAAGAACTCCGACTCTGGGACAGGTGAACCGATTCATCAAAACGCTTGCCGTCCACCGGTATGAAACCGGAAACGATCTGCTCTATCAGTGTTTTGTGGACATGGAGCAGGCGCGGCGAGAGGAGATATGCGCTCTTGAAGCCGCCGCGGGAGCTGATCCGTCGGCGTCGGTTCGGGACAGAATTCTTGCCTGCAGGGAGCAGGCCGATGCGGGACGGCTTGCCATGCTGCTGTTTTTCCTGAGCCGCGAGTTCAGAACCTCCAGAACCAGAAATCGCATCAGAGGGGATCTTGACCGGGATATCAGGGGCGAACTCAAACTCGGTTTTGACTGCAGTCAGAGTTCGGCCCATGAGCGCTTTGACAAGGTCAGAAACCTGATAAAGGCGCTGGTGGTGGAGCTGGAACTTTTCCACGACAGAAACCACCCTCTGGTCAGAGCGCTAAGGGATCGGGATCTGCTTGCCAGACGGGAGCGTCAGACGGAGAAGGATAATCTCAAAACGTCATCCGCCGGATCCTGCAGGTAGGCGGCCGACAGCCTGGCAGTCGCGAACGCAAGACGCGCGCAAGTTATGCCGATATCGGCATAACGATCCGTCCTCGCGCGCGGAAAGCGGTTAGCCCAACCTTACCGAAGCCCTTTTTTACCCCCGTTTTTTCATCAGATGCCCGTTATTGTGGTAATATACGATTGTTGACGAACGCCGGCGGCTGGTAATGCTGCGTGTCGTCCTGCTGCGCATAATGACCGGCCGTCTGCGCCTGGGCGTGCCGGCATGCCGCTTAGAACGAGTTGGCCGCGACCGACTTCTCAGGACCCGCGGCTTCCGGATTTTTTTTAAGGATTATAAATTGTTAGATTTGCTGAAAGGTATTGCCGACCCGCTGGCTTTTCTCCAGTCCTCGGTAAAGGTGACCAGCTGCCTCTCAGGGCGCATCCGATGCTACAGCGCCCTGGTGCTCAATCAGGAGCGGAACTGCCGCAGGCTTGAGGAAATCTTCCGGGGCTGCCGCGAGATCAAGGAGTTCACCGTCAATCCCCGCACCGGCTCCATTCTCATTGTCTACAATCCGGAGGAACTGGCCCGGAACGACTATCTTTCAAGGCTCGAGCGGCAGCTCAGGGCCAAATACGCCAAGGAGTCCCGATGAACTATATTCTTCTTTCCGTCTCCATGGCCCTGGCGCGACCTCTGATCTCTCTGGTTCTCAGAAAGACCGGACTTGTCCAAGCGGGGGCTCAGAGCCGGGACGTTCCATATTTCACGCTGGTTCACCAGCTGCCGGGCAGAGCCCGCTACGCATCAGAACTGCTGAAGGAGGCGGAGTTTGCCTCAAAACTCGAGAGCAGGTTTCTTGAACTGTCAGGCATCAAGACCGTCAAAATCAATCCCCGCACCGGAACGATCCTGCTGACCTACAGTCTTGAGGATGGCGAGATAAAGGGCATCTTCGCGCGGATCAATCGTGATTTCTACGTGGCCAATCAGGCCGCAAGATCGTCGGACTTCCCCGATGCGCTGAAGCAGTTCATGGGCCTGGGGGAAAGCATGCCGCCCGAGGCCGCCGGCGATTCAAACGGCGTCTCTCAGGCCGCGCCGCCGGTTCCCGCCGGCGCCGCAGGAGGAGCCAACGCCCGCTTCAGAGATCATTTCTTTGACAATCTGTCAAACATCAGCGGACGTATCCATTCCTGCACCAGAGGCTTTTTCGACCTGCCGTCGCTTCTTGGAACCCTTCTCATCTGCCGGGGCTTTTACAAGATGGTCAAATTCGGACAGATGCCAAGCGGCCCGCAGCTTATCTGGTGGGGCTACAGCTTCTTCAAAATAAGAGGTAAAAATGTCAGAGCTTTACCATTCGACTCTCAGAATACCAGCCGGTCTTGAGCGCCGGGAGCTGACTCTTCTTGAGATCCGCGCCCGTAGCGTGCCGGGGGTGGTGAGCGCCCTGGCGGGGGATGACGGGAACCTGAGCATCTACCATCAGGACCTGAACGCCAGAATGGCTCTGAAGACCATGCTGGGAAAGGCGGGTCTCGCCTCCCGCAAAAAGAATCTGGCAAGTCTTGAAACCAATCCGGAATCCGAAGCCCGCTCCTGCAAAATCAACGCTCTGATTTCCCTGGGAGGCTTTGCGGCTCTGGAACTGGTCCGCCGCGCGGCTCCCTCCGTCTTCTCCAGTCTGTCGCTGGTCCGAAGCGCCTTTGTGCTCCTCATAGCAAGGGGCATCATCCGAAACGGCGTTGAAGGCCTCATCCGGGAGCATACCCCCAATGCCGACACTCTCACCTCCACGGCGGTGGTGGCCTCGCTCCTTGCAGGCAAGCCAGAGTCCAGCCTTTCGCTGCTGGTGCTTTCCAATTTTGCCGAAATGCTGTCTCTTTCGGCCGCCGAAAAGGCCAGAAGGCACATTTCCCATCTTCTGGGCATGAAGGAGAAATTCGTCTGGAAACTGGTGGACGGCGTGGTGAACAAGGTTCCCATCAACGAGGTGAAGGCAGGTGACCAGGTGGCGGCGTACCTGGGAGAAAAGATCAGCGTCGACGGCGTGGTGGTTTCAGGCACCGCGTCGGTGGACCAGTCCTCCCTCACCGGCGAGTACGTTCCGGTGTTCAAGGCTCAGGGCGATCGGGTTTTCGCCGGCACGGTGGTGCAGAGCGGACAGATCGTCATCCAGGCCTGCAAGGTGGGAGACGAGACCAATCTTGCCCGGATCATCAACATGGTGGAAAACGCCCAGAACCGTCGGGCGCCGGTGCAGAATTTCGCCGATCGCATGGCCAGCATGCTGGTGCCCATCTCCTTCGTGGCGGCGGGACTGGTGTACGTGGCCACCAGGGACGTGCAGCGGGTGCTGAACATGTTCTTCATCGACTACTCCTGCGGTCTGAAACTGTCCACCGCCACCGCCATTTCCTCGGCCATCAGCAAGGCCGCCAGCATCGGCGTGCTGGTGAAGGGCGGCAACTTCATCGAGAATCTTTCCGACGTGGACACGGTGGTCTTCGACAAGACCGGCACCATCACCAGCGGCCATCCCGAGGTCACAGGCATCGTGACCGCGCCGGGGGTCGGCGAGGAGGAGCTGGTCCGGCTGTCCGCCGCCGCCGAGCGCAATTCGTCCCATCCGCTGGCCGAATCCGTGCTGGGCTACGCCCGGCAGAAGAATTTCTCCGTGCCGGAAAACGCGGTGGCCGAAACCGTGGTGGGACGGGGCATCAGCGCCCGGATCCCGGCAAAGGACGGAACCGAGGATCTGGTGCTGGTGGGCAGCCGCATCTTCATGGAGGAGAACGGCGTTTCGGATCTGGACCGGCTGATCATCCCGGAGGGTTCCTGGAACGTGTTCTACGCCGCAAGAAACGGCCGGGCTCTGGGTGCCGTGCTGATATCGGATCCTATCCGCAAGGATCTCAAGCGGGCCATCAACCGCCTGCGCCGCGAGGGTATCGACGAGATCCTTATGCTCACCGGAGACTCGCGGCAGAACGCCGAGGCGGTGACCCGCCAGCTGGATCTTGACGGCTGTCAGTCCGACATGCTGCCGCAGGACAAGGCGGATTTCATCGCCAGAAAACAGATCGGATCCCGGGTGCTGATGGTGGGAGACGGCATCAACGACGCTCCGGCGCTGGCCTACGCCGACATCGGCGTGGCCATGGGCGGAAAATCAACCGACATCGCATTGGAGTCCGCGGACATCACCATCACCTCCGACGAGCCGCTGAAGCTGCCTGAGGTGCTGAGTCTCAGCCGCAGAACCATGAATCTGGTGCGGCAGAATTTCGCCATCACCATTGCGGTGAATTCCATCGCGCTGCTGCTGGGCGCCCTGGGCCGGATCAATCCTCTTCTTGCGGCCACCATTCACAACACCTCCACGGTGGCGGTGGTGATAAACAGCTCAAGGCTGCTGTTTGAGAAAACCAATATCGAAAAGAGTCACCATCAGGGTGACGCAACCAAAAATCAGATTAGTTTAAGGAGCTAACGCTATGAATTTTGACAAGAATTTTTTCTGGGGACTGGGTCTGGGCGTGCTGGCGGGCGCCGTCGGCTACAAGCTGTACAACGACAACAAGCAGACTCTGCTGAACTCTCTGGAATCCCTGAAGACCAAGCTCAGCGCCGACGGCGCCGCTCAGACGGCCCAGGCACCTGCCGAGCTGGCTGACAGCGAGGGCGAAACCACCGAGATCGATCTTGCCGAGCTTGAAAAGCAGAAGGAGCATCTGGAGGATCTCATAGCCGAGCAGCAGAGCAAGGCCGCCGAAGCAGACAAGTCGTAAGAGAGAGACATCGAGCCTCCGTCTTGCGCCGCATCGCCGGAAACCCCGGCGGTGTCTTTGCGTCTCGTTTCTATCCGCACGGCGGTGCGGTGTTCTTGCGACTCCGGGTCGCGCTTCTATCCGCATTCGATTTGTCAGCGTTCGGATCGGGATCCCTGTCCTGCGCGCAAGTCTGAACACGTTTTCCTGCGTTTTTCTTTACTCCGTTCTTTTCCGCTTTTCCATATGGCGATGATCCGTCGTCCTGTCCGCCGGATTCGAGACTGGATCCGATCACGCCACTGCCGAGTTTTGCCATCCTGACTTGCCATTTCATCCTTTGCCGTCAGATCAGGATCGGACCGCGCCCTCCGCTGTCGCCGCAAGGCTGGAGCCTGATCCGCAAAGGTATCGCCCTATACGTCGCTAAGTCGGTGGACGTGCGCCTCAAGGTAAAACTTGAACACCTTGCAGATTTCATCGTCTTTCAAAAGGCTTTTGATCATGGGATGATTGGTGCTGAAGAGCAGCTGGGCGTTATAGCGATTGATGTTTCTGTTCTGGAACAGATTGATCACTTCGTGGAGATATGCCGGATCCAGGTTCGTCTCAAGATCGTCAATCAGTAGCGTTCCTCCGGTCTGAAGCGTCTGCCACATGAGAGCCGCCAGGGTCCAGAGCCTGACGATGCCTTTGGATTCCAGATCCGCGCCGAATTCGGGATTTTTTTTCGGGGCATTTCGTTTTTGTGAATGAATACGGGCAGGTACGAATCGCCGGATTTATCGATGCGAATGTCCTTTACGCTGGTCCAGAAATAGCTCAGGAGCCGGAGCGCGAAATTCTGCAGAACGCTGTTGCGCCAGTAGAGCTTTGCGATGGAAGACGTATCGTATGGCGGTTGTTTGTCATAACATGAAAAATCGGAACGGACCGCCGCAAAGAAGTCGTATACGACGTTTATCCTGGCGACGCCAGCCTGTTTCAGGGCGCTGACGATGGAAACGCCGCGGTGGAGCTCGATGCCTTCGGCGCCGATCCCCAGCCGGTTTTCCACGATCTTCTTCGCATCCCTTTCCACCAGCGTTTCCCAACGGGAGCCTTCGTTTTCACTTGCAGCATCGATCCGCATCCCGTCGAAACTGCAACTGTCGCTGTCGCCTTCTTTTGCCTCTCTGGCGATTCTTTCTTTCATAACGCCGCCGTTCTTGAATATCGCCTCGTAGCAGTATCGTCTCTCGGCCGCGTCGGTGAATTCCACCGCCACCTGGGAAGCTTCGCGATTTCTCAGGCAGGTTTCGTATTTCAGTGGTGTTCCCGGCTCGTATGAACAGCTGTTGGCCGCAAAGTCGCTGATTAACAGAAGAACCTTCAGCGCATTGGTTTTGCCGTCGCCGTTGCCTCCAATAAAGGCCATCGTGGATACCGCCGGAATTTTGGGCGGCTTCTTTTTCGATTTGGATGAACGGAAGTTTTCCAGAGCCACGGAGGTCCGGTCCTTAAAATTCCAGAGGTTTTCGAATGTGTAGCTGATAAGCATTCGCGATTCTCCCATAAAAGACGCGCCGCGCGGGTTTCTTGCGCCTGTACATGGTGTATTTTAAACGTCAGGTGGCCAAGGGGCAACTGATGGCCATGATGCCGGCGGCGTCTGCGCTTGAACGTCTATCGATGCTGACCGGATCGCAGGAGGGAGCGGGTTTCCATCAGCGCGAAACCGAGAATGTTCTGTACCCGCCATCTGCCGGCGTCAAACCGTTCTTCCTCGTCAAGTCCAGACGGTATCGCCCCGCGCGCTCCACAAGCCAGGCGTCCCGGGTATCCAGCAGCCGCATCATTTGTGGAAAGGATGGTGTCGGCGGAGACAGTATCCCCCGAAGCGCAAGCACTTCTGACGCATGATATACTGCTCGACAGAGGAGTAGCGCGCTCCGTCAAGCTCGAAGGGGGACGGATACCAATTGCCGAGATATCCATGCGGCCCGGAGAGCTTGTGGAAAAAGATGGCATCGACCTCCTGATCGGCGATTTTCAGCTTGTCCTTTGTCGTCCCGGCTTTGGCCAGTATATCATGGGTTTCAGAGAGCCACTGGTGGTAGTGGTCGTAAGGCGCCGCCGACCACCAGTTCAGCAGCTTGTTCAGGGACTGCATGTCCTCGTCGGCGCCGGCGCTTTTGCGCTGATCTGGATCCCGGTTGACCGTTGCCTTGTGATGGTTGTCCGTCGAGAAGCAGATCCTGTAGAACAAAAGATCTTTTGGCTCAATTGCTTTGCCTTGTTGCCGTCGTCCTTATCTACGGCAAAGATCACCGCCGCCGCCGCCGGAAACTTTGACGTCTTTCTTCTCCGGGACGAACTGAAGTTATCCCGTACCATAGCGGCGCGAACATGAAAATTCCAGATGCTTTGGATTGCGCGGCTGACAAGAGCTTGCATGAATCCCGTAAAAGATCCGGCTCATGTTTCTGCTTAAACCCATAGATGTCAGGTGGCTTCAGAACGGCATGAGCAATGCGCGCTTTCCAACGCAATAGGTCTTTCCAACAAGATCTGCGATGGAGCAGGACATGCCGGTAGCTTAGGAGGCGCCTACAGCAGTTTCCTTATGTGTCGGTAAAGTACCAGACCTTTATCTTGCTTGTATGTTTTTACAAGAGACATGTATACCAGCTGTTTAGCGTTTTTATTGTTGCGATACATACAAACGATTGATGCCACCAGATTAACAATTTCCTTGGGATAATTTTGCTTTTCCAGCAGTTCATGAATTGCTAAGTTGAGAGCAGAATTGCCGGAAGAAACCTGTTTTCCGGCTGTTTTTACCGGGTTGCGGATTTGAGATATTTGCTTACCGCCGGTTTTATCAGCTTGTAAATCGCAGTGAAGTCTTTTAAGGTTTTCTGTAGATTGGCATGTACTGAACTAAGAGGGTTGGTTTCCGCAATGCCGGATGATACCGCATCTATGACGCCAGACATCGCATCTCGAGAATAGCCGGCTCCAAGGAGAACTTTTTCAATATCCTGCTCCAGGCATGATTCGGTCATTTTAGCTGCTGCTTTGACGCTCTCGTGTTGAAGTACCGCCACAGCAGGCTTGTTTGCGGTTTGGATTTTCTCTGGCGATTCGCTTTCTGCTGGTGGCAGAACACCGGAATTGGCTTGCGGAGCGCTGGCTGCTGCTGCAGACGGGTTACTGGTATTGGCTTTTGGTACAGTGGTCGATGCCGGAGGGTGATTATCGGAATTCCGTGGTGTGACATTTGGGGCTGCTGGACTCTTGTTAGCGGAATTCGCTTTGGGAACAGTGGCTGATGCTGAAGGCTGACTGCCGGAATTCGCCTTTTGAACACTGGCGGCTACTGGAGACTGGTTGCCGGACTTGGCTTTGGGAACATTGGCGGCGGTTTTGGGGGAATTCTGATTTAGGATTGCCTGTCTTTTCATGTTTACATTGCATTTTTGTTTCCAAAAACTGATGACATTGTCGTAATCGGTATCCTTGCTGATCACGACGTAATCAAACTTCTTTCCACAGGCGCCGACCTTATATCCCACGAAAGAGATGAGATGCATATCCAGCGACTGGGAGCCGGCGGGAACCTTTATCAGTTCGTAACCGCAGCATAGTTTGTTCAGCTTGATGATGCTGTCAAATCTAATTTTATCGGAATTCTCTGTATAAAAAATAAAAATCCGATCGTCTTTATTCAGATTTTTTAAATTGCTGAGTCCCGAATCGTGAACGTTTTCAAAATCCACAAAGAAACAGTTAGCCATTGCTGCAAATTCCGAAATTGATCTCAACTTATGTTCCGTCATGATAACAAACTTGGGCTGATATTACCCAGGATATTTGGACTCGCATGCATAATTTTTCACCTTGAACATCAAAAGACGATGATGAAGTCTTAAGATACGTCCTCGACACGCTTTTTGAAGGTTCGGCAATCTCCTAACCAGACCACATCATCATGCGGATAACGATCAAAAATATATGCAAAAATTGGATTTTTGTCTATAATTATATGCGTAATCATGAGGGGTTGATACCATGGGGCGCAAAGCTGTAACCGTGCTGCCGCAGATGCAGAAACTGCTGAGTCTGATGGGCGAGCAAATTCGCCTGGCCAGGTTGCGCCGTCGCCTGGCCTCGGAACTGGTGGCCGAGAGAGCCGGTGTATCAAGACAGACGGTCACCGCTATCGAAAAAGGCTGCGCCTCCGTTTCGCTTGGAGCATATGCGAATGTGCTGCATGCCCTGGGAGGGCTGGAACGGGATCTGCTTCTCATTGCCAAAGACGATGAGCTTGGTCGCATGCTGCAGGATTTGGAGTTGCCCCAAAGGCTGCAGGATTTGGAGTTGCCCCAAAGGAAGCGCGCGCCGCGCGAAAGCAGAGAGAAGGAAAAGCAATGAAAGAAAAAACGATATACGCATACGAGTGCTGGTCGTCTGAACATCCTTCTCTGATGGGTTTAAACCAGTCAGGATTTCAAGCATTTTTTTCAGACAGTTTGCAAATTCATTCTGACATCCCGGGAACTCACTTTTGACTCCCGGGATTTTTGTTTGACAGAGTGGGAATCGCTGCCATTGAAGCGGGACGTCTCTTCTGACTTTTGGGAATAGTTTTAGACAGATCAGGATCTTCTTTTGACAGATTGGCTTGTAGGCTGACTTCTTGGAGTTGGTTCCCTCGGGGTTGGCAGGATGCTGAGGTGTGGCAGGCTGCCGGTGTCGGTTCCCTCGGGGTTGGCAGGATGCTGAGGGGTGGCAGGCCGCCGGGGTCGGTTCCCTCGGGGTTGGCTGGTTGCTGAGGTGTGGCAGGCTGCCGGGGTCGGTTCCCTCGGGGTTGGCAGGCTGCTGAGGTGTGGCAGGCTGCCGGGGTCGGTTCCCTCGGGGTTGGCAGGATGCTGAGGTGTGGCAGGCGGCCGGGGTCGGTTCCCTCGGGGTTGGCTGGATGCCGAGGGGTGGCAGGCTGCCGGGGTTGGTTCCCTCGGAGGCGGCAGTGTCGAGCAAGTGTTTTATGCTTAAACATGGAGTCTGAGCGTCAGGCTTCTGCGGCTGTCCTCTGGCGTTTCGGCCATTCTTGGCTTGGCCAGCTTGGGGGGGATCTTGACAGATGCCCAGAATGCGGGGTTCTTTGTAACAGTCGCGGATTGCGGGCGTGACAAGGCCTCGCGGCAGATGTCTGTCACGATAACCCGTTACCGCAGATGACGGAGATAGCAGTCTGAAGACGCCCCGCAAGCGGCGGAGGAAGGCCACGAAAGCTCGCCGCGCCCTCAGGAATCTCCGGCCCTCGCCTTTGCGAAGCAAGTAGTATGAGTTAGCGGTCTGCCCGGGCCGGCCATCCGAGATACAGGGAGCCGGCGCCGAGTCGTTACGGCGGAGCTGGCAGCGCGTGGCGGCTCAGCATTGGACTCAGACTTGGATTTGCGCTTGCGTTCATACCGTGGCTCCCGCTCTCGTTCTTACGCCGCCTTGCGGGCGTTAAGGATTTCCTGCGCCGCCTGGCAGTTCCACCAGCGGTAGCTCCTGCGGTATCTTGGAACCAAGCCCACGCTCCGCAGCATCTTCTGGAAGTTCTCCACAAAAGCCTTGAAAGGGTTGTAGTCGAACAGGCCGCGCATTTTTTCCAAATGAGGCAGGAACTCGGCCTGTTTCTCTTTATCGCCCATAATCTTCTGCAGCTGTTCCTCCGTCAGGCTTTGCAAACTCTTTAACACCTCCGACACCTCGGCGTGCAGCTCGGCATAGGTTTCGCTTTCCTCCTGCGCCGTCTTGCTTTTGGCCGAGACATGCTCCATAACCTTCTTGCAGCCATCGATAATGGCGAACACCCGCTTCTCCAGGGTTTCCACCAGTTTTAAATCGTCCTGGACTATTTCAATCAGGCCCTTGTCCTTCTTTGAGTCAGGCTCGTCGCATCCGTTCATCTGGTCGCGTTCCTGCCTTTCCCGGCGCTTTGCCTTTCTCCGCTCGGACTCGGCTTTTCTGTTCTCGATGATCTTCCTGAGGATGTCCTCCGTGTTGCTGATGTCCGGCTTCACTCCGTAGTACGTCGGGAACGGGTATATGCCGGTAACCGAGTATTTGTAGAAGTTGTTCGGCGTCAGTCCGGCCAGATCCATCTGGACCATCGTGCCGTTGTAGTTTTCTATGTACCCCTTTACTATGCTGGAGGCGGTATCATAGGACGTGGACAGGAATAGCGGATCATCAAGTCTGTACTTCAGCTTCTGGAAAAAACTTTCGCATGGGGCGTTGTCCTGGGAGTTGCCGCGCCGGGAGCAGGACTGAGTCAAGTCGGATTTGGTCAGAAGTTCCTGGAAATCGGTGGAAAGGTACTGCGAGCCTTGATCGCTGTGTATATATACCTCAACTTTTCTTTCGTCCGGCGCTTTGCTGTTCTCGTCCAGACCCAGCTCGAAGCCATGCTTCTCAATCATCATGCGGTAGGCGCCCTTGACCAGATCGACCGTCATGCTCTCCTAGGTCTCATATCCCAGTATCTCGGCGGTGAAGGCATCCTTGAACACGCACAGGTAAAACACTTCCTCCTCTCCAGCTTCATTCTGATAGTTGATGTAAGTGATGTCAGTAAGGAGCACCTGCCGCGGCCCCACGAAAAAGTTCTGATTTACCAGATTGTCCGGGGCTGTCAGCGGGTGGTTGTGGGTGGCCTGGAACTTGTACGGATCTTTTTTAGGCTTGCTGGCCACAATATGCATTTCGTCCATGATCTTTTTTACCGACTTGTGCGACAGCTGGTAGCCGAGCATGGCCAGTTCCCGGCGTATAGGCTTTTTCCCGGGAACGTAGCCGTACTTGTTTACGATATTCGCGATTTCCTCCTTTATCTTCAGGCGTTCCTCGGCTTCCTGCCTCAGTTTTTCCTCCTGATTTTTTCGCCGCGCCCTCGAACTTTGCAGGGTGCTCTCGGAGAGATTGTTGAAGATGGTCAGCACATCCTTCTGCGACGGCGCCTCGGTCAGGCCGTACATCTGCGGAGTCGCCGGGTTTTTGAAGCGCTCGATGCAGTTTTCGGCCATTTCCATAATGACGCCTTTGTCGACACGGATTTTAAGATTGAACCAAATCCTTTCAGAGCCGCATCTCAGTTCTTTTTTTTACTGATTTCCAGCAGCTCGGTCATGTAGATGAGCATGCTGGTAAGGTAGTCCACCTTTACCTCCGGCGGCAGGGAGGCAAAATTCTCGACCTCGGACAGAGGGACCGCGCCGTTGCGGGCCGTGAACCGGTATCCAGTCTGATTCCTTGCGCGGATGCGGGCGTTCTTGCCAGCCTGCTCGGCGCGGTTGAGACCGAACACGTCAATGGCGAAGCCCAGCTCTTCGTATGCCGCGGCTGCGGTTTTGCCCTCGTCCATCAGCTTGTTCATCTGGCTGTAAAAGTATTCGGTGTACATGATGTCGCCGTCAGACTTGACGAGTCTGATAAGCTCTTTTTCCATCAGTCCTCCGATGAGTTTGAGTTTGGCTTCAGCCTGTTCGTTGGCGATTTTTTGTTCGGTTGTAAAATTTGCGCTTGTATTTCCTTGGATTTCCATTAATCTACTCCTCAG
>JAFURY010000043.1 GCA_017480795.1 Succinivibrionaceae bacterium
AGGGGCTCCATCATAGGGTACAATGGCCACTCGATCCCGAAGGATATTCTTGAGGAACTCATGCCATGGAAGATGGCGGAAAAGCTGTCTATGGGATCAGACAGCCAACAGGGCTAGAAAAGTTATTTCAGACCGATTACGAGATACCGGAAGTAGACTCCCGCATTGTAGCAGGCCGATCCCAACCCGGCGCGGCATGCCTTTGCAAAGTACCCGATAGCCTTGTTGTGTTCCCGCAGGGAAGCCTGCGCTTCAAGAGAGAAGGACGGTCTGGACTGTTTGTCCTTCTGCTGCTGTTTCATCCTGGTGACTTCCCCAAGATGGAAACAGGCATATCCGTCGTCAAGATCCTCGCATGCTTCTCTGAGATAGGAACTGTATTTCACAAATGAAGCTGATGGGCTGCCTGGGCCGTCGGCATCTTCGGATACCCGTCTTGGATTGAGGCTCAGGTGGCGACAGGCATCCGCATTGTCAAGCTTGCATGCCCGCGCATACTGACTGAAATCAAGATCAGTTCTGTTATGGAGCGTATAATATCTGCCCAGATTGTAGTACGCCACCCCTCTTGCCTGATTGTCTTTGGCATCGCGGACAAGATTTCTGAGTCTGGCTTCAGCCTTGTCGCGATATCTGGCGAATTCGAACTCGTAGGCCTGTCCAAGATAGAAACAGCTGGCGCTGTTTCCCGCATCGCACTCCCGGTTGAGATATTCCTTGGACTTTTCAAGGAGCGAAAGCACCTCGGGACTGATCTCGTCGCGCTGGGAGTATTTTTTTTGGCGGTCAAGCATCTGCGCAGCATGATAACAGCCGGCGCCGTCCTTTTCGTCGTTGCAGGCTGACTGACACAGACCGCATTCCGTCAGCGCCGTTTCATGAATATCGGAGGCCAGGTGCGCATCCAGAAGATCGTAGATCTCGCGGCATCCGTCCGCCAGGGATTTATGCTGACTGGTCAGCAGCTTTCGGTACATGGAGCACACCTGGACGCTGGAGTCATCTTCGGTCTCGGCCTTCCGAGCGACTTCCTCCCGCGTCTGTTCGCTCAGAGAGATCTTTTCCGTCTCCTCAACTGTCTCAGTCGCCAGGACGGAAGGGCCTGAAAACATCGCGCCCAGCGCCATGGTCAAAGACAGACAACCGTAAAAATTCATAATCATCCCAGTTCTCAATACATATTTCTGATGGTAAAAATGTACAAACGACCAGCCTTGAGCTGATCGTCCGATATCCTGTTTGAAGCATCCTGCCAGGCCGGCTGACTTGAGCAGGCGCCTGTCCTCAGCGCGGTGATAATACCTCAGGACCGGCTGAAGTGCATCTGCAAAGCGGTTCAGAAAGAAACCGGCAGATCACCACATCTCCGGGCGTATTTCGTGCCTCGGCCGATTCCTAGGGTTGTCACAAGCCCCGCAAGCTTCAGACGGTTGACGATCCTCACCGTCTTGTCCTTGCTCCATCCCAGCTGCCGGGCCATATCCGTGCTGGAAAGAACGACATGACCGTCAAGGGCCGTCAGCAGTTTTTGCTCATCCCCGGTCATGACCGGATTTTCGGACAAAACCGGCAGAACGACCACAATCGCATTCTCCGAAAACCTGAATTGCGGTTTCAGCGCATTGCCGCTGTATGCCTCGATTATTCCGTGCAGGCCTGTTCCCAGAGTTTCGATGAGGCGAAGTCTGAAAAAGACATCCGCAAGGTTTCGGTTCCGCAACAGCGCAAGATAGCCGTTGAGAAAATCCTTTTCCGACATTCCGCCAGGTAGCCCGCCGGGAGAGAAGATCTCGATCCGATCCGAAAACATGAAAACTCTGATATGAGCGTTGACATCCCACGCTCGATGAACCAGCGCATTGGCAATCGCCGCGCGGAAGGCCTTTTCCGGCAGGGTTTCAATGGTGGTGCGCTCAATGCCCTCAATCTTGTCGTACTGGTAACAGCGCCGGTAAACTTCAACTGCCTCATCGTACTGTCTAAGGATGGAGATGCCTGCAAACGTCTTGCGTTCAAGGATCACGTTGAATGAATCTCCGAACCTTGCCATATCTATGCCGCAATAGGGATTTGTATCCGACAAAAGGGATCCGGCGATGGTAAGTTTACCGTCGTCGGCGCGCAGGCCAAAGGCGCGCAGAGTATCATCGGAAAAAACGGAAAGTCCAAGAACTGCCATAACATTGTCTTTCAGGCAACCGAATTCAGGCGCGCTGACATCCGACGGCAAATCGACATAGCTCATGTTGCAACCTTCCAGCGTGAGCCGCTTCAATTCAAAGAAATCCACCTCGGTCGTGGCCGTATCGTTCCTTTTGTAGGCTTGGCCGCGATACAGATAGGGTTTGTTTCTGCCTTCGAAAAAAGTCAACGTTACAGTGCGGGCGCGCCTGCTGACGCTCAGCCTGAAATCAGGTTTTGGCGATATGCTGTCATTAATCAGGTCCTCGATATCAAGGCAGGTCGCATCAGGATCGACAATCCCGACCACGGCTCCGTCATCACGGATCCCGAATTTGATGACGCCCGTGCCGTAATTTGCGTAGGCGCTTACAGTTTTCAGAAAATTTCTGGCGACTTCCGATTTGAATTCGAGAGTTCTGCTTTCTTTCACAATCAAAAAACTCCGGCTGACGAAGCAAGCACGTTATACCGTATACCGTCAGGGTTTGACTTGTTCAGTAATGCAACGCAAAATTTTCCGTTGTATTTGCGTTGCGCTTTTGCAACGAAAAATTAATAACTCCTGCAACGCAAATGATATCTCAGCCTCCAAAAACCCGCTTCATTCCAACAGGTTAAACCAGCAACGGTACATTGCTCGGCCATAAAGAGATACCTGCTCTCACGCAGATCCGAAATGCAACGCAAACCTTTTCGTTGCATTTGCGTTGCACTTTTGCAACGCAAAATTATTGATGACCGCAACGCAAACAGTCATAGACTCCGCAACGAAACCTGATTTTCAGATGCCAGACCAGACCGTCCTCGTAGTTGCTCCCCGCTCTGATTGCGCTGAACTTCCCGAAGATTGGATCCATGATCGGGAACGGGTATGCGCGCATTGCAGATACCTGTCGCAAATCATCGGTTGATTTTTCTCCTAACATGAGTATAACAGAGAGACAATAAACCTGGCTTGCGCCATGGCGCGGATACGAGGTGAAAGCACGAACCCGTCCGTGCCCCGTGATAAAGTGCAATGCCCGTCGGCGTAGCAGCATAAGGATAAACCACCATGAAAACCAAAATCATCCCAGCCCTTGTTCTTGGCCTGACTTTTTCGGCGACATCCTTCGCCGACGACGCCGACGCCGCCAAGGAATCCTACAAATGCAAGGAACTCATCTCGCAGATGAAGCACAACGAGGCTTTTGAACACTGTCTGACAGCCTGCGATGCGGACGATTCCTTCAGCTGCTCGAAACTCGGATTCCTGCACCTTTACGGCTCCAAGGCTCACCATGATCTGAAGCAGTCGGTGAAGTATTACCGGAAGGCGTGCGACCTCGACGACGGCAAAAGCTGCGGGTTCATGGGCTTATGCTACGAGCTTGGGCAGTACGAGGTGAAAGAAGATATCAATCAGGCCGTGGCATATCTGCAGAAGGCCTGCGATCTGAACGACGGCGAAGGCTGCGACCGTCTTGCCTACCTGCACCTCAAAGGCAAGGGAGTGAAGAAAAGCGTTACCAGAGCGTATGAGTTGTTCCAGAAGGCCTGCGACAACCGCAACCAGGATGGCTGCGAAAAAATCGAGGAAAGAGACAGCGGAAAGTAGCGCCACGGCATCAAGGATCAGGTGCCTTTGCTGCAACCGGCGACTTGCCGCTTGTCGCCATCGGCTGACATCGATGAAAAACGGATCGCCGTCAGTGCTCATTTGGGAACATCCGACAGTCATATGGCGGCAAAGAGGGATAAAAGCAACCTGTTTCTCCAGCAGCTACCGCGTTTCCTGATCTTCCGCCACGAATGCCCGAAAGACGCAACTGGCAAACAGGATGGAAAAGCCTCCGGTTCAGTCTGCAACTGTGGGAATTTCCATGAACTCTTCAAGCAGAGCAGGACCGAACCTGCTCTGGTTAATTTTCTCCGGATCCAAAGCGGTTGGAGCTGTCCGCAATCTCCGCTGCGGTTCATCAGACAAGACTCCGGAGTCAGAAGGCGCGTAACGTAACGTCACGACCGGCCATGCCGCCGCAAAGAGTCTTCTGACTGAGGAATTCCGCACAAAATACGCCATGCGCGCGGATACTTTCAGAGCAGTTGCCAACAACAGGAACGGATACCAGCAGAAAGCGCGGAGAACCCGGCATATGGAATTTGAGATCTGAGAACCAGACCTGACTTCTCATAGCCCAAGATCTTTGACACCAGAACGCATAGCGTTGGAAAATGAAGACCACGGCAGTCGATGAAAGACGCTGTCGTATGTGTTTTCAATATCCAACCATATTCCAATTGAAAAAGGAGCCACAATCATGATCCTGAACAAAAAATGCGGATATTTCATGGGCGCGCTGACCGGACTTCTGGCCATGGGCGCCACCGCGGTCAGCGCCGACGAGCCTGATCGGGAGAGCATCGCCCAGGTGGCGCTGCTGCAGTCTCTGGCCCAGGGCTACTTCGGCGGCACCGTCACCGCCCGGGAACTGCTTGCCCGGGGCGACACCGGCATCGGAACCTTCGAGGGACTCAACGGCGAGATGATCGCCCTGGACGGCAAAATGTACCAGGCTCTGGGCGACGGCACCGTGGTTGTGGCGACCGATGACACCATCATCCCGTACGCAACCCTGACTTTCTTCGACAAGGACATCGAGGTAAAGCTGGAAAAGGTGGCTGACAAGGCCGAATTCGAGAAGCTTCTGAACGAGGCGGTGCTGGCAAACGGCACCAACAGTTTCTACATGGTGAAGCTGGAAACCACCTTCGCTTCCATCCTCTTCCGCAGCGAATACGGCAGCAAGGAGCCGTATCCTACCCTGGTAGAGGCGCTGAAGGGCAAGCAGACCGAATTTACCGAAAAGAACATCAAAGGAACGCTGGTAGGACTCTTCTGCCCAAGCTACATGGGAGAACTGAACACCCCGGGCTGGCACTTCCATTTCATTTCCGAGGACAGAAAGAAGGGCGGCCATATTCTGGAACTCTCCCTGAAGAACGCCACCGCATACCTGGACAAGACCGACAAGTTCACCATGCTGCTGCATGACGATCCGAACTTCCACAAAATGAATCTTTCCAAGGACATGTCCAAGGACATCAAAAGCGCCGAACAGGACACCAAAGGAAAAATGCAGGAGAAATAATAACAGCCCGGTCTGATCTGGACCATGTTCTACCCCGCGACGATGTTTTCATCCCGCATTGGTTTTGGCATGCGGCGATTTTCCATCCCGCGGGGATTATTTGTATTGGGTCTCACCCCTAAGGGCTTGAACCAGACTCTCAGGGACAAAGCTGAAAAAGGAAACCTGGAGTCTCACCCCTAAGGGCTTGAACCAGACTTGAGCAAAAGAAAATGGTCTTAAGCGCAGCAGAAGCAGATCCTGAATTCCATTGGATTACATCGGCTGGAAGTTGCGGTTTTACCAGGACCCGTTGGAAGAAAAGACCGAATGCTTCAGCAACCCCACCAGGAAGACGCAGGGTCGGGCCGCGCCGCCGGAGCCTGCGGAATGAGCGTTGCAGATCTCCTTAAGACCTGCGCTGAATTTCTGAGCGTATGTCCTGGCGCTGACGTGTCCGCGCCTTCCGTCAAACATGCTCCAGATTAATGCCCCATGAGACCGGTCAGACCATCCACGGAGATAACGCCTGCGTCTTCAGGCAGAGACCGGTCAACGCCAGGAAATATCCGCTGATTTTTCTCCACGGGAGCGGACAGTCGGCCAGAGCCAGGGAAACCACCCCGACGGCCGGGACTGCTTTCAGAACATTTTTCCTGCCGGTGGATACGCCACCTATCTGGCGGATCGGCAAGGCGGGCCAGTCCACCACCAGCCCCAAATGCGATCCTGTGGCGAATCCGGATCAGTTCTGGTTTTACAATTTCCGTCTCTACGTGAGGTTCGAATTCTTCGAAGGAGTACAGTTTGCGGTAAACAGCAAAGAGGCTCTTGAGCAGTTTCTGCGGCAGATGACCCCGAACACCGGTGCCTACGATCCAGCTGTGGTCAAGGTATTTGAAAAAAACGGGGATGGCATTCTGGTGACCCACTCGCAAAGCGGCGGCGCAGGCTGGCGCGTTGCCAAGGAAAGTCCAAAGGCAAAGGTCGTCATTTCACAGGAGCCTGGCAGCGCTTTGGTATTTCCGTAAGGAGAGGAATCCAAACCGGTTGTCACCTCAAGCCCCTTCGGCCAGTTCAAGGCCGAAACCGCGCCCATCCAAGACTTCGTAAAGTTTGCCAGGATCCGATCCTCATACTCAACGGCGACAACATCGCGAAGGAATGCACCCGTCAGTGGAACCGAGACACCTGGCGGATCAGGCTTGATATTGCAAGGAAATGGGCCGCGTCAACGCCCGGGGACGCGACGTTCGGTATATCTGCCGGATGCGGGCATAAAAGGCAACACGCATTTGATCATGTCGGACCTCAACAACGAGGAAATCGCCGACATGATAGAAATGTGGCTCAGAGAGAAGAAACTGACGGATCTGAGCAAACATTGACCGTCAGAGTTCGCTACGGGCGGAAGGACGCCAGATCGCAAGGAACAGCACACGGCACGGCGGTGCGCATCCTGCGAATTCTAACCAACCGAAAACTCAGTCATTCCTGCTGTCAAACTCGAATTTCAGTTTATGAAATTCCGCCGCAACGGCCACGTCGACATAATCGGGAATTTTCTCAAAAGACGCCTCCAGCAGCGCCATGCGCCCATAGTTACAGTCAGACAGATCCCGCCTGCGTTTTCCCGTCAGTTTCCGGTATTCGTCCAGTCTTTGTCTGAGATCGGCCGAAAGTTCGTCCTGCTTGAAATACCCTTCCACAATTCCGCTGAAACTGGCTTTTGACAGCCCCCTGTCCAGCAGACGGTGCGCGTCCAAATCATAGATCACGGCATTGGGAACGCTGCCGAGCACGAAAGGAGAATTCGTAGTAACGATAAACTGGATATTGGGAAAAACCCTGCAGAGCACAGCCAGAATTCTTTTTTGCAGGGCGATATGATGATGACTTTCGATTTCGTCGATCAAGGCAATTCCCGGAAGCAGAAATTTCGATACCGGCAGGCTCTGATGCTGCATGCGCACAAGCAGTTCGCAAATGATTTCCAGGACCGCGGAAAAGCCGGCGGATGCCGAATTCAGTTCAAAAGGCTCGCCACCGGCCACCGCAAGAGTAAACCAGAAAGTTTCATCGTCAAAATCAAGTCTCAGCGACGGGTCGTCATATAGATCCCGCAAAACCGCCTGCATGGTGTCAAACCACTGTTGGATTTTCCTGGCTTTTGCTTCGTCATTTTTTGCGACAGCCAACGCGTGAGTCATTTTCATATCAAGCAGATACGCATAGAACCTGGAACCGGCGTTGTCTCTAATGCTCCAGCAATCCTTAAAAACCGTTTTTTCAACATACCGGGGCTTGGGCGAATTTAAGCATCTTGAGGCACTGAAAGATGCCAGAACGAATTTCCCCTGCTCAAAGGCGGCTCTGATATCCTTCTTGTCCATGGAAAAGGACAGACTCAACCCGCCGGAGGCCGTCTCAAAATTTCTTACTCTTTCCTGAGCCCAATCATTTGCGTCATTTGAGCCATTTGTGTCATATGCGTTATCCGTATCCCTGGGAAATCCGTGAGCGCTGACGTGATTTTCCGATAATTGCAGATTCTCAAAATACCGTTGTTCCTTCAGCCAGAAACTGTCTGATGAGGATATGGAATGCAGATATGCGCCGATAGCCGCAAGGAAACTTGTCTTTCCGCTGCCGTTTTTGCCGGTTATTATGAGATGATGCAGACGATGATCACCGGCGGCAAGATCAAGATTCAGATTTTTAAGATGCCGCACGTGGCGAACATTGATTTTTTCTATACGGAACAAATCCATTGGCAACATTCCATAAAAGGTGCGCATTACGACAATCCGAAACATGGTCCAGATTCCGAATTCCGGGTTCAAAGAGACGGCGGAACAACGGATGTTCATAACCTTGGATCGTGAGCAGAACGACGCATCAGAAGCCATGATCTCTGGCGTTTCGGTCTGCCGGTCTGCCGTCTGCCAGTCTGCCGACCGCCCATCAGCGCCATTCATGCCGCGTCGTTAAATGTCATCATTAATGAGGAAACGTCGCCGCGGGGGCAACCACTAAGAACGACTCAAAATCTCGGAGAGTCATTACCTGCGGTATCTGCCGTTGCGTTCTTCCTCTTCCTCGTCTGACGGCTCTTTTCTGTTCCGCCGGAAGTTGAAGGTGTCGGGTTCTTTTGATTTTATCTGCAGAAGCCCGACGTGAAGGTGGTGGAACTTGCTCCTCCGGAAATGCCCGCCGCCCTGGCTTCGGGGCAGATCGCCGGCTACTGCGTGGCCGAGCCCTTCGGCGCCAAATCGGTGTCGCTGAATTTCGGCAGAGTGCTCTACGATTCAAAGGATCTGTGGCCGGATTCGGTATGCTGCGGCCTGGCCTTCAGCGGAAAGTTCCTCAGGGAGCATCCCGAGCTGGCCGCAGGCCTGACGGCCGCGGTGAAGGAGGCGGGCATCTCCCTTGATCGCGATCACGACCATGCGCTTGAGCTGGCGGAGGAGTATTTCAAGATGTCGAAGGACGCCCTGGAGGTTTCACTGAAGTGGATATCCTACAGCAATCTCGACATCACCAGAGAGCAGTACGAGACCCTCCGGGAGAAGGTGAAGAAGTACGGTCTGTCGCAGAATCCGCCAGAGTACGAGGACATGGTTAAAAATGTCAGATAAGATCCTCCGCCTCCTTGCGCGCAACGCCAGGGCGGCCGGCTACGCCGCGGCCTCCTTTCTCATTCTGCTGACCGTTTGGGAGCTGGCGGCCCGCTTCGGCGGCGTAAGCCCCGCACTGCTGCCCGCACCTTCGGCGGCCGCCTCGGCGCTGGCCGAAATCGCATCCGACGGCACGCTGGCCGATCATATCGCATCCAGCCTCTACCGCTTCGCCGTGGGCTTTTCGGTTTCGGTGCTGCTTGCGGTGATCCTTGGCGTGGTGTTCGGCTGGTACAACCCGCTGTTCCGTCTGGCCAATCCCGTGGTGCAGCTGCTGCGGCCCATCTCTCCCATCGCCTGGATGCCCTTCATCGTGCTGATGTTCGGCATCGGCGACATGCCGGCCATTGTCACCATCTTCATCGCGGCGGTGTTTCCGGTGTTCCTGTCGGCGGTGGCGGGAGTCAGAAGCATCCCGGAGATCTACCTCAAGGTGGCGCGGAACTTCGGAGTGGGCCCGGTGGAGATCTTCTGGAAGATCATCTTCCCGGCCTCCTTCCCCCAGATCATGAGCGGCATTCATCTGGCCCTGGGCTCCGCCTGGGTGTTTCTGGTGTGCGGCGAAATGATCGGCGCCCAGTCTGGACTGGGATATCTCATCATCGACGCCCGCAACAATCTCCGCAGCGACATTCTGGTGGCGGACATCGCGGTCATCGGCCTTATCGGTTTCGTTCTCGACTCCCTCATCAGATACGCCGAGGGCAGGATCCTCAAAAGATGGGGTCTGGAAAAGGAGTAAGTCATGTACATCAGCGTAAAGGACGTTAACAAGAAATTCACCCAGAAGGGCAAGCTCTTCACCGCCCTGGAGAACGTCAATCTTGAAATCGAAAGAGGCGAGTTCATCTGCCTGCTGGGTCCCTCCGGCTGCGGCAAAAGCACACTGCTCAACGCCATCGCAGGCTTCGATCCGCCCACCTCCGGAACCGTGACCATCGACGGACGGGAGGTGCGAAAGCCATCCTCAAGAAACGTCACCATCTTCCAGAACTACGGCCTGCTGCCATGGCGCAGCGTGATGAGAAACGTGGAACTTGCCCTTGAGGCAAGGCGGGACATCAGCAAAAGCCGGCGGGCCGAAATCGCCCGGAAAAACCTGGAGCTGGTGGGCCTTGAGAAATTCGCCGACGCAGGTCCCCATCAGCTTTCCGGCGGCATGCAGCAGCGGGTGGCCATCGCCCGGGCCCTTGCGGCGGATCCGGAGATCATTTTCATGGACGAGCCCTTCGGCGCACTGGACGCAATCACCCGAATGAAGCTTCAGGACGACATCCGGAGCATTCAGACGGAAAACCGCAAAACCATCATTTTCGTCACCCACGACATCGAGGAGGCGGTTTACCTGGCGGATCGCGTTGTGGTGATGACTCCCAACCCCGGCAAGGTGAAAAGCGTCATCAGAATCGAACTGGGACCGTCCCGGGACCGGGCCTCGGAGGATTTCTTCAGGCTCAGAGAGAAGATCTTCCAGATCTTCTGCCAGAAGCAGGACTACCAGATCGAGTACGCCATCTGACGCCGCGCCCGGCTCATCGGAAACCTGCCCGCCCTCGGCTAATACCTCCGGACTGGCGCGGCATGCCCTCTGGCCCGAAAACCCAGGACGCGTCCGCTTATGGACCGTGCCTGCGTCCTGAATCAGTTTTTATGGAGAAAATATGACTCTTTGCAATTCAATCACCGATCTGATAGGCAACACGCCGCTGGTAAGACTTGCCCGGCTGGAGAAGGCCTTTGATCTGAAGGCGAAAATATTCGCCAAGCTGGAAATGTTCAACCCCGCCGGTTCCATCAAGGATCGGGCGGCCATAGCCATGATCCGGGACGCCCTTGAACGGGAGCTGGTCAGGGAGGGAGGCACCGTCATCGAGCCCACCTCCGGCAACACCGGCATCGGTCTTGCGCTGGCGGCAAGAATGTACGGTCTGCAACTAATCCTCACCATGCCCGAGAGCATGAGCTACGAAAGACGCGCGCTGCTGAAGGCCCGGGGCGCCAGGCTGGTGCTGACTCCGGCCAAAGAGGGCATGAAGGGAGCCGTAAGCAAGGCCGAGGAGATCCGCAGATCGACTCCGGGCAGCATCATCGCCGGACAGTTTGAAAATCCGGCCAATCCCCGGGCTCACGAGCTCACCACCGCCCGGGAGATCTGGGATGATCTGAAAGGGGACGTAGCCTGCGTGGTAGCTGGCATCGGCACCGGCGGCACCATTTCAGGCATCGCCAAGGGACTGAAGTCTAGGAAGGCGGACATAAAGGCCTTCGGCGTCGAGCCGGAGGAATCTCCTCTGATCACAAAAGGCGTGGCCGGTCCTCATAAAATTCAGGGCATCGGAGCCAACTTCGTGCCCGAGTGCTTCTGGAAAGAGTACGTGGACGAGGTGCTCACCGTAAAGGGAGACGATGCCATCAGATGGACCCGGGAACTCAACCGCCACGAGGCCATTCTGGCCGGCATTTCGGGGGGCGGCAACATCGCAGCGGCCGTGGAGCTGGCAGGGCGCGCCGAATTTGAGGGCAGGAACATCGTCGCCATCATACCCGACACCGGCGAGCACTATATTTCCACCGGCATTTTCGACCAGGACTGAGGACGCGGCGAAGGGCCGGAAAACCATGACCGGGGGCGTCAGCCGGAAGCATCAATGTCATTAATCCGATGGCGCTTGCATCCGAATGCAGGGACGGCAAAGCAGGCCGTGATCCGCAGGCCATATTCCGGTCACAGATGCGCCAAAAGAAAGGCCATGCATGCGCCGATTCAGAAACGCTTCATAACGGGGAGAGTCGCCCGGTTTCCCCGGAATGCGTTCGGATCAGACGATTCAAGTCCGGCAGACTTTCGTTGCGCAAATGTCCCGCTCTCCTCAAAATCCGCTCTTTCCTCCGCCCTGGCCAGGCTTCTTCCCAGATCTTTTTCCAGCCGGCAATGCTTCAAGCCTCGGTGGCTCTTCCACTGCCGAAAAGATCATCACGCCGTGACCCCAGTTGCATTTTGACGCATCGGCATGCTCCTCCGTTAGCCGAACAAAAACCGATGTGCCATAATCCTGAAAAATGTTTGCCTCCCCGTTGTCCCGCCCGTGTCTCGTTGCATGAGGCACTGACGCGCAGGCGCGCCATAAACCAGCGAGCCAATGAAAACCGCAGGCAAAGGACTGCCCTGAAATCCGTGCCAGCAGGCAGGCGGAGGCGACGCGATGACGTTCTCGCCGAAATACATTCCGGGAATGAAAATATTCTGAGCGGGGAAAAGCTCCGAACTGCAGGACGCCACGCGTCGAGACAGAACGAAAAGTTTTACGGCGCGAAACAGGTTTCCGAACCAGGAAATTGTCGAAGACTGCGGCATCTTTCCGTCCAGGATCAGAAGACTTCCCTCTGGGAAAACCCTGGCGAACTTGGCCTGACCCGCGCAGCGGAGATACGAATTATCAAAATCTGAACAAAAGGAACACAATCATGAACGAAGCCAACCGAAAACTTGCTGCGCTGTCAGCGGCGCTTGCGATAGCGCTGACCGCCTCTCTTGCCTATACGGCGCTGCGCGGCGAAAACGCGCCCCAGGTGGCAGCCTGCCCGCCGGCGACAGAGGCTGTCCAGAATCGCATCGCCCAGGCACCTGATCAGAAAACAAAGCAGGCAGAGCCCAAGGCAAAGCTGGAGACGCTTGATCTCTGGACCGACGCCGCCCCGGCCAGAGTAGTGCTCCTTGACTACATGAAGGAGATCACCGATCCCAAAAGCGACAGCTTCATTCCGGTCGCAGACAGGATCGCGGTGTTCGATCTTGACGGCACGCTCTTCAACGAAACCGATCCCAACTACTTCGACTACACCCTGCTGAAGTACCGGGTTACCGAGGATCCGTCCTACAAAGACAAGGCATCCGACTTCGAGAGGGAGGTGGCCGAGAAGATCAGACAGCAGAACGAAACCGGACAGTCTTTTCCGGGCCTTGAGGTGGATCACGGCAAGGCGGTGGCATCGGCCTTCGCCGGCATGACCGTGGAGGAGTTTGACGCCTATATCCAGGAATTCAAGAAGCAGCCTATGCCAAGCTACGACGGCATGCTGCGGGGCGAAGGCTTCTACAGGCCGATGCTTCAGATCGTTAATCTGCTCAGGCAGAACGGTTTCAGGGTGTACATTGTCAGCGGCACGGACCGACTCATCGTGCGGGGAATACTTCACAACTCGGCACTTGATCTGCCTCCGTCCCAGATCATCGGCTCCGATGAAACCCTGGTGGCATCAGGCCAGAAGGACGCCAACGGTCTTGAGTACACCTACACCAAGGACGACCGGCTGATCCTGGGGGGAACCTTCATCATCAAGAACCTGAAAATGAACAAGGTTGCGGTGATCATGCAGGAAATCGGTCAGAAGCCGGTGCTGTCCTTCGGCAACAGCACGGGAGACAGCAGCATGGCCCAGTTCGTCACCAGCGGCAACAGATACCGCAGTCTTGCCTTCATGCTGGCGGCGGACGATCTGGAGCGGGAGAACGGCAGCATGGCCAAGGCGGAGAAAATGAACGGAATCTGCAAGGAAAACGGCTGGATCCCGGTATCCATGAAAAACGACTGGAAGACCATTTACGGCCAGGGCGTCACCAAAAAGTAGCGTCAGGCAGCCGCATCGGATATGCAGGGCTCTGGAAGTTTTTTCAGAGCCCTTTTTACATGTGCCGCAAAAGCTAAACTTAGCACGAAAGAAAAACCGAATGCAAAACCCATCAGCCCAGATCTGAAACCGCAATCCATGATTTGATTTACACGTCATACAATGTATCGTTTTATCAATATTAGTAAGAATAATTCAAAATTATTTAACTTTTGTCCGATTTTGAGATCTGCGTTACTGAAACACTCTTAAAAATGAATTAGAATTCAAATTGTCAGGTTTAAAAGAAAACATTCGTTGGATCTGCACATTTTCTTTCCACCACCGTGAAACACCTGTTCAGTCAGGTTTGTTTGAATCTGATTTGCACTGAGTTTTGTCAGCAATGAAACGGGCGCTCAATAATTCTCTAGAGAGGTAATTTTATGCCACTTGGATGGATCGATTTTTCTAAAACAGAAAGAGACAAAATAATGGATGTGCTGGACAGCCTAGAAGAGAACTCGACTCTCGATGAACTTGGTCTGCTTCAAATAAGAAACGGCTTTGCGGATATATTTTTTCCCGGCACATCGACAATCCAGACGAGAGCCAAATACTTTCTCATAGTTCCTTATGCCTACAGGGATCTGGAGTTGAAAAACATAAGCGATCCAGATGATTTCGAAAAGAAAATGTACGAACTTGAAAAGGAATGCGCCCGCAAATTATTGGAAGTCTCTCCAGATGAAACAGGCATTATCGGAAAAAGAACCCTGGAGACATCAGGCAAGAAAGGAGCATGGGTGAAAAGAACCGCTGCGGACGTATACTGGGCTGGACTGCAGAATTTCGGCATTTACCGGGAATCCTCATCGCGAAAGGAATATGCGCGCGCAGTATGCCTGCGGAAAAAAGAACAGCAGATCAGCAAAATTTCAAGATACAGAAATGACGATGCACCCGAGTTTGGACAGGATGACAAGGACGCAGGCAGCAATGGCAGTTGCAGCAGTTTCTGGAACATACCCACCTACAATGCCGACTGGATGGACAACCTATCCATGAAACTGACAAGAAAAGAGGCAGAGTTCCTGAAAACGCAGATCACACAGAAGCACAAGGATTCCATGATGAGCATAATTCTGGAGAGCGCTTCATCTGAGGCGGACAGCACGGAAACCCCACTGAGAACATTCCTTTATGAGGATCAATTGGGATTTCATGATTTCGCCAATGGCGCGATCGAATGTTTTCCGGAATCCGTGCAGTCTGATTACAGACTGGCATACGACTTTTCCAATTTCGCTTTCGCCATAAGAACGGTTTACAACCTTATCGTATCTGGCGACAGAAACCAGACGGCTATCGAGGCATGGAAGAAGATCTGCAGTTCAGAGTTTGACAAGCATACGCGCGTGGATCTGGAGGCCATATTCCTTCGCCTTGGCCACCTTAGGACTATTCATTCTAAACTGCAGACATTCCTCAAAGACTGCAAACAGCTGATGATGAACAAACAATCGGACCAACTTAGAGAAGTCATAATCAAACGAGAAAGATGGCTGAAAGGCGACGCAAGAGCCAAAACAATTAATCCGCCACCATTAGGCAATCCCGAAAAAGATTGGTATGGAGGGGAACACATTGATTACCGGTACAGCAAAGCAAAAGACATTTTGAAAGACATTTTGAACGGTCTGGGCAGTTAGGAGGCAGCATGTTAAATCCATACGACAACAGACTTGATTACGGCGACATTCTCAAACCTGATGAAGGCTTTGCTCTCGATTTTGCCGTAGGCACAACATACTCCCTTGATCTGGATGCGCTTATCGGCGCGCTCATGCCCCTGGGGCTGTCAGAAGAAACCGACAGCATGCTGATGAAGAACCCGGTCTACATGCTCGAAACTCTTCGCAAAACCGGCGACAGAGTGGCGGTTTTCTGCGAAGGCGGTCAAATCCATGCGCCGAACAAACCTACTCAGTTGTACGTACTCCTGGAGAAAATCGTCTTCACAGTAAAGACACAGGCGGTAAAGGCTGGCTCACGGTATCCTTCGTTTCATCCGAAATTCTGGCTCATAAAATACGCAAACAGCGAGAACAACCAGTTCAAATACAGACTTGTAGTTCTGTCCAGAAATCTGACTTTCGACCGCAGCTGGGATGTAGCCTTTTACATGGACGGCGTTCGAAGCAAAAAACACGAAAAGAATGAGCCGGTCTGCGATTTTCTGAGATATCTGCTCCTAAACCTTCCAAAAGATAAAAAGAATCAGAATGCCAGACAGAAGCGGGAGAAGATAGAAAACCTGATCGAAGATCTGTCTTACGTTGCATTTGAACCCAACGACAATAGATTCTCCGATTACGAATTCATTCCGACAGGCATAACAAATTCCAATGGCAAGCCTTATGATCCAAGCTCTACCCCGCTCTTTGACTGCGACTACGCCTTCCACGAAATTCTTGTAATGTCGCCATTTCTCACAGGCGAACAGATAGCAGAGTTCAACAACAGAAACAAAGAGAGCGGTTCCAGGATCAGAGAACCAAGATACAGACTGTTTACCCGCAAGATGTCGCTGGACAAACTTATAAGGTCCGACGGAACTCTCATGACTCCCGACTTTGAAATCTGGACTCTCAAAGACGATGTCGTCGATGGAGAACTGAATGATAAAGTCGCCGATGACAATCTGACCAGCGACGCAAATATCAGCAGCGCCGACAACCCGAATGAGACTTCAGATGATGCGGCCACCGATATCAGAAAACACGATCTTCACGCCAAGATTTATATGCTGCGAAGAGACCGCGACGTTCACCTGTATCTGGGGTCGCTTAACGCTTCGGACAACGCCATTCACGGGAACGTGGAATTCATGATTTGTCTGAAAACCACTGACAGCTACATTAGCATGAAAAATCTCTCAGAATCCCTGTTCTGCGGAGAACCTGACAACGAGAAGAACAATCCCTTTGAAAAAGCGGATTTAAGCAAGATTGTCAAATCGGAGGAGCAGGATGACAGCAGCCAGATCAATCAGATCATAAAGGCAATCAACCGCAGTTCTCCGACTGCCGTGGCGATCAAGGAAACAGTCGGCGACTTATACGCTATCAAACACAGACTCCGCAAATATTAGGTAAACCAGTAAACCGCCATCTCACATCATATAGCGTCAATGTTAGTAGCTGTTGGAGTTTAGCCGAACAAGATCCGAGGTCATGCTGACGCCCATTTCAAGAGTAAGTTCAGACAAT
>JAFURY010000142.1 GCA_017480795.1 Succinivibrionaceae bacterium
ACTCGAATCCGAAGACGCTGATAGTGGACGACGCCAAATACTACTACACCGACCATCCAATGCAGTCGGTGAAGAACGGACAGAGCAAGCTGAGGTTCGTGTTCCAGAACTGGATACAGGAGCGGAAGTGGATGGAGGAGCACGCCATCAGCGACTACTCCTACTACAACTACCGGATGATAACCCAGTACAGAACGCTCCTGAAGAAGTACAGCGACATAGAGCGCGCCAGGGTCATGAAGTCGGTGAGAAGACTTCTGGGCAACCGGTGCATGAAAAGGTTTCCGAACCTTGCGACCGTCAGGGAGAGAATGTCCAACTACATGTTCTCGCTGAAGGTCAGAGGGTTCCGCAGGACAAGAAACGGGAATAACACCAAATAGGATCTCAAAACGGGAACGTCAGCAGCAAACAAAAGCGCGGAATTCCGAAACTGATTCAACAGCAGTAATGTCAGGCAACATGTCAACAACAGTACCACCAACAGCAACAGCAACAGCATCAGCAACAGCAGTAGCAGCGACAAGGACTGCAACAAAAGCGGTCGCGAACAAGACGGACACCACAATGGAATCGCAGTTTCCGGCAACATCCGCTGCGCTCCCTCATGAAATTTTCGTGGGGGGGGGGAGCATGATACCAGTTTCGCCAACATTAACCTCGACGCCTGCGTTGACCATGATCGCAACGGCGAAAGTTCTGAAAATCGCAGGAATTGGCTGAAGATGCTGTTCCCGATTTACGAACTAAAGAGCGGCTCAATCCGGAAGCTGGATATTTCCGCCGTTGTCGTCAGCTCTGTTGAAATCCTGAAGCTTGCCGCCGTGAACAGGGTGGTGTTCAGTTTCTGGTATCAGGGCGAGATAAACCTCAAGGCCGGCGTAAGCCGCCAAGGCTACAGTTTTCAGTGGGTCGCGGAGAAACTGTTCAGTTCGAAGAACGGGATTTCTCAGGGGACGTTCGAATTTGACATCTCGGACTTCGAGAGCGGCAATATCGAGGTTACAGCCTTCGCCATAACCGACGCTCAAATCTGGAGATACGCCGAGTTTCCTGAACAGAAAGCCGTTGACCGCAGCAAGGTACTGTACGATTTTTTGTTTCCGTCCTACGAGCTCTGCTGCGAGGAGCCTCTTTACTGCCGTTTCTCAGGTCCCAATCCTTACTATTCCTTTGAAGACAAAAGGATCCACCTCTTCGAAAACTGCTCGGCGGATCTTCTTACCTATTTCAACGGGTTCAGCTCCGGCAAATGGCTGCATCATACCAACGTCAGAAACGTCAGCGCCTTCATCGACATTTCGGGCTTTGCCGAAATAATTCTCAAAGCCCAATATCAGGACACCGCCATCGTCGTCAAACGGTTCATTGTTCTGAGCAAAGAAAGGTCCACATACGCAATATCGCTGGATAAGACCGCCCTGACGCCGCTCTTTCAGACGGGCAATGATACCGGGAGCGAAGCCGGCAATTCTGACGACGATCTCGTCGCGCAAAAGACTGACGCCGAACGCATGCCCGACGATGGTTCCCGCACTGGATACGGGAACGCTCTTGACAACTGCATCCTTGGAATCGAGGTTAGAACGCTAAGCAGGAAACAGCTTGAGAGTCTGCCTGAATATGCAGAGATTTTTAAGACGCGATCTAATACTGAGACGGCATCGACATCGACATCGACATCAGCATCAGCATCAGGTTTGGGATCCGGATCGGAACCGAAAAAATCGATTTTAGGCGCAAATGGCCGGTCATCCCAGAGCGCGACTGTTTGGCAGAAAAAGGTTATTTGCGGACAGGACAGCGAGGCTTCGACCGTTCGTACTTCATCCGCATGCTCCGACGGCTTTGTTTACAATTTCAATTCCGAGTCTTTGAAAAACGCCAGTCTTTTCGGCGCTGGCTCTTCCGGCTCAATTTTCTATCCTCAATCTGACTCCGTCTCTGACTTATATTCCAAATACCGCTTAGGCTCCTACTCTCTCTCCTATTCTTTCTCCTGTTCCGGTCTTGAGGATATTCCGTATCCCGAGACCGTCATCTACGGCGGCGGCTGGCTGACCGAGGACGAGCCGACGCGGGACGTTCGCCTTGGCATCGCCATCACCACTTTCAGACGGGAGAAGGAAGTCAAAGCCGCGGTGGCAAGACTTGCCCGGGACATAGCGGGCCATAACCTGTACCGGGACATGATAGACATCGCCGTAGTGGACAACGGAGGAACGCTGTCTCGGGAGGACGTGAAGGGAGCCCTGCTGATAAAAAACCGCAATCTTGGAGGAACGGGAGGCTTCACCCGGGGACTGATACATTACCAGGAAAGCGGAAAGCATACTCATTGTCTGTTCATGGACGACGACGCCAGCTGCGAGGCGGGAGCAATCTTCAGGAGCATGAGCTTCATGCGTCACGCCGTCAATCCGAAGGTGTCTCTAAGCGGAGCCATGCTGTTCGAGAACATCAAATTCATGCAGTGGGAGAACGGGGCGTGGTTTGACGGAGGGTGTCATTCTCTCAAGAGAGACTTTGATTTGAGAGATCCAAAGATGCTGTGGGAGAACGAGGAGGAGACGGACAGGCCGGTATACGGGGCATGGTGGTTTTTCTTCTTCCCTCTTGCCGAGGCGAAGAGATATTCCCTTCCGTTCTTTGTCAGAGGAGACGACATCGACTTCTCCTACGCCAACGACTTCAAGGTGGCGTCTCTCAACGGAGTCTCCTGCTGGCAGCAGGACTTCAAGACCAAGGAGAGCGCCATGACGGCGTATCTGTTCCTGCGCAGTCATGTAATACATCATCTGACCATACCGACTTTGAAATGCAGTTTCGGAATCCTCTGGAAAATCCTCTGGGGACACTTCAGAGCCTACAACGACTCCTACTTCTACGGCGCCGCCTCCTGCGTGAACCTTGCCATGAGCCATGTGCTGAAGGGACCGAAGTTCTTCGAGGACAACATGGAGCCTACGGAAATCCTCAAGAGAATAAAGGAACTCTCCCAGTGCGAGAAGTATGTTCCGTACAGCCAGGAGGAGCTCTCATCTCTCGAACTTGCCCAGGAGAACATCAAGACAAAGCTTCTGCCGGCGTTCGTCAGGACCGCAAGCCTCAACGGGCATCTTCTTCCGGGCTTCATGATTAGAAAGACCCCGAAAGCCATGCTCTACAAGTGGATGACTCCCAACAAAAACAGAATGCACATGAGAAGCCAGGTCACCGTGGTGGACCTGCTCAACCGCAAAAAGGCGGTGCTGAAACGCAGTCCTGCAAGATACCTGAAGAACCTCGTCTCCTTCATGTTCCTGGCCCTGAGGCTGAGACTCTCCCTGGGCTCGCTTTCAAGACGCTACCGCAAGGCGGAAGAGAAACAGAGAAGCCGGGAGTTCTGGAAGAACAGTTTCGCCGAGACAGAAACAGAAACAGAGACCGTGACTGTGATCAAGACCAAGAGCGAAACCGAAACCGAAACCGAAACAAAGACCGAGACAACAGAAACCGAGACAAAGAAGAGCGTCTCATACGATACGACCATCTCGAATGCAAATGAGGGAGCCGTTTCAAATGAAACGGCCTCCGCGAGTCAGTCCGGCGTTGCGCGCGATGACAATAAAAATAACAGCGCAATCGGAGAGCAATCGTGAAGAAGCTTCAATCGCGGCAAACTTTCAATCGGTGAAAAGGTTCAATCGCGACAAGGGTTCAATCAGTAAAAAGGGGTTCGGTAGAGCCGGGTGACCAAAACGTTTCATGGAGCCTTCTACCAAAACGCCTCGGCAGATTAGATCCGGCAAGCGGCAATACAGTCAATCGGCAAGAATAACAAACAAGCATGACAGACAGTTCAACGACAAACAAAACCTCGGCAGACGCCAGGACGAAAGCAAAAGTAACCAGGGCGGTTATACCGGTAGCCGGACTTGGAACCAGGATGCTTCCGGCCACCAAGTCCATTCCCAAGGAAATGCTGCCCATTGTGGACAGACCTCTTATTCAGTACGTGGTGGACGAGGCGGTAAAGTCAGGCATCAGAGACATCGTGTTTGTCACTCATTCCTCCAAGAACGCGATTGAAAATCATTTCGACCGCAGTTTCGAGCTTGAGTCCGAACTGGGCCGCAGAGCCAAAAGGCAGCAGCTCAACGACATCAAATCCATCTGCAGCGGCGATGTGACCATCATGCACGTCAGGCAGGGCGAAACCAAGGGACTGGCTCACGCCATATCCCGCGCAAGACATCTGATAGGGAACGAGCCCTTTGCGGTGATCCTGCCCGACGTGCTGATAAATCAGTACAGATGCAACCTTGAAACCGACAATCTAAGCGAAATGATCAAGAGATTTGAAGAAACCGGCAGGACTCAGATTCTGGTGGAGAGGATAGATAAAGCCTTGGCTTCGTCCTACGGCATTGTGGACGTATCGGACGAAGTTAAAGCAAGGCTTAACCCTGTCGCGGGTGCTGGTGCTGGTGCTGGTACTGGTACCGATGTTGATGCGGTTGCTGACGCTGACATAGACGCTGGCGATACAGGACTTCCAGAAGGCTTTGGATTTGCCATCAGAGGATTTGTCGAAAAGCCAAAGAACGAACCTCCGAGCAATCTTGCCATAGCGGGAAGGTATGTGCTTCCTGGAGATATATGGGGGTATCTGGAAGACACTCCGATGGGAGCGGGAGACGAGATCCAGCTGACCGACACTCTCAGACTCATGCTCAGAGACAGGGAAATCGATGGTTACGTGCTCAAAGGTCAGAGTCTTGACTGCGGCAACAAGCTTGGATACATCAAGGCCTTCATCGAATACAGTCTTGCCAGCGAAAAGTTCGGAAGAGACGTAAGCGAATACATCAGGGCGATTTGCGGCAGGACAGCGTAACGCGTTATCTGTTATGCGTAATGCGTAATGCGTAATGCGTAATGCGTAGCGTGTAGTGCGTAATGCGTAATGCGTAATTCGAATGTGTCATGTGTAATGCGTAATGCTCGGTGAAATAACGTTTGACCACGCAAACAAGCGCATAACGAAGCGATTATTCAATTCAGGATTCGGGATTTTCAACACAACTAAAAACGCTGCGCAAACAAGGAATAGCGACAGCGTCTGCAAGACACGCGCAACGCCAGCGCGCCAGATGCGGGCGGCGCGCCCAAGCAGGCAAATGAATTAACGAAGAGAGACAGTCATGAGAAACATCGTAGTAGGCGCGGGGATAACCGGAGCAACGGCGGCAAGGCTGCTTGCCGACCGGGGCGAAAAGGTGGAAGTCATCGAGGCGAAAGAGCATATCGGGGGAAACTGCTATGACTTCTTCGACGAGAACGGCATCTGCGTGCACAGGTACGGAACGCATATATTCCACACCGACAGCAAAGAGGTGTGGGACTTTGTCAGCAGGTTCACCGACTGGTATCCGTACATGCACAAGGTGCTGGGCCTGGTGGAGGGACAGCTGGTGCCGATACCCTTCAACCTGAACTCCATGGAGAAGGCGTTTCCGAAGTCTCTGTACAGAAAGCTTGAAGAGAAGCTGATAGGGAAGTTCGGCTTCGGAAGGAAGGTGCCCATACTCGAGCTGAGACAGGCCAACGACGAGGACTTGTCCTTTCTTGCGGACTACATCTACCGGCATGTGTTTCTGGTCTACACCGCCAAGCAGTGGGGAATGAAGCCGGAGGAGATAGACCCGTCGGTGACCGCGAGAGTGCCGGTGCGCGTAAGCAGAGACGACCGGTACTTCCAGAACAGATATCAGGGCATACCCGAAGAGGGCTACACGAAGCTGATAGAGAGGATGCTCTCTCACGAGAACATTCATGTGAGAACGAAGACCTCATGGCGAGACGCGAGAGACGAATACGCCAGGGACCGAATCTTCTACACCGGACCGGTGGACGAGCTGATGGACCGTCGTTTCGGAGACCTGCCGTACCGGAGCATCAGGTTCGACTTCAGAACCTACGACAGAGAGTATTTTCAGCCCTCGGCGGTGGTGAACTATCCGGAGAACT
>JAFURY010000143.1 GCA_017480795.1 Succinivibrionaceae bacterium
AATCGTGACTGAAGAATATTACCTGCATACGTGGCACGGTGAAGCTTTCGAGGCAGAACTTCCGGCATTGCTGGCCAGGGCTGAAGATGTCATCGGTCTGATCACGCACTGGAGGGTGACGGAAGACACGATTGCCAGCTTCCCCGCATTCACGCAGACGCTGATCCGGAAGGCGATCTGTGCACAGGTCGATTTCTTTGCCGTAAACGGATTGGAAGTCGCTACGACAGGCACCGCCGGGAAAGGATTCACTGTGGGCAAGGTCTCAGTGCAGGCGACTGCGACAGGATCCGCAAGCACGCATAGTGCTGCCGATACCATCGCACCGCTTGCACTGAGCTTCCTTGAGCAGACAGGGCTGCTAAATCCGCAAGTAGAGCTTGCACCAGATATGCCGATCCTTGTAAAGGAGTGGATCTAATGCTTAGACCTATTCCGCGAAGGATCCTGCAAAGTGTCGCCAAAGTGCAAGTCTGCTCAGGCATTGACCTGTACCAGAACCAGACGTTCGACGAGTACACAGTGAACCGTGTGCATGTTCAGCCGGTGAGCGAAGTCAGAAAGAGTAAGGACAATGTCGAGTACAGCCTAAACGCTGTACTTTTTGTCGATGCTCGACTGTCTTCGCCTCGGTTGGACTGGGTTACCCTCTTCAAGGGCGCGCACGATCTTGGCGGTGACATGATCATCACGATCCGAGACCGCGAGTATACCGTCATGAGTATTGACGAGCTGCGAGATGATACAGACAAGCTGCATCACTGGGAGCTCGGGCTTCAGTGAGGTGGTGCAGATGCCCATTAAGATGATCACGCGCAAGGCTGATGTCATGGTGAAGATTCAAGGCATTTGGGACGAGAAGCTGCCGATCCTCGCTCAGGAAATCCTGAACGATTGCAATCAATACTGCAAAGAGGAAAACGGCATACTGATCGCATCAAGCCTGACGCACTCTGAACTCGACCGGGGCCGTCTGATCTGGGACACGCCCTATGCCAAAAGGCAGTACTGGGAGATCCGTACCGCGTACACGGACGTGAATCCGCATGCGACATGGCGATGGTGTGAGTACGCCAAGAATGCGAATATCGCAAAATGGGAAATGATTGCTCAAAGGTTGATGGGAGGCGGTAGTCCGTGAGCGTGGTTGACGGTGTGGTTGAAGCCGTTATCAGGCTGATCCAGGACACAAAACCTTTTGCACGGGTTACCCGTGGACAGCTTCCAACGAAGGGTGCAGGCCTGGCCTGCGAAATCGGGCCGAGCGCATATACGAATCTTCACTGGAATAAAGACAGTGACGTGACACTAAACCTGACCCTGAACGGAAAGCACAAGGATCTGCAAAAGCTTTCGAACACCTTGAATGACATTCACTCCCTGCTGACCAGGCGCACGGAATATCCTTCCGGTGATGCCTGGCAGATCCTGGATATCCAGAACGGAATCAACCCGCAGCAGATCGGGCGGGAGGCAAGCGGTGAATGGTTGATGGCATCATCGCTGAATATTAAGTTCTATCAGAGAGGAGACTGAACGATATGATTACGATGGAACCCGTATGGAAGGAAAAGTTCTATATCGGTACCAGTAAACTGAATGGTTCCTGGGTGTATTCCCCGCTCTGCGCGGGCATCACCAATGTGGATCCGTCTGTCAACGAACAGACACAGCAGTACTTCTTCATGTGCGGCAATGGTGGCGCAGACAATGAGGTTACCGGCATTGCACCGCAGTACAATGTGTCCGGTCGCCGGATCTATGGCGATGTAGCTCAGGACTACATTGCGAAGCTCAAGTACAAGCTCGGTGACGAGCGGAAGACGAGCTTCAAGGTGGTCACCGATAAAGAAACCATCATTGCGGACTGCACAATCACGGATATCGTCGATTTTGGTGGCCAGGCTACCGACAACGAGCCGTTCAGCTGCACCATTCGCGTGAATGGTCTTCCGACCGTGAGCGACAACTGATAAAAGGGAGTGATTCATTCACTCCCTTTTCCATAGGAGGAACTGACCATGTTCAAGAAGCCCTACACCATTTCCCTGAACTATGTGAATGACAAGGTCAAGGTCACTGAAGGGAATGAGTCAATCTGGCTGTATGTGCACCGTGATGCAAGCAAGCTGGTGACTGATCTGTCGAATGTGCAGAAGCAGCTGAAGTCATTGACTGAAAACAGCTCTGCAGAGGATCAGGAGAAGGTTGCACTGGCTTTTGCTGAAGCCATGTTTGGCGAGGAAGGCGCAAAGACTCTGTATGGTTTCTATCCCGATAATCCCGCTATGTGCACCATCAATATTTGCGGGCGGTACTTCTCGGATCGTCTGTCGAAGCTGATCACGGCAGCGCAGAAGAGAGCAAAATGAAGCTGTATGAAGAACTTCCTGATCGGCTGATCGTCGGGAGGAAAACATATCATGTAGATCTGGATTTCAGAAACGTTTTGCGGATGCTGGAAGAGCTTCGGCGGGACGATCTGATCGAGGGTGCGAGGGAATATCGCGCCCTGAAATGCATCATGCGGCATCCTCCCAGAAATACAAGGCCTGTATTGCGGGCAGCGCGTGAGCTGCTTTTTCCTGCCCGGAAGGAATCCGGAACGCATGAACGCCTGACGGACTTTGAGCAGGATGCTGATCTGATCCGAGCAGCTTTCCTTCAGACGTACGGTATCGATCTGTTCCAGGAGAAACTGCACTGGCTGGAGTTTTCGTCGCTCCTGGGATGCATTCCGGAAGGCACGCGATATGCAGACATTCTCGGCATCAGATCAAGACCTGTACCAGCAGCCACGAAATGGAACAGTGAACAACGCGCTGCCATTATCCGAGCCAAGCAGGCGTGCGCGCTGGATATGACCCAGGGTGAACAGGAAGAACAATACCGGCGATCGGTGGTCAGTGTGGCCGCATCGCTGAAGGGATTAATTCGAAGCACGGAATCGAGGTGAGTTTATGGCAAGTGATGCTGCTGTCGTATATGAGATTCAAGCCGATAATCGCCCTCTGAGACAGGATCTGGACGAAACAACGCAGGCGATCGAGCGCGAGTCAAAGAAGTGGGATCGAACCGTTGAAGAGTCAGCCGGATCTATGGAAAAGGCTTTTGCGAAAGCCCTCGATATTAATCGAATCAAGGACTACGCGATCGAGCTCGGCAAGGCGCTTGTGCAGTTCGGCAAGGAAGCGATCGAAGCAGCTTCAGATCTTCGCGAGGTGCAGAACGTCGTTGACGTGACCTTCGGGGAAGCTGCAAGCTCTATTAATGATTGGGCAAAGGCTGCAGGCACGCAGTTCGGTCTCACAGAGACGCAGGCGAAACGGTTTGCTTCCACGCTGGGTGCCATGGCAAAGTCTTCCGGCGTTGCTGATAAGGACATTATGCAGATGTCCACAGACCTTGCCGGACTCGCTGCCGACATGGCTTCCTTCTACAATCTCGATTTCGATACAGCTTTCGAGAAGATCCGGTCGGGCCTTTCCGGTGCAACAGAGCCCCTGAAAAGCCTGGGCATCAACATGTCAGTGGCTAACCTGGAAGCTTATGCGCTCTCACAGGGACTGTCGAAGACATTTTCGAATATGACCCAGGGCGAACAGACCATGCTCAGGTACCAGTACCTGATGCAGGCGACCGCAGATGCCCAGGGGGACTTTGCGCGCACATCAGACGGTTTTGCGAATGCCAGCAGACGCCTTCAGACAGCGCTTGACACAATCAAAACCCGTGTCGGCGATCTCCTGATGACAGTGGTTGAACCTGCGACCGCTGGCCTTGCAGATTTCCTTGGCGCACTCACTGCCGAGCCGCAGACAACCGTCCTGGATAAGTTCAACTCGATCGATCTGGACACGACAACCAAGCTTGCTGAAATCGAGCAGGTCAAAGGTGAAGCGCTGATCCTAATCGAAACACTGGAGCAGATCAACGGTCGAGCCATGGCAAAAGAGGGTCTGTCGACCTTTGTTACTTCCCTGGCTGAAGATTTTGGTGAGCTTGACGGTGCGATCGCTGCCGCCAAGAGCGGCGATTATGCCGGTACGCTTTCCGAGGTTGCAAAAGCGCTGGAGTTGGAAACGGGAGCCAGTGCAGACACGTGGAAAACACTGCTCCAGGCTATTGCAAACAATCTTCCAGCCGTCACCGATGCAACTGGGAGTGATACGAGCACATCCGCCTTCCTGAAAGCGGCAGCGGACGCGGCTGCGGAGCTTGGCGGCGAGTACCCAGAATTGTGGGACGAGCTGCTGACGACACTCGGCGAAAAGGCCGGTATCGCGCTGTCTGGTTTGGCTGAATACGCTGCAGGCACGCAGGCAATGAGCGAGATTGCCGATGCAGCCGGAAAGCTCAAAGGTGATGAGCAGGGCAAGTGGGAAGGCCTCCTGAGCGCGATTCAGGACGCTTCAGGGATCACCAATCTTTTCGGTAACGCAGACAGCGCAGCGAAGAATATTAAAGAGCTGGCCGGTGCACTGGGATCCAGTGAGGTCAGTGATGAAAAAGCATCTGCCTGGCAGACCCTGCTGGCTACGCTGGCACAGAATGCCGACGGACTGTCGGCGCTTACCGGCGATACTGCCGAGGGAACCAAAGAATGGTTGGAAGGGCTTGCTGAAGGCGCAAAGGCACTCACTGCAGACGATGCAGAAGCCTGGAATGCGCTGTTCGGTACGCTCCTGGAGGGTCTTCCTGGGCTCAGTGAAACCGACGAAGGCAAAACCTTCCTTGAGCAGCTCGGAAAAGGTTTTGAGGCGATCGGCGAATCCGGCGCGGAAGCTATCGCTTCCCTGGCTGGGCTCGGATCGGAAACCGGCGGTGTTGCCGATCGACAGAAGCAATGGCTTGCAGTTTGTAAGCAGTTGGTTCAGACCATTCCCGGTCTCAGCTCGATCATCAACACCGAAACCGGAGAGATTACAGGTGGCACAGAGGCCGTTATCCGGTATGTAGACGAATGGGAAAAGGCTCAGCGAAAGCTTACCGCACTGAAAGCGGTGCAGGCCAAGCGTGATGCGCTTGCCGATTCCTATGGTGATCTGGTTTCGCTCGAGCTGGACACGATGGTCGCAGAACAGCGCGCGAAAGCTGTTCAAGACAAGATCCAGGCAATCCAAGACAAATATGAAGGTCTTAATTGGGAGGGCCTAGGGCCGAACCTGTTCCAGATGATCGGGGTATCCTTTGAAGATCTGAATGAGCTTGGAAAGCTGCAAACGGAATACTCGGATCTGTCGAATGCTGTTGACAAGTCCAGGAAGAGCTATGAGAACGCCAAGAAGGCCTATGATGAGGCGTCTTCCGTTATTGATGAATATGCAGCTGCTGCGGAAGCCATGGAAGGCGACGTTGAAAGCCTGACGGACGCAAACAACGCACTGACGGTTTCAGAAACGGAAGCATCGAATGCGATTTCCGCAGCAAAAGACGCACTGACAGAGCTGCAGGAATACACCGATAATGCGCGCTCCAATGTCGAGACCGCTGTAAATCAGCTTGTTTCAGGCTTCTCGAAGATCGATACACCGGTCGAGGAAGCGAACAAGAAGATTCAGGAACTTCAAGATCAATTGAATTCCCTGGACACTTCCAAAGATGCCGCTGAAATCAAGAAGCTGAACGATCAAATTAATTCACTTGGCGCAGATCGTCCATCCATGCAAAACATGACCGCCGGACTCCAGGATCAGCTGAAGTACATGCAGGAATACGGTGACCTGCTCGATTCGATCAACAGTCGGGATCTGAAGATTGATGAGAACCTGCTTGCCGAGCTGGCCGACGGATCTGCGGATAGCATGGATTACCTGCGAGTTCTGGCCAGTGCAAGCGACGATGAAATCACCAAGCTGAATGAAGCCTATCAGAAGGTCCAGTCCCAGAAGACGACCTTCACGGATCAGCTCACTGCGCAAAAGCTTGCGGCTGATGAGGCGTACGATGCGATTGTCCAGAAGGCTAATGAGGCTGTGTCTGCACTGGATCTGTCGAGCGAATCTTCCGACGCTATGTCAAACACAGTCGAAGGCATGGCTAACGGTATCGCGGCAGCGTTGCCTTCCCTGCAGGCGCAGGTCGATGCGGTGCTTGATGTCCTGTCACAGCTCGAGGGCTTCAGCAGTATCGGTCTCAGTCTGGGTGAAGGCGGTGAATTCACATTCACGCTCGATGGCGAACATGCAAACGGCCTGGATTATGTCCCGTTTGATAATTACCTTGCCGCACTACATGAAGGTGAATCCATCCTGACAGCTGAAGAGGCAAGAGTGTGGCGCAGGTTCAAGGATGGCGGTGCTGCCATTTCCAACACGATTGACTACGATGCGATCGGCGGTGTGATCAGGGACAATTCCGGCAGCGGGAACGTGTACCTCGAGGGACGCGCCGTCGGAAGAATTATTAATGGCAACCAGGCAGATCAGTACAGAAGTCTTCAGAGAAGTGGGTGGACAGGATGATTTACTTTAATGGTATCGCGCTTGAAAACATCGCTCCTGTCGACATCATTGATGTACTAGTTTCGCCTATTTCCATGAGTCCGACAGCGAGAGAGAGACCGATTCAATTCGGCTCTGAGTTCGTTCGCAATGGCGGCGGCAAGCGCACGGTTTCGATCACGTTTGCACTTCGGACGAACGATCCTGACAACCGGCAGAAGCAGCTGCTGAATATTTCTGCGTGGGCGGCAAGCGATACGCCCGGTCAGCTCCTGCTGCCGAATCACGACGGATTATACCTGACAGCATTGTGCACGGGATTCCCGGAACCCAGCATCAGACAGTGGTGGGAATCAAAGCTGCGAATCACATTCACGTGCTTTGACCCGTTCTGGACTTCGCTCACAGAAAAGTCCGTCGCTGCCGGATCAGCATTCACGCCTTCCGGATCTGCACCACCTCTAACTCAGATACGTGGCGCAGTGTCGGCACGCGGCAGCACGTCTTTCTCTAATGGAGCGCAAACAATGACGTTCGCGCAGATTCCTGCCGGTAATCTGGTGATCGATCTCGACAAGCAAACCGCCGCTGTCAACGGTGTCAGTATCATGCAGTATTACAGCCTGGGTTCTTCCTTCCTGGTGCCCAGACTGGGCACTCAGACAATCACGGGAATCGGTACAGTCTATTACAGGGAAAGGTGGGTGTAAGGCGTGGAATTCGTTTTCCTGGATGCCGCAGACAAGCGGTTGTTTGTCAGGAGCGATGCCGAACAGGCAACCTGGACCACGGAAGAACTTTCACTGCATATCCTCTTCCCGTACCAGGCCGATAAGGCCGTTACACGCGGAATGCGCATTGCTTTTCAGTATCTTGGCGCATGGCAGGTGTTTGAGGTTCGCAAGGTCATCAATTACGAGCCTGATCATTACCAGGATATTACCGCTGAGCATATCGTGATTTCTGAGCTCAGCGACGAGCACTGCAATGAGCAGGATATAACAGATAAGACTATTGCACAGACGCTCCCAGGGATCCTATCCGGCTCTCTGTGGGGGATCGGCACCAACACAGCCGCAAATGTGTCGAGCGTGAGTCTTTCTCGGGGCTCTGTATGGCAGGCTGTCAGGCAGCTGGAGCAGAACTGGAATTGCTACATCACGCCCCGGATCGCGATGAGCGCAACCGGCATCACCGGAAGATATCTGGATGTTGCTCCTGCCGTCGGTGTTTGGCGGGGTGTCCATTTGTCGGTCGACAAGAATGCTGCGGATATGGGTGTCACGATCGACGACACCGAGCTGATTACCGCGATCTATGCGTACGGCGGAAATGACGAAGACGGCAATGTAATCACGCTTGAAAAAGCCTCCTGGGCAAGAACAACAGACCACCCTGCAAAGCCTGCAGGGCAGATGTATCTGTTAGATCCGGATGCGAATGCCGTATACGGTCGTAATGGTCGCCCTCGATACGGGTTCTACCAGAACACCGAAATCAAAGACCCGCAGATCCTCCTGGAAAAGGCCTGGGAGGCCCTGAAGAAGGACAGCGCCCCGAAGATCACGATTGACTGCGTTGTCAGTGATCTTTATCGGCTCGGGTACGCTGATCAGCCGCTTCGGCTGCACGATACCGCAATGGTGGAAATCAGGCCAACCGGGAATGTGTACCAGCTTGAAATCATCCAGCTGCAGATTGATCTTCTGGACCCGACTGTAACCAGGCCGACGATCGGCGCTTATATCCCGAACATTGTCTACATCAGCAAGGCAATCGAAACGGAGACAGTAAGCCGTGGCGG
>JAFURY010000044.1 GCA_017480795.1 Succinivibrionaceae bacterium
ACTGAGCAGATCAAACGTGATCTAAAATTTTTGGAAGTTATTGGGTACAAGGGTGCACTTAACAAAGGTTAGTTTATATGAAAATTTTATGCCAAATTCTTGGGTGATAACTAGCCACCTTTACGCTGTACTTTAAGGTTTCTATCAGATCGCCGGAGCCTTCGGGACAGGCATCGTCAACGCAGATGATGTAGTCGATTTCCTGCGGGATTTTTTCAAGCACTTTCGCTACCTGCTCCTTTACGCAGTAGCAGGGGATCACTGCGGCGATTTTCTGGTTTTCAAGCATGGTAAAGGTGATGCCTTCTGATGTAGGACAGTACCGGCGGAGGGACCGTAGATTCGGATATCAGCTGCGGATTGTTTCTAAGCTGGGTGGAGGACAGGGGGATTTCCTCGGTTTTCACCGCGACGATCTGCCCGTTGCGATCCGGATCGAAATTCTCCAGTCCGATGATGCGGCGGTTGATCTCGTCCCGGGGGCTTCTCATGGCGCAGCCTGGTCTTGATGCCACCGCCAGGTTGCAGAGCCTCAGGATTTCATCGGGCCGGTGCCAGGTGTGAAAAGCTTCCAGGGAATCGGCGCCCATGATGAAAACCATACATAGGTTCTGGAACATCTCCTTTTCCGCAAGACGCTGCAGGGTTTGCGACAGATAGGAGACATCCTGCCTCCTGATCTCGTCGTCAAGACACAGAAATTTTTCGTTGCCGTCGCACAGCAGCCTGATCATGGCCAGCCGATCCCGATCCGACGCCACGGCGGGAGCCTTGTGGGGCGGAATGAAATTCGGCATGAGGCAGACCGCCTTCAGACCAAGGATGCTCGTGAAGCTTTCGGCGATGAACACATGGCCGTTGTGCGGCGGGTCGAAGGTGCCCCCGAGGATGCCGATGATCTGCCTCATATAGGGTTTTCAGCCTGGCTCATGAAGCTGTCAAGCTCCGCCGGACGGTTGAACAGACTCAGAAGCGTTTCCAGATGCCCCATGGTCAGATTCTGGTCGAAACTCATGGCGGCGCGGTTGGCCAGCGCGAAGAGGCGGATAAGGTTGTTGAGATGGGAAACCGGCATTCTGGATGCTGTGTTCAGGTACTGATTCTGCTTTATGGACAGGAAAACGCTGTGCTGCTGGAACAGAGCCTGCGTGGACTGGCCCAGCTGGGTGTACTGCTTGATTTTCAGCAGCAGAGTAAGTACCCGGTTCACCTCCGACAGCAGCAGCATGAAGTACTCGCCCTGCTGATCCAGCGAGTGGAGGATTTTCAGACTCCGGTAGCTGTCTCCCGCCAGAATGGCATCCGAAATGTCAAAGCCCGAAAAACGCGTGCTCTGGCTCAGAAACGGCGCCAGGTCATCCTGCGTGACGCTGGTTTTTCCCTGCAGCCGGATGGTGTTCAGCGACTGAATCGCTCCGCCGAGATTTCCTTCGTAGGATTCGGCCAGCAGGGCGGCGGCGCGGACATCCATCCTGAGCCCCAGGGCGGCCGCCTCCTGCATGAGCCAGCGCGGCAGTCTTGATGCATCCGGCGCGTAAAACTGAACGGTGTAGTTGCCGATGGCCGAGGTCAGCTTGGCGAACCATTTGGTTTTAAGGGTTTCAACCTTCAGGTGGGGGCCAAGAACCAGCAGAACACGATCCGAATCAAGACATCCCGCCAGATCCTCGCTGTGGGTTGAAAGATCCTTGAGCAGCTGCTGATCCGCAACGGCGACGATGCTGAGCTTGCGGGACGAGAACATGTCGAAGGAGCAGAGGGAGTCTTCAAGATTCGCCCATTTCGCCTCGGCTTCGGAAAAGCGCGCGACGGTGCCCTCGCCAGAGGAAAGAAAGACCCTTTCGACCTCCCGGGCCATGGAGGAACGGAGATAGAAGTCGTCCCCCAGAAGCAGAATGAGTCCGGGCATTTTGGCGGGAGAAAGATGCCGCGCCAGCGCCTGGGCCGAGTCGATGTTCTTCAGTTCCATCCTTCGGCCTCTGAGAGCCTGAGAAAATGAATGTAGATATCCTCGGCGGTCTGCTTCACCAGCTCGTTCTGCAGCAGCTGGGATTCGTTGGCGGAGCCCAGCACCTCCTCGTTTTTGTTCAGATTGTTTCGGGTGTATCCCGCAAGCCGGCGTTTCGGCTTCTGCTGGGCCTCGGGCTTGTCGTTGCTGATGAAATAGTACACCGTTTTGCTGCTTATGGAGTACTCAACATCAAGGGAACGGCTGTCCACCGACACCAGGGACTTTTTGAACGTCGGACCGGAGAACGCCACGGTGATGGTTCCCTCGTCCGCCGCATCGACTATGGGCAGACCCGTGGTGTTGAGCAGAGCGTACAGTTCCTGATAGAGCTGCGAGTCTTTGTCGCCTCTTATCTGAATGCTGGTGAATTTCGAGGTGACGCCGCTCTGATCAAGTCCCCGCAGACGGAAACTGCATGCGGTAAGAAGCACCGCCGCCAGCGCCAGCGCCGTGGCCAAGATCCGTCTGCTGTTTTTCATCGGTCCGCTCCCAGGTTTCAAGAGGTGAAGATAATCCGGATCAGTTTGCCACGATATTGACCAGTCTGCCCTTTACGTAGACGATCTTTCTGATCTGCTTGCCGTCAGTATGTCTCATGACGGATGCGTCGGACTGGGCCTTGGCCTTTACCTCCTCCTCCGTCGCCGAAACAGGTACGCTCAGTTTGGCTCTGACCTTGCCGTTGACCTGAACCACCACCAGCATTTCGTCGGCTACCAGCGCCGATTCGTCAACCTTCGGCCAGGACTCGTCGTCGATGCGCTTTTCATGGCCCAGCTTTTCCCACAGCTCCCAGCAGATGTGCGGGGTGATAGGATAGAGCATCAGAACAATGTGGTTGAGAATGTCCACTATCAGAGCCTTGTCCTGATCCGTTTCCTGGCTCGCTCTGCTCATGGTGTTGATGAGTTCCATGATGGATGCGATGGCGGTGTTGAATGTCTGCCGCCTGCCGATGTCGTCGCTTACCTTGGCGATGGTCTTGTGCAGCTCTCTGCGCAGAGCCTTCTGATCGGAGCTGAGGCTTGAGACGTCAAGCTTCAGATCGCGGTACGGCAGCATGGCGCTTACCGTGTTCCAGAGTTTCTTCAGGAAGCGCTGCGCTCCCTCCACGCCTTCCTCCTTCCATTCCAGCGTCAGCTCTGCCGGGGAGGCGAACATCATGAACAGTCTCACGGTGTCGGCGCCGTAGCGCTCCACCATGGCCTGAGGATCGATGCCGTTGTTCTTGGACTTTGACATTTTGGTCATGCCGGCATGGGTCAGGTTGTGGCCCTGGCTGTCCGTGGCGCTGACGATACGGCCCCGGTCGTCGCGGACGGTTTTCGCATCAAGCGGGCTTACCCAGACCTTGGAGCCGTCCTCGGCGGTGTAGTAGAAGGCATCGGCCAGCACCATGCCCTGACATAGCAGTTTCTTGAACGGCTCGTCGCAGTTCACCAGGCCGGCGTCTCTCAGCAGTTTGTGGAAGAAGCGGGCGTAGAGCAGGTGCATGCAGGCGTGCTCGATGCCGCCGATGTACTGATCCACCGGAAGCCAGAAGGAGGTTCTGGCCGGATCCAGCATGGCATCCTGCGCATCATTGCAGCAGTACCGGGCGTAGTACCAGGAGGATTCCATGAAGGTGTCGAAGGTATCGGTCTCCCGAAGCGCCTTCTTTTCCCTGAAGGTGGTCTCGGCCCAGCTGCCGTCGGTTTTGATCGGGCTCTGAACGCCGTCCATGACCACATCCTCGGGAAGCGTCACCGGAAGCTGCTCCTCGGGAGCGGGCACCACCGATCCGTCCTCAAGAGTGAGCATCGGGATCGGGGTTCCCCAGTACCGCTGGCGTGAAACCGACCAATCTCTCAGACGGTAGTTTACCGTGCGGCGGCCCTTGCCCAGCTGTTCGATTCTGGCGCAGACGGCCTCAAAGGCTCCGTGGAAGTCCAGTCCGTCGAATTCGCCGGAGTTGTAAACCACGCCGGTTTTTTCGGTAAAGGCGCAGCCGCTGACATCGGCGCGGTCCTGATCCTTCGGCCTGATGACCGGAACGATCTCAAGACCGTACTTGGTGGCGAAATCCCAGTCGCGCTGATCGTGGGCGGGCACGGCCATGACGGCGCCGGTGCCGTAGTCCATGAGCACGAAGTTGGCCACCATGACTGGAACCTTTTTGCCGCTTATCGGATGAACGGCTCGAATGCCGGTGTCCATTCCCTTTTTCTCCATGGTGGCGATTTCCGCCTCTGCGACCTTCATGGCGCCGCACTGGGAGATGAATTCAGCCAGGGCAGTATTGCTTTCGGCGGCTTTTTTAGCCACCGGGTGGCCTGCCGCCACCGCCACGTAGGTGACGCCCATCAGAGTGTCGGGACGGGTGGTGTAGATTTCCAACTTTTCCGGGCTGTCCTGGATATCGAACTGGATGGTCAGACCCTCGGACTTTCCGATCCAGTTTTTCTGCATGGTTCTGACCATTTCAGGCCAGCCCTCCAGGGTGTCCAAACCCTCAAGCAGCTCTTCGGCGTAGTCGGTGATCTTGAGGAACCACTGCGGGATCTCCTTGCGCACCACCGGAGTGTCGCAGCGCCAGCATTTGCCCTCCTGAACCTGCTCGTTGGCCAGCACCGTCTGATCGTGAGGACACCAGTTGACGGAGGTGGATTTCTTGTAGACCAGTCCCTTTTCGTAGAGACGGGTGAAGAACCACTGCTCCCAGCGGTAGTATTCCGGACGGCAGGTGGCGATTTCGCGGTCCCAGTCGTAGCCGAAGCCCAGCATTTTCAGCTGGTTTTTCATGTAGTCGATGTTGGCGTATGTCCATTTGGCCGGTGCGGTATGGTTTTTCAGGGCCGCGTTTTCCGCCGGCAGGCCGAAGGAATCCCAGCCGATGGGCTGCAGTACCTCTTTGCCGTTCAGACGCTGGAACTTCGAGATGACGTCGCCGATGGTGTAGTTTCTGACGTGCCCCATGTGCAGACGTCCCGACGGATAAGGGAACATGGAAAGACAGTAGAACTTTTCCCTGTCCGTCTTCTCGCTGGCTTTAAAGGTTTTGTTGTCCGCCCAGTATTTCTGAACCTTTGGCTCAATGGCATGCGGATTGTATAATTCCTGTTTGTCTGACATTTTTTTGAACCATCAAAAACTATAGTAACAAGTGCAGATTATACTTCATGAAAGGGCCTGTAAAAAGCACCGAAGCCGCAGGCCGAAGCCGCATAATCCGCGCCGGAAGATTTGATCTAGAAGGAGAAGCCGTTGATTTTCACCGGCACGCCGGTTCTGTCCTCAAGAGCCTTCTGAACCAGCTCCTGATCCACGTCCGGACTGTTGATGATGGTCAGGACATCCGCCGGAATATGCTTGAACTCCACGTTTTCGGTGGAGTTGAGCTCGCTGAAGGTGGAGGACAGCGGCTGATGAACCTCCAGATATTTGGAGCCGTCGGGCTCAACGGTGGCCTTGATGGGCTCGTTGATGAACTCGACCCTGGTGTTCACCGGCACGTTCTCGAACAGCCACTTGATGTCGGCGTCTCTGAGCCGGATGCAGCCGTGGCTGACTCTCAGGCCGATGCCGAATCTGGCGTTGGTGCCGTGGATGGCGTACATTCTTCCGACGTAAAGAGCGTAAAGTCCCATGGGATTGTCCTTGCCGGCCGGAACCACCGCCGGCAGGATCTCGCCCTCGGCGGCGTATTCGGCTCTCACCTTGGCGCTTGGAGTCCAGGTTGGGCCAGCTTTCTTGCGCTCGACCTTGGTCACCCAGCCCACCGGAGTGTCCTTGCCCAGCTGGCCGATGCCGATGGGCAGCACCACCACCTGATTGGTTCCGCTGGGATAGTAGTAAAGGCGCATTTCCGCGGAATTTATGACGATGCCCGAATGCACGGTGTTGGGCAGAATGAGCTGGTGAGGGATCAGCAGCACGGTTCCGGGAGCCGGAAGGTACGGATCCACCAGCGGATTGGCCTCCATCATGTTGGAAAGTCCGAGATTGGTCAGAGAGGCTATTTCCTCCAGGGCGCGCTTGCCCTGTGGAATGGTGAAATTGTAATTCTGCCCCACCAGACGCTCGCCGTCGCCGATGATGTAGTCAACCGAGTATGAGGCTGTTGCTGAAAAAACAGCTCCGATGAAGATCGCCAGTTTTCGCAAAAGCATTCTGATTCCGTTTCGGTGGTGGATAATGCGAAAAATTATAGATTATTTTGTGATCCATAGCAATTATTCGCCGGGTTCGCGGGGCTTGTCGTCACGCTTTTTTCCCTTGCCCCGCTCGGTGACGATCATCAGGATCAGCAGATGGCTGAAGGCGATGAGCTGCATGCCCAGGACGATGGAAAAAATAATGGCAAAGCCGTGGGTTCCGAATGGAGTGCTGCCGGTGCGGAGGGTCACCCTGGCGCTGGCGGCGCCCTGGCGGTAGAAGGGCAGAGTGGCCAGGGTGCCGCCGTCGGCATCGAAAATGGCCGACAGACCGTTGTTTGTGACTCTTGCCATTGGCTTCTGGAATTCAAGAGCCCTCATCCGGGCGATTTGCGCGTGCTGGTACGGGCCGGCCGAGACGTAATAGTCGCCGGTCTGCGGATCGTAGGTGCCGAACCAGCCGTCGTTGCTTAAAGACAGCAGCAGGTTGGTGCTGTCGTGGATGTTTTCCTGCATTTCGTCTGGAAAAGCCACCTCGTAGCAGATGGCGGAGGCGATCCTGGCGTGTCCGGCTGTTATGTTGGGCTGAAGATCATCCCCGTTGCTGAAGGAGGACATGGGCATGTTGAAGAATTTGCCCATCCGTCTCAGCAGCGACGGAAAGGGAACCTTCTCGCCGAAGGGCACCAGATGGCGTTTGTAGTAGCGGTTTCCTCCCATGAAGCTGTAGGACTGCCGACCTTCAAGATCCTGCACGCCCATGCCCACCACGGCGTTGAAGTAGCTCATGTCCGAGGGCCTGCAGGTCTGAAAGCCGGTGAGGAATGAAAATCCCCGGCTGTGGGCCAGATTGTCAAGCCGGTAGAAAAGATCGAAAACGTTGTTTTCGATTTCGGGGATCGCCGACTCCGGCCATACCAGAATGTCGGTGCGGTCCTCGCCCCGGAAATAGGGCTGGCTCAGGCGGTAGTATGTCTCAAAGATCTCCACCGATTTTTCGGGATCCCATTTGACCTGCTGCTGGATGTTGCCCTGCACCATGGTGATCCTGACGCTTTCCGCCTCCCGGGTGTAGGTGTGCTGGCAGAAGATCGCCGCCATCACCGGCAGGGTAGCGGCCGCCAGGTACCAGAGCCTTCTGCTGTAAAAGCCGTGGTACGCCAGGGCGCACGCCAGCAGCATTACCAGGGTGATGCCGTGCACGCCGGTGACGGGAGCCAGGTTTCTCAGGGGCGTGTCGATCTGGGTGTAGCCCAGATACACCCACGGAAAGCCGGTGAGCGCGTGCCCTGCGGCGTAGTCGGCCAGTATGAAGCCCGAGGGGATCGCCAGCACGTTCTTGACGAAGAGCTGTCCCCGAAAGATCCGGTTGGCCAGATAAATCACCAGGGCGTGGTAGGAGGTGAGATACAGGGAAAACAGCAGCAGTACCGCCACCGCCAGGATCAGCGGAACGCCGGAGTAGGCCGTCATGCTCAGATTGATCCAGAAGACGGTGCAGAAGCACAGCGCCGCAAGCAGCGCCCAGCAGCGGGATGTCTGGGCCTTTTTCCGGTAGAGCAGATGAAAGAACATCGCAAGGCTCACGTATATGGCGTAGGGCTGGCTGTAGGGTGCGAAGGAAAGTGAGCCTGCGGCGCCTGCGGCCAGCGGGAGCAGATATTTTTTCAGCCGCTTCAGTTTTGCCGGCAGTTTCGAGAAGGCTTTCATTGCGCCTCGTTTCCGCTTGCGGCGGTCTGGGCGCCGTCGCGGTTGATTCTTCTTACCTGAAACATGTTGATGCGCCGGCTTTCGGCGTTGAGAACCTTGAACTCGAAGCCCTCCAGCGTCAGCCTGGTGCCGTTTTCCGGAATGTGGCCGACGGCGCTCATGACGATGCCGGCAATGGTCTCAACCTCGTCGTTGACCATTTCGCAGTGGAAGAATTCGTTGAACTCGGCGATGGGGGTGATGCCTCTGACATGATAGATGTTGCTGGCCACCTCCCGGATGTTCTCCTCCGCCGCGGCGCTGTATTCGTTGCCGATTTTGCCCACGATGCATTCAAGAATGTCCTCGATGGTCACCAGACCCGAAAGGCTGCCGAACTCGTCGATGACCAGGGCCAGATGATAGCGCTTTTTCTTGAAGTCCTTCAGCAGAAAGTTCACCTTTTTGCTTTCGGGCACCACCATGGCGGGGCGGGTGATCTTGCCAAGCTCGAAGATGCCGCCCTGATTCATGTTCCTGAGCACCGGAATGAGATCCTTGGCCAGAAGCAGCCCGCATTCCTGCAGCCGGTCGTCGCTGATCACCGGATAGCGGCTGTGGGCGGTGGAGGAAACGGTTTCCAGCACCTCCTCCAGGGTGAAGTCGGTCTTGATGGTGACGATGGAGGATCTGGGAACCATGATGTCCCGCACCCGCAGATCCGTCATTTCCAGAATGCCCTGGATCATGTCCAGGCTGTCGCCGTTGATGATTTTGCGGTTGGAGGCCTCCTTGATGACGTCGTTGAGCTCGTCAATGCTCTGGGGCTCCGACTGAAACAGGCCGGTGATCCTGTCGAACAGGTTCTCTTCCTTTTCGGGACTGCTGTGGTTGTCGCTCATTTGTTGCTCTGAAGTGTGTCTGGCCGGGAGGGCATGCCTGCGGGCGCTATTCCTCGTCCTTGAGGTAAGGATCCGGAAGATGCAGCTTTTGTGTCATGATCCGCTTTTCCGCGGTTTCCATTTCCTCCGCCTCCTGGTCGGTGATGTGGTCGAAACCCAGAAGATGGAGACAGCCGTGAACCACCATGTGGCTGTAGTGGTGCATAAGCTCCTTGCCCTGCTCCCGGGCCTCGCGCTCCACCACGGCCTTGCAGATCACCAGATCCCCCAACAGCGGGAGCTCGGGCTCGGGAAAGCCCTCCGGATATTCATACGGGAACGACAGCACGTTGGTGGGACGGTCCTTTTCCCGGTATCTGCGATCAAGCTCCCGGCTTTCCTCCTCGGTGACGATACGGACGGTGATTTCCGCCTGCTTCTGGTAATCCTCCACGGCGGCGGTGGCGATTCTGACGAAATCCTCCCGCGTCGGAATGCCAAGCGCCCTGGCATCAAACTCGTACTCGTCCTGGTTGCCAAGGGCAACCTGCAGATCCACCTCAACGCTCATCCTGCTCTCCCGCGTGTTCGCCTTTTTTCTCTCCGGACTCAGCGTCCCTGGCCTCCTGCTGCGCAAGAGCCTGCCGCCGCGCCTTTTCGTCGTACTTCTCGTAGGCCTTCACAATGCGCGCCACCACCGGATGCCTTACGATATCCCTGGTCTCAAAAAAGTTGAAGGACAGACCCTCCACTCCCGCAAGCGCTTCGATGGCGTGCTTGAGACCTGATTTCTGGCTGCGCGGCAGGTCAATCTGGGTGATGTCGCCGGTGACCACCGCTCTTGAGTTGAAGCCGATGCGGGTCAGAAACATCTTCATCTGCTCCACCGTGGTGTTCTGGCTTTCGTCAAGAATGATGAATGCGTCATTGAGGGTGCGTCCGCGCATGTAGGCAAGGGGCGCGATTTCGATCACCTGCCGCTCCATGAGTTTTTCCACCCGTTCGAAGCCCAGCATTTCAAACAGGGCGTCGTACAGCGGCCTAAGGTACGGATCCACCTTCTGGGACAGATCGCCCGGCAGAAAGCCCAGCTTTTCTCCGGCCTCCACCGCAGGACGGGTCAGGAGAATGCGTCTGACCTCCTGTCGCTCCAGGGCGTCAATGGCCGCGGCCACCGCCAGGTAGGTCTTTCCCGAGCCCGCCGGTCCCACGCCGAAGGTGATGTCGTGGGTGGCGATGTTGCGGATGTACTCCGCCTGATTGCGGGAACGGGCCTTGATGATCCCTTTTTTGGTCTTGATGCGGGCGGGGATCGAATACTCGTCTTCGGAATCCTCCGGCAGATACTGGTTTTCCTCGTCCTGCTCCAGGGCTCTTGACTCCACCAGAACCAGGTTCACCAGATCCGGCGTGATGTCCCGGGCCTGGCCTTTTACCGGAGCGGTGTCCACATAAAGGCGGCGCAGGATGTATCCGGCCAGGCGGCATCCGGTTTCGGTGCCGGAAATCTCAAAGTCGCCGGCGTCGGAGGATATGCTTACGCCAAGTCTCTTTTCGATAAGCCGGAGATTGTCGTCCATGGGACCGCAGAGCATCCTGAGCCGGTCCGAATCCGGCGGGTCCAGCATAACGGTGGTGGTGATCTGACTGTTCATGGGTTGGTTTGGGCTTCTCCTATCAGACAGTGAGGAAGAACTTTGGCGATTCTGACGCCGGTCATCCGGCCGATCAGATCGTCGTCTCCCGGAAAGTGCACAATGCGGCTGGTGGAGGTTCTGCCGCTCATCAGGACTCCGTCCGGGGAGCGGCCTTCCACCAGCACCTGCTGCAGCGTTCCGTGCAGCTCCCGGCTGTACTGCATGCCGTAGGTGTTGATAAGCTGCTGAAGCCGGGCAAGACGCTCCTTCTTCGCATCAAGAGGCAACGGATCGTCCATGGTTGCCGCCGGCGTTCCGGGGCGTTTTGAATAGATGAAGCTGAAGCTGTTGTCGAACCTGATGTCACGGATCAGTCGCATGGTTTCCTCGAAGTCCTCGTCGGTTTCGGAGGGAAAGCCCACGATGAAGTCAGAGCTGATCAGAACCGAGGGCTTGACCGCCCTGACCTTGGCCACCATCAGCCGGTAATCGTCGGCGCTGTAGGGGCGGTTCATCAGCTTCAGGATCCTGTCCGAGCCGCTTTGAACCGGAAGGTGCAGGCTGTCGGCGATTTTGTCCAGATCGCCGATGGCGGCGATGAGCTCGTCGGTGAATTCTATGGGATTGGAGGTGGTGAAGCGCAGACGCCGGATGCCGTCGATCTGGTGCACACGATAAAGCAGCTCGGCGAAGCTGCAGACGGTGCCGTCATCGTTGAGACCGCGGAAGCAGTTGACGTTCTGTCCCAGAAGATTGATTTCTCTGGCTCCCGAATCCCTGAGGGTTTTCACCTCGTCAAGTATTTCCGAAACCGGACGGCTGACCTCGCCGCCTCTGGTGTAGGGCACGATGCAGTAGCTGCAGAAGTGGGAGCAGCCTTCCATGATGGTGACAAAGGCGGAAACCTTCCGGGACCGGTTGGCCGGAAGCGCGCCGAATTTTTCGTTGGCCGGGAAGGATACGTCAATCTGGGGTCCGTCTCCCGATCTGACGCGCCGGATCATTTCCGGCAGGCGGTGATAGGTCTGGGGGCCGAAAACGATGTCCACGATCCTCGCGCGGCTGCGGATCCTGCGTCCCTCCTCGGAGGCCACGCAGCCGCCCACGGCGATTATCAGATCGGGTCTGTCCTGCTTCAGGGGCTTCCATCTGCCCAACTGGTGAAAAAGCTTTTCGGCGGCCTTTTCTCTGACGGCGCAGGTGTTGAGAATTATGAGATCGGCGTCGGCGGGCTCCTCGGTTGCCGACATGCCCAGAGTTTCGAGCAGATCGGCGATTCTTGCCGAATCATACTCGTTCATCTGGCAGCCCCAGGTTTTGATGTGGAATTTGGATTTGTTCACGGTGGCATTACGGTGGTGGCGGGCATGGACGGCCGCCGGCCTGTTTCAATGACGACTCTGCGGCGCATGTCGCAGCGTCTTCCCGGTTTCGCCGCAGATTCTAACATAAAAAGGATGTCCTTGAACCAGTGACGGGATTGGATCGACCGGAGTCAGACCGCCTGGGCGTCCTCCCGCGACGCCTCCTGATCGTCGTCGAACTCTCCTAGCCGGGTTTCGTAATCGGACCACAGATAGCTGATGGGCAGGGCGTACACGTCCTCGTCCAGTTTTCTGATCTCGTTGCCCAGATATATCACGTAGCCCCGTTTGAAACGCGGTCCCATGATCTGTCTGAAAACGCCGAAATGCTTCAGATCCTTTTCCAGGATCTGATCGTTGCCTCTGATCCTGAAGCCGATGGCGTTGTTGCCCTCCCGGGTCAGCATGACATCGATCTCGCAGTCGGGCCGGTGGATGTACCACAGCTCGGCTCCGGCCTGGGCGCTGGAGATCTTCTTCAGTTCGGAAATGACGAAGTTGGTGAGGATCTGATAAAAGAGGATGAAGTCGCCGAATATCCTGCGGTTGATGGTCTTCCCCTTGAGATACGCCAGGAAGTTGCAGTCGATGAAATAAAAACGCCTTGTCTCGTATTCCTCCTGCTCCAGGTCTTCGTCGCAGGGCGGGTCGCCGGAATCGTTTTCCGACGGCGGAGAGTATGGTCTGAGCTCAAAGCCCACGAAGGAATCCAGAATCGACTGGTAGTAGCTTGGATAGGTGATGTCGTCCAGATCCGTGTCCATGCAGATGCGCTCGTGCAGGGTCTCGCGGCCGATGTAGTTGGCAAGACCTATCATGATCTTCACCGCTTTGCTTGGCGAGTTCAGATGATAGAGAGCGCCGATGTTCTGATTGAGGATCAGGTTCAGCAGCTCGTCGAAATAGTCTGGATTGTCAGGGGAGAATTTGACGAAGGTTGCTGATTTCACCATCTCGTGGAGCCTGGTTCTGGCGTAAACGTCCCGGTGGAGAGTTTTGGCGTACAGTTTGTCGAGAATGTTGGCGCTGTATCCCGTGGCTTCGGCCACCGATGACGGATAGAGATTGCTGGTGAACATCTTTTCCGCCAGAAGCAGATTGAGATCCTCAAGCTCTGGGATTTCGGCGCAGGTTCCGATGATGGTTTTCAGTTCGCTGGTGGAGCCCTTTGACTTCAGATTGGAATACAGCGACTGCAGGTACTGGATGATTTCAGGCAGACACTGGATATTGTTCAGGACATTGATCCTCCGTTTGTCCAGGTGCTTTACAAAGGCGTCGGGATTGTCCTTGATCCTTGATTTGACGATCGGGGAGGCCAGATTGATGTAATTGATTTTTCCGTCGTTTATGTTGCGTACTATTTCGTCGATGCCGATATGGTATGCACCCTTCAGAAGCAGCACATCACAGTATTCCGAAAGTTTTGCGATGTAGGAAACAAGATATCCTTGATTGCGGGCCATGAGCTGGTTTTCCTTGTTGCACTGGTTGCTCCGGCTGCCGAGCCGGACCGATCCGGGACGAAGCGCAGATCGCCTGCGGAAAAACATCGCCGGATCTGCCTGTCAGGTAAATTTAAAACAAGTCCGGGGCTCCTTCAATATTTATGTGCCGATATTGGGACATACGACAACTAAAAGCTGCGGATCCTAAACGGTTGATTCTGATGAGAACTTCGCGTTTTCCAGAGAAAAAAGGAATACTGGGGATTCTCTTTGAGGATGCCACAGTACCGGCCGGAGTCAATGAAACCTAAGAACGGAAACGGAGGCCGGAAGATCGGGACGATAACAGACGGAGGAACGCAACAGATCAGGAATGACAACGCAGACGCGCAGATCGAAACCGGGGCGGAGAAAGCAAAGGGTAGGAGTCAGGACGGAGAATCGGAGAAACAGAAAGTGGCTGGGGTACAAGGATTCGAACCTTGGAAATGGCGGAATCAGAATCCGCTGCCTTACCGCTTGGCTATACCCCAACGCTGGAAGTTGAACGCCCACGGGACATTCTGACCCGAAAGCACGGTGATTGTAAACCAACCGGCATCAATAAGCAAATGAAAATTGAAAAATCGGATGCCATGCCCAAAAGCGCCTGAGACTGCAATCTTGGATTCCTGCGGAACGGCAAACGCCGGATTCCTCTTCGGATACAGATAGAAGGAGCAGGAAGGGCAGAAGATAAAAGTGGCTGGGGTACAAGGATTCGAACCTTGGAAATGGCGGAATCAGAATCCGCTGCCTTACCGCTTGGCTATACCCCAACAGAAGATGGTGGCTATGATGGGACTTGAACCTATGACCCCCGCATTATGAGTGCGATGCTCTAACCAGCTGAGCTACATAGCCGTTTGCGATTCGAAGCGCGTCTGTTCATGGCTGGGGTACCAAGGTTCGAACTTGGGAATGGCGGGATCAAAACCCGCTGCCTTACCACTTGGCTATACCCCAACACCCCAAACCTGCATGTATAAAATACGTGAGGCACTTCAAAACATGCACATTATCTTCTTTCTTCCCATGCTCGTCAACATGTTTTTTTACGCGTTTCACATTTTGGACGTTTTATGTTCAGCGTATCGGCCATGCTGGCGCTCAGGCCAGGGGCGCGCTGCGCCTGCGTGACAGTTCGCCCAAAGACCGCAGTGGAGAATATAATGGGGTAGAGTATAATAGAAGAAACCTAATTTGCGCGATGCGATCGCTAAATGTCACGGACTATGAACAGCAACGAAGAAATAGAACTTAAGTTTTTTGTAAACTCAGAACTTTCCTCCGATGCGGTGGTGGCGCTGGTGGATCAGAATCTTTCCGATTACGATCTGCTCAAACTTCCCCGCAGGAAACTTGGCAGCACCTATTACGACACTCCGGATCTTCTTCTGAGAAATCACAGGGTGGGTTTCAGGGTGAGAACCGACGGCCAGTCCTTCGAGGAGACGGTGAAAACCGGCAGCAGAACCGGCGGCGGACTTCACAGCAGAACCGAGCACAATATCCCTCTTGATACGGATCATCCGGATCTGAAGCGTGTGCCAGGCGAATTCTGGGAGCAGACCGGCATCGACCAAAGCCGGCTGAACCAGGAACTGAAGCCGCTTTTCGTCACCGATTTCTGCCGCATCAGGCGCAAGGTGATGAAGGAGGGCCGGGTTATCGCCGAATTCTGTTTCGATTCCGGGCGGATCACGGCCGGAGACCGGTTCGAGCTGATAGGGGAAATAGAGCTTGAGCTGGTGGACGGAACTGTGGCCGAGCTGCTGCAGCTGGCCAGAAAAATGGTGGACAACGCAGCCCTGAAACTTCATCTCGATTCCCGATCCAAGGCGCAGCGGGGCTTTGAACTTGCCGGACTTTCCGTGCCCCCTTCGGCCAAGTCCTTTCTGCTGCTTGACGGCGAGCCGGAGGTTCTGGTCAGAGCGTACTTCGACATGTATCTTGAGCATGAGCAGATCCTGCTTTCGAGATTCGATCTGAGATCGCTTTCGGTTATGACTCTTGCCGCCTATCAGCTGCAGAAGCTCACCAACGACAGCCGCTTCAATCTTCTGATCCCGGCGCTGCTTGAACTGGAGCGGATGGTGGCCGACAGTGAGGGAAGACACAAAAAATTCATCCGTCTTATCAGTTCGAGAAGCTACCTGGTTTTTATTCTCGACAGCTATGCGAAGATCTACTGCGGCGTAACGCTGTAAATCCGGTCGTCTGATTCTCGGGACGGGTCGGCAGATGTGCCGTTCCGTCCTTTTTTTTGTCCGAGGAGCTTTTCATGAAACTTTCATCTTCTCTGCTTGAACTTGGAAAGGCGCGGGCGCAGGAGCTGCTGTCATGCGTGGATGAGGCCGCCGTTGACGGCAGGACGAAAGACGAGCTGGCCCAGGTGGCTGCCATATCGGATTTCGTTTACGAGCAGCTCAGACGCAACCCTCTCTGGCTCTGCGACATCGGGGAATATCTGGCATCCGATGCCACCGCCGGTAGCGCCGCGCGGCTGAAGTCATGTCTTGAAGGCGCGACGGATGACTCCGACATCCGTTCGAGACTGCGGAAATTTCGCAATTTTTACATGGTGGTGCTGGCCTGGCAGGATCTGACGCGCCGGTTTGACATCGGCGCCATCACCGCGATGCTGTCAAAACTTGCCGAGAACATCATTGTTGAGACCTATCACCTGTCCTACCAGAGAACCGCCGCCGTCTACGGCGCCCCCGTGGGCCAGGCGTCCGGGAAAATCCAGCATATGCTGCTGGTGGCCATGGGCAAGCTGGGAGGCGGCGAACTCAACTTTTCCTCGGACATTGATCTGATCTTCGTCTATCCCGAGCAGGGCGAAACCACGGGAGGCCGGCGCAGCTGCGACAACCAGACATTTTTCACCAAGGTGGCCCAGAGCCTTATCGCCCATCTCAACCAGATCACCGCCGACGGACAGGTTTACCGGGTTGATATGCGGCTTCGCCCCTTTGGCGATGACGGCCAGCTGGTGCTGAATTTCGCCGCCACGGAAAACTACTACGTCCGTCATGGCCGCAGCTGGGAGCGTTACGCCATGGTCAAGGCAAGGGCGCTGGGCGATTACTGCCTGGAGGAGGCCGACGAGTTTTACGACATGCTAAGACCCTTCGTGTACCGCAGATATTTTGATTTCGGAGCCATCGACGCCCTGAGAAAAATGAAGTCCATGATCGAGGCCGAAGTGCGGCGCCGGGGACTGGTCAGAAACATCAAGCTTGGCGAGGGCGGGATTCGCGAGGCGGAATTCGTGGTGCAGGTGTTTCAGCTCATGAGAGGCGGGCGGGAGCCGGAACTGCAGAAAAGAAACCTGATTGAGGCCATCGGAGTCCTGGCTGCCGGCGAGGTTATTTCATCCTCCAGCGCCGAAAGCCTCAGCAGCGGATATCTCTTTTTCCGCAAACTGGAAAACGTGCTGCAGGAAATAGGAGACAAGCAGACGCAGCTGCTTCCCGACAGCCAGACCGATCAGGACCGGTGCGCAGCCGCCATGGGCTTTGACGGCTGGGATCGGCTGGAACAGGCAATTGCCGGGCATTCGGCGGCGATACATGCGGAATTCAGAGACGTGGTCTGCGACCAGAGCCAGGCTCAGGACAGCGGGGACGTGATCTGGACCGATATCTGGCGTTCAGGTCTCACCGCCGAGGAGGTGACGCCGCTGGTTCGGGACTGCGCGGGGGAAAGGGCGCCGGAATTCGCCGCCATGATAGTCGATCTGAGAAAGGACATTCTGCGTCGCGCCGCAGGCCCCCAGGGTCGGGAGACGCTCAACCTGCTGGTTCCAAGGATCCTGTCACTGACGGCCAGTTACGAGGATCCGGCAACGCTGTTTCCCAGGATCATGAACCTTATCCGCAGCGTGAGCATGCGCACCACCTATCTGCAGCTGCTTTACGAAAATCACAACGTGCTGGATCAGGTGATTTACCTGTGCAACGCCAGCGAGCAGATCGCCGATCAGCTGAGCGCCTATCCGATCCTGATGGACGAGCTCATCTATACCGACAGTCTGTACCAGATCACCACGGACGCCCGCAAGCTCAGATCGGAGATCAGACAGTATCTGCTGAGAATCGACGATGACGATCTGGAGCAGAAGATGGAGGCGTTGCGGCAGTTCAAGCAGATTCAGCTGCTGAAGATCTCTGCCTCGGACATAGTTGGACGTCTTCCGCTGATGCGGGTCAGCGATTTTCTGACGGAGCTGGCCGAGGCGATTCTGGCCGAGGTCGTCGCCATAGCCTGGCGGGAGCAGGAGCGCAAATACGGAGTTCCTCCCTATGTGGAGGAACATGGCGGCTACGGCCTTATCGCCGTGGCCTACGGCAAGCTCGGCGGCATAGAACTGGGCTACGGATCCGATCTTGATCTGGTTTTCGTTCATTACACCTGCGAGCCGGAGGAAATGACCACCGGCGCCCACCCGGTGTCCGTGAGAAAATTCTACGTAAGGCTGGTGCAGAGGATCATCAACCTCTTCAGCATCCGGACATCTACGGGCATTCTTTACGATATCGATCTGCGGCTGAGACCGGACGGCGACAGCGGGCTGATCGTCTCCACCATGCACGCCTTTGAAAATTACCAGATGAACGAGGCCTGGACCTGGGAGCATCAGGCTCTGGTCCGTTCAAGGGTTGTCTGCGGCGACGGGGCACTGGGCGAGCAGTTCCGCCGGATACGGCGAAAGGTGCTGAGCCTGGAGAGGGATCGGAGGAAACTGGCGGAGGATGTTACGGCCATGCGCGCCAAAATGCGCCAGCATCTGCTGAAACTCAGGCCGGGGGAGTTTGATTTGAAGCAGAGCGCCGGCGGCATGGTGGACATCGAGTTTCTGGCTCAGTATCTGGTGCTGGCCTGGGCAAGCCGGTATCCGGAGGTTCTCACCAGGTGGTCCGACAATGTAAGGATTTTCGATTCCTGCGTGGAGTGCGCAGTGGTGCCGCCGCAGGCGGCTTCGGCGCTGAAGCAGGCCTATGTGAACATCCGCAACGAGGCGCACCGCTGCAGTCTCAGGGGCGTCAGAAGAGTGATTGAGGAGGAGACCCTTCAGGACGACATCGGCATGGTAAGGCAGGTGTGGCATGAAGTTTTCGAGGGAACAGGGGAAGGCGGAGACTGACTAAACCCGGCCTGAAACTTCGGTCTGCTCCTGCTTTCTGAACCCCATGGCGCGGGAAACTCCCCTAGAACGGATCCGCGTCGTCCTCCTGCGGCGTTTTTTTCGGATTCTGGCGGATCCTCGCCTTGATGACGCTTCTGCCGTCGGTTTCGGTGATTTGGGCGATATAGTCGCCGATGGGAATTTCCCGGTTCAGCTGGGGATTGTCGCCCATTTCCTCAAGTATTATGCCGTTGATGGTCACGGGGCCGCTGGTGGGCAGATTCCACTTGAGTTCCTTGTTGACGTCGCGGATGTTGGCCTGTCCGTCAAGAATGTAGGATCCGTCCTTCTGCTTTTCTATTTCATCCTCGATGTCGACATCGAAGGAGGTGGTGAAGTCTCCCACGATCTCCTCAAGAATGTCGTCAAGAGTGACCAGTCCCTGAATGTCCCCGAACTCGTCGATGATGAGTCCGCAGCGCTTCTTGTAGCGTCTGAACTTCTGCAGCTGCACCAGAAGAGACGTGTTTTCAGGAATGTAGTACGGCTCGACGATGGCTCTGAGCAGATTTTCCTTGGTGAAGTCGTCCCTGGTCAGCAGGCGCAGGGCGTCTCTGCTGTGCATGAAGCCGATGATGTCGTCAAGTTCGTCCCGGTAGAACACGATCCGGGTGTGGGGCGTGTTGGCGACCTGTCTCTGGATATCCTTCCAGTCGTCGTTGATGTTGATGGCGTACAGATCGTTGCGGGGAACCATGATTTCCTCGACCGAGATTTTGGAAAGATTGAGCACTCCCAGCAGCAGATCCTTGTGCTGTTTGGGCATTACGGAGCCTTTTTCGTTGACCAGGGCGCTGTGCAGTTCGTCCGCGCTGAGTCCGGAGTTGTCGGATTTGCTGGCGTCGACGCCGAACATTCTTATGATCAGATGGGACAGCTTGCTCAGCAGCCCCACCAGAGGAGAAAGGACGAACATCAGAAGAGCTATGATCAGAGAGCCTTTTCTGGCCACGAAATCCGGCTTCATGGCGGCAATGGTTTTAGGCGCGATCTCGCCGAAAATGAGAATGATCGCGGTAAGACCGAAGGTGGCCGCGGCCAGAGCGTATTCCTGGGGCAGATAGTTCAGCGCAAGCCGGGTGGTCAGGGCGGTGGCGCAGATGTTTACCAGGTTGTTGCCAATCAGCACCAGCACCAGAAAACGGTCGGGACGTCTGAGCATTTTCATGATCCGCACGGCCTGCCGATCCCCTTTGGTCGCCATGTGGCGGATCCGGTAGCGGTTGACCGCCATGACGGATGTTTCGGTGCCCGAGAAAAAGGCGGAACAGCAAAGAAGAAATATCAGCGCAATCCAATAGCAGGCAAGAGTGGTCGTATCCAGCTGGGTATCCATGAAACCTCTGGCGGTTCGCAAAACTTATGCGGACAGTTTAGCACAAAGCGCCCGAGCCTGCAGAAAATGTCGCCTCCGGTCCGCAAGCCGGCGATGTAGAACCTTGCTGATGAATGATGTATCATTTTCAGCATCCGCCGTATGATTTGGAGTCAGAACCCTATGAGCCGTATAAGATACGGGTACGCCGCCGATTTGATCTGCTGCCTGCTCATCAGCCTTGTGCTTGGCGCCACGCTCTGTTCCTTCAGCAAGGGTCTGATCCTCAAGGAGATTCCGGGCGGAAACGTGGTGGAGCTTGAGTACGAGTATCTGAAGGAGCGGGGACAGCTCAGGGTTACCGACTACGACGAGGATCTGCAGCCTGTAAATTCCGACAACATCGCGGTGGACGAGGCAAGACGCAAGCAGACGTATCTTACCGACATTCCCTTTATCCATTCTCACCGCATAGCCTTTTCCTTCGGCGCCGACGACAATCTGGTTGCGGTGTCGAAGCTGGTGGTAAACGGAGAGCGTATCGATCTTAGGGACATTTCCCACGTGTTCAAAATCTCCTCCGACATGGGCGCTCTGTACTCGGAAGACTACCACGCTCTAATCATTCACAGCAGAAGCGCCGACAACGAGCTTGAATTCGCTCCGGGCTTCAACCGCATTATTCATCTGACCAGACAGGAACTGTCGGATCTCAAGCGCACAGAGATCGTGGTGAATATCGTCTATCTTCTCTTCTGCTGTCTGGCCGCCTTTGTGGCGATGTACATATTCATGCACGCCTGCATGAAGCGGCATATCATGTTTCTGTTTTACGGATGCGTGTTTTTCGTGACTCTTCTTTCCTTCGACATGTCCTTTGTGAAGGTTACGGAAAACTATCTGGCGAACCTCAACAATCATGATTTCTTCGGCAACATGCTGAAACTGCAGCAGAGCTACCTTCCGCTTTTGTTCATCGGCCTGCTGCTTCCGCTGGTTGGCAGCTGCCAGATCGGAAGCCACCTTCTGCGCACCGTCGTTCTGCTGGTGCCAGCCTGTCTGATCGCGGTGCTGCTGCTTGACAGTTTCGTGTTCTGCAATATCGACTCCCGCTTCATGTTCATGCAGATCGAGAGATCCGATTTTTTTCAGCACTACCGGTATGTGCTGCCCTTCATCGTCAAGTACGTCAAATCCCCGGCCGGCATGTTCATGAACGCCGGCATCGCGCTGTTTCTGGTCTGCTGCGTCATAAGCTTCCGCCGGCTTGCCATGAAGGATCGGATCACCATGGTAGTGGCTTCCGTCATCGGAATTGTCCTGGTGGGCTTCGGCATGTATCCGATAAAGTACGAATACAACGATCACAAGTTTTCCAACGTTTTCCAGATCAACAACTTCACCACCAACAAGCTCGGCAATTACCAGAAGGATTATCTGTCAATCTATCCTCCGCGGGACGGGCTTGATTTCGCGCGGGAGATCAGAAAGGGCGACAACAGGCGCAGGAACGTGATTGTGCTGCTTGTCAGTTCCCTGGACTGCTCGGTGACATTCGTCTGCGGACTTGACGACAACTTCATGCCGAATCTTGAGCGCATCGCCTCCGAAAATCTGGTTTTCGACAATTACTACTCCAACAATTTCAATGTCTACGGCTCGTATCTGACCGTGGTCAAAGGGATCCCTTATTTTCCGCCGCGTTCAAGCAGCGGTTTCAGCGAATACGCCTCCAAACTCTACGAGCGGGATGACATGCTGGACAATTTCCGAAAGCACGGCTACACGACATCCTTCTTTTCCGGAACCGATCTGCTCTTCGGAATGGACACGGTGGTGGCGGACGACAACTACGATCATGTGTACACCAACCGCTCCGAGGAATTCTCCGGGGTGAAAAGACGCTACATTTTCAACAGCGTTCCGGATGCGGATCTGCTGGATGCCGTGGCGGAAAAGGCAGCGGGCGACAGGGAGCCGTATCTATACCTCGTAAGAACCGCAAGTTCCCACTCGCCGTATTCCACTCCGTGGGGAGACTACAATTTTGAACAGGCCTTCCGCTACACCGACTCCAAAATCGGTCTCTTTGTGCAGAAACTTCAGTCTCAGGGTTTTTTCGAAAACGGAACTCTGATCATCACCGGAGATCACAAGGCCATGGACAATCCGCGGGTTGCCGAGCACCATTCGGGCATCATGGTGCAGAACAAGGTGCCGCTGGTGGTGATCGGAGGCGAGCACCGCGCCGAACTGAACCACACCTATTTTTCCCATTCATCGCTGGGCGTCATGCTGCAGAGCGCCGAGCTGCCACGGTACGAGGTCAACAGATTTCAGGCCGATCCGCTTCACGACCCATCTCCCGAAACCATTTTCCATTACGAGTTCGAGCGCAAGAACTTCGTCATCGTGAAGGTGGGAGACGAGGAGGCCGAGATTAAAATGCTGGGCAACGACACCGAATTCCAGCGCCATACCTTCTCAGCCGAGATCGAAAAGGATATCCTGGGCTATCTTGCCTGGTGCCGTCTGTAGCAGCGGCGGCGCAGGAGCACGGGGCGGCCGTCCGCCTGCCGATTTTCCAAAATGGATATTTAATGGCGGAAACAGTATAATCAGCAGGATGCAGATCGCAAAATTCCTGTTTCTCCGATATCGTTTTCAGGCATGAGCGTTTTGCTGAAGTGTGATTTGGCAGGCATGGACAGTTCAGTTCCCTGCGGCCGACAGAGGTTGTTTTGTTTTGATCAGGAATAGTTGATGTTTGAAAATCTGACACACAGGCTGACCGGCGCCTTCCGTTCTCTGACGGGAAAGTCAAAGATCACCGAGGACAATATCAAGGATGCCCTCAGAGAAGTCAGAATGGCGCTTCTTGAGGCGGACGTGGCGTTGCCTGTGGTCCGTTCCTTCATCGCGTCGGTGAAGGAGCGCGCCATGGGCGTGAAGGTGGGAGATGCCCTCGATCCGTCCCAGCAGTTCTTTCTGATTGTGAAGGAGGAGCTGACCAAACTCATGGGAGAAACCTGCGAGGAGCTCAATCTTCGCGTTCAGCCTCCTGCGATTGTCCTGATGGCCGGACTTCAGGGCGCCGGCAAAACCACCACGGTGGCCAAACTTGCCAAACATCTGAAGGACAAGCATAAGAAAAAGATCATGGTGGTCAGCTGCGACGTGTACCGCCCGGCCGCCATCAAGCAGCTTGAAACTCTGGCCAAGGAGGTGGGAGTCGACATTTTTCCGAGCAATGCGGGTCAGAAGCCTGCCGACATTGCCAAAGACGCTGTTGAGGCGGCCCGCAAGGGTTTCTACGACGTGCTTCTTGTGGATACCGCCGGCCGTCTGCATGTGGATGAGGAGATGATGGAGGAGATCAAACTTCTTCACAGTACTCTCAATCCGGTGGAAACTCTCTTTGTGGTGGACGCCATGACCGGTCAGGATGCCGCCAATACCGCAAGCGCCTTCAACGACGCGCTGCCCCTTACCGGCGTGATCCTCACCAAGACCGACGGCGACGCCAGAGGCGGCGCGGCTCTGTCGGTGCGCCAGATCACCGGAAAGCCCATCAAGTTTATGGGCGTCAGCGAAAAGATCGACGGCCTGTCTCCGTTTTATCCCGATCGCGTCGCCACCAGAATTATCGGCATGGGCGATGTTTTCTCCCTGATCGATGATCTGCAGAACAACGTCAACCAGGAGGAAACCAAGAAACTCGCCAAGAAACTTCATCACGGAAAGTCCTTCGATTTCAATGACTATCTGGAAATCCTCAAGCAGATGAAGAACATGGGAGGCGTCGCCAACATCCTCGACAAACTCCCGGGTCTGAGCATGCTTCCGGAGGAGGCCAGAAACCAGGTCAACGATGACAAGTTCAAGCGGGTGGAGGCCATCATTCTCTCCATGACGCCGAAAGAAAGAGCCAATCCTGATATTCTTAAAAGCTCCCGCAAACGCCGCATTGCAGCAGGCGCAGGCGTCACCATACAGCTGGTCAATCAGACTCTGAACGAGTTCGAGCAGCAGCAGAAGGTTATGAAACTCATGTCGTCCAAAGGCGGAATGCGCAAGATCATGAGCGCCGTGGGCCGTCTTGGCGGCATGATGCCTTTCGGAAAATAATCGTTTAATCTGCCTTTTCCGGCATATCGCCGTCAGGCATGACCAGTCAATCGCGCGGTTTCTGATGTCAGGGCTGCGCTTTTTATTTCAAAAATGACGCCGATGTTTAGTCAGGCCGCAATGCTATTCCGGACTGCGCCGATCGGAGACAACGTCCCGCGCTTGCCGGCATTCCTGAACCCGAACCTGGCGCAAATTTTCCCAATTCTCGAATGGAGACTGCGCTGGCTGTTTCTGGTTTGATTGTCAGACCATGAATTGTGTAAAATAAAGTCAAAGTTTTCGGAAAACCGACCGTTGCCCGGTCGTATGATTTTGGAGGTGGCGCATGGGACAGGCGATTTTAGACAAAAGCGAAATCGACAAATTGCCGCTTGGTTACACCAGCTTTTCCGAAATAAAAAATGACGGCGCAATTTACGTCGACAAGACCGATCTTGTCGGCGATCTCGGAAGACTCAAGGCAAC
>JAFURY010000144.1 GCA_017480795.1 Succinivibrionaceae bacterium
AGATCGGGCAGAGCGTGATCCAGGCGTTTACGAACGTGCCCGGCCAGATCGGCCAGTTTTTTAGTAACGCGTGGCAAACGGTACAGCGTGCATGGCAGTCTGCAGCCAGCTGGTTTGGCCAGATCGGGCAGAGCGTGATCCGGGCGTTTCAGTCGATCCCTTCATCTATCGGGGCGGCATTTACGCAGGCTTGGCAAAGCGCACAGCGCGCATGGGGCAGCGTTACATCATTTTTTAGTAATATCGGCAGGCAGATCGTACAGGCGATTTCTGGCGCCGTCAGCTCTCTGCCGGGGCAGGCGCTGGGATGGGCACGCGATATGATGGATGGCTTCGGTCGCGGCATCTCTCAATTTATGTCAAAAGTCACAAAGCCGGTTAAGGATTTGGCAGGCAAGATCGCATCTTTCCTGCATTTTTCGCGCCCGGACGAGGGCCCTCTCCGGGACTATGAGACGTGGATGCCTGATTTTGTGAGCGGACTGGCCAGCACTCTGCGCAGGAGCCAGCCGGTGCTTGATAAGGCTGTGGCCAACTTGGCCGGAGGCATTGAGAGCCAGGCAAAGGGCATCACGCTATCCGCCGGGCAGATCAGCACTGCTCAGGCACCAATCATCCTGCAGGTGGATGGTAAAACTTTTGCGCGCCTGATGACACCATACGTAGATGCTCAGCAGGGGCAGACATGGGGCACCAAGATGGCGCTCGGACTGGGGTGATTATATGAGATTTAACGGCATAAGCCCATCAGAGTTCAACCCAAAAATATTTGTATCTCATGAGGTAATCAGCTCGATACCGCCGCGGGAGCTCCGGCTCCTGTCTACGGCTCAGCAGAGCTATTTGGCTGGTGTGCAGCTCTCTCCCAGAGAGGTGCATTTGCATCTCAACTTCGCCGGGCGAAGTCTGGACAACGCCAACGCCATGAGTCGGCAGATAGCCGGACTATTTTGTAAAAATGTGCTCTCAGAGTATGAGCCAACACATATGCCTGGCAAAGCACTGAGCGTGATCCTGCAGAGCGCATCAGATCCGGACTGGCACTGGGGCTTTGGCGTAATCGAGTATGTTTTTGCGGCTCCGCGGCCTTTTTACCATAGTACGGCTGAGACTGTAATCACAGGCACAAACCATCTCCGGATAGAGCCACGAGGGAGCGTATCCTGCCGGCCGGTGATCAGCCACACGATGGCGGCGACAGCTGCAGCACTGACGATCACTGTCAATGGTACTACAGTGATGAGGATCCGCAATCCGATCGGCGCCAATCTGCAGGCCGGGCAGATCATTAATGTGGATTTTGTCAATCGTATTGTAGCCATTGCCGGAGAGGCAGCGATGGATTATGTTGACTATACGGCCAGTGACTGGCACCCGGAAATCCTGGGTGCTACAGAGATTGTGCTCAGTGATGCAGGAGCGACGACAGTGAGGTGGGTCGACGAGTGGTACTAGATATACTGTCAAAATCCGATGTGCTTCGCGGTGCTTATAATGCGATACAGATGCAGCATGATGAGGCGCAGTACTCCATATATGCTGAGGTGCCTGCAGCCGCCGACATCCAGAGCGGGGATGCTGTTGGTTTTAAAGATATCGATGGCCGGTACCGGATTTTTGAGATCACTGATCGGACACTCAGAGAGCCGGATGGTATCTGGGAGCTCAATGGCATAGACAAGGCTGTCCGGGAGCTGATGGACGAACCAATTACTGAGTACAGGGCGCGCGGCGTTACTGTTGCCATATACGTAAGCAGGTTGCTGCAGGGCACACGGTACCAGCTTGGCGTTATCGGGTCTACAAACACTGGCACGATGACATCATATTATGAGCCTGTGTGGAGCGCGCTGGCCAAAGTGCAGGAGGCTTTTGATGTAAAAATCGTGCCATATTATCAGTTTGCAAACGGCCGCATATCCGGACGAGTAGTTGACATAGTAGCCAACACAACTGCCTACCGCGGCCGCTTGTTTGAGCTTGGCGACGATCTTACAGGTATCAGCGTATCATACGACGAGAGCAGCATAAAAACCGCACTGTATGGCAGAGGTCAGGGTGTGCAGATCGATGGCGGCGGCGATGATGATCCATCATACGGCAGGCGCCTGACTTTTGCAGATGTAGCATGGACAAAATCTGCAGGCAAGCCTGCAGACAAGCCAGCCGGACAGGAGTGGATCGGGGATCCTGATGCACTGACACAGTACGGCCGCGGAGGCCGGCACCGGTTTGGATATGTGGTTTTTGAGGATATCACTGATCCGGAGGAGCTCCTGCAGGCCACATGGAACGAACTGCAGGATGTAAAGGCTCCGCGCATCACCGTCGAGGCCACTATGCAGGATACAGAGCGCATCATGGGGCGGACGCATGAGGCCGTGCGGCTTATGGATACCGTGCTGGTCCGGCTCGCGAGATTTGTCGATACGCGAAGAGTTACCACGGACATAAGCGCCAAAGTCGTTGGCATCATCCGGGATTATGTATATCCGGAGCTCACACGGCTCACAATCGGCAATACTGCCATACGGACAACAGATATACTGGCTGGCATGTCAGCGGTTGTCAGTGATTATCAGTCAAAATCCGCCATTTGGGATCGGGCAAATGCGTTTGATATAAATGGCGTGATGGATGTACTCAATAACCAGATCATCAGCACTACCGGCGGATGGTATACGGATCCGGATACCGGCGCGATCATGCTCGTATCATCTGATGGCAAGCTTGCCATGAGGCTCACCGGCGCAGGATGGCAGATCGCGAGCGGAAAAGTCGGCGGAGCATGGATTTGGCGTACAGCTGCCACCGGCTCCGGCATCGTGGCAGATGCGATCACAGCCGGCGTGCTGCAAGCTGCGCTTGTAAAAATCCTGGGAGATGACAAGTTTTACTGGGACGCCAACAATATCTGTATAATAAATCCAGATAATAATCTGCAACAGATCAGAATCGGGAAATATGATGGTGTGCATTATGGTGTAGGGTTTACAAAAGACGGCGGCAAGACGTGGGAACAGTCGATGGATTTTAATGGGGTCATCGCCCAATCAATTGGCACGCTTACGCTCGATGCAAAGCAGATCGCCTCCGGCACGCTATCGGCAGACAGGATCGGCGCCAACAGCATCGCGGTGAGTAAGCTCACTGGCACGATAAGCGCCACGGCCACAGGAGGCACAGCCGCGTGGTCCATCGATCTCACAAGCGGCACTCTCACAATCGGTGACA
>JAFURY010000045.1 GCA_017480795.1 Succinivibrionaceae bacterium
AACGGAAGTGATAACGCTGAGCGAGTTTACGACCTATCCCGAGATAAAAAACGATACTGATTTCGACACCTTCGCCACAATGATGCTTCATACCGGCTATTTCACCTATGCCAGCAGGCCGGTGCCATCCGATGACATGGCTGAAATAAGGATACCCAACGAGGAAGTGCGAAACTGCTTCAAAAAGAAGGCGGAACGCATGTTCAGCAAAAGAAATCCCGAATGGGCGCAAGGCGCCTGTTCGCTGAGAGACGCGCTGTTTGCAGGCGATGCCCCAAAGGTTCAGAACGTCATCAACGATATGCTGATCAACTTCATCAGCGTCCGGGACGCGTCGCATGAAAGCTTCTATCATGGCTTCATGACGGGAGTTCTTTCCATCGCAACCTCAAACGAAATACAGATGACATCCAATCATGAAAGCGGCGACGGCTTCCATGATCTGATTCTGACGAATGACAACGATCTGAGCGCTGCAATTCTGGAATTCAAAAAGGCGAAAGACAAGAGACCTGTTACCCGGCTCGAACTTTGCGACAAGGCCATCGAACAGATAAACGTCAACAGATACGATTTCAATCTCAAACAGGACGGCTACGGCAGAATTCTGAAATACGGCATAGCGTTCCACGGCAAAAGCTGCAATGTCAAAATGGCCGATGACGAGGGCTGAACCGATTTTTCGCGCCTCACCCGAAACGTCCGAACGGATGCAAATTTCATTCCCGCCGGTTGCTCTCCAGCCTCAGAGTCGGCAACGACCGGATCTGCAAGGGCTTGCTTACTGAACAGCCGATAGCTCTGTTCCATTCAGCGTCGCCATGGCGAATTAGGAAAATGATACCATCAACCTGAGGCATGGGCCGCCGGCCATCATGGACATCGCCAATCAATGAGCGAATCAAACCGGTATTTTGAGAACCCGTCAGATGCCGCCAGGCTGACGGAGCCGCAAGCGCTTGCTGTCACCATTCGACCGTTTCAAACAGCTGACGGCTGATGTCTCTGCCTCCGTACATGATCCGCGCAACGGACACAGTATACTCTGCCACATTGATGGTGTAGAAAATCAGGTAATTCCTCACCGGCAGAAACCGAACGCCCCGACTGCGCCATGGCTCCTCTTTGTACAGAGGATTCCGCTCAGGCATGGATTCCAATGTTCTGGCTCCCTGCATGAGTCTTTCTACAATCTTCTGCGCGGTTTCCGGAGACAGCAATGCGTATGCAATATACTCGTAAATATCACGCAAATCCTGACGCACTTTAAGCGTATAAACAACTTTCATGCGCCGTAAAGTCGCCTCATTTCTGCTTCAACGTCATCAGCGGAAACGACACGACCGGTGGCAATGTCATCCATTCCCAACTGCATTTCAGCGTCAAACCGTTCTTTGCTCAGTTCGCCAGCAGCGGCAGGATTTGCGCCAGGCAACTTCATGGCAAACGGTATGCCGCGGTGGATGACAACCTGGTTTAAAAACATGCCGATGGCATTCGACATTGGAATACCGAGCTGGCCCAGGATCATTTCTGCCTGTTCTTTGGTGACAGGATCAATTCGTGTATACACACTTGCCGTTCTTGTTGCCGCCCTTGCCATGATAGCACCCCACTTTATCAAAGATTGTTAGTGTCATATTATCACATCTGATTGCTGAAAGCAATCTTTTGGCAAAATTTTGCGCCACCTGACATTTGAACAGCGTTACCGGGCGAAGCCGGACAGCAGGTATCGCCCGTTGCGCAGGATCGTCGCAGATGTCGCAAAGTTCAGATCTCTCGGCGGGCGCGCCGACGGCGCCGGAAAAAATTGAGATTTCCGCCCAGCCATCAGTCATGCCGTCATATTTTTTGACTGATCGCCATTGTTTCCCGCCCCGGAACGCGATGGGATCCGAGCCATTATCCGGTTTGAACCAGAACTGCCGCAACACCCGGCGGACGCCCGGGGAGCCCTGAAGCGATGCCCGCAGATTTCAGAACCGTCGAAGAAGATTTGAGATACGTCCTGAGCCATTGTTCGGTTCTCCGCCATGCGCCAGCTACCTGCCTCCGTTCCTGCCGTCAGCATCCACCAGATACTCCTCGTCCGCTTTTCTCCGGATGGCGTCGAAATCAAGATCGAACACCCGCTCCACCGTCCTCTCCGCGGCATCGCTTCTGCTTTTATCCGAGATTTCCGAATCCGAGTAGTCCGCATCCAGGGCCGTGCCGGCGCCGGTCAGCGAGCCGATGCCGGTTTCCTTTTCCGCCTCGTAGTTGCCGGTCATTTTCAAAAGCGCCGTCCACTCGTCCAGACTGATGTCCTCCCATCTGATCCGGTTCATTTCCTCCACCGAAAATCCTCCGCAGTCCGGCGCCTTGGGATCCATGGAGGAAAAGGGTTCTCCCAGCTGCAGTCTCACCTGCTCCTGCACGATGCGGCTCAGAGGAGACGAGAAGCAGCAGTAGCTGTGACTCCGGGCGACGCAGCGGCCGAGAACCTTCCGCCGGCAGTACTGGCCCACGTAGCTGCAGTTTTTCAGGGAGCGGGACGCCGCCAGCTCCAGCTGATCCGGAGTGCATTTGAACAGCATGGCCGAAACCATGCAGGAGATCTGATACACCATGTAGACGTAGCCCACCACCGACAGCGCCGAAGACAGATTTTCCACGACGGCGTTGGCCGCCTCCTGACTGCCCCAGGATCCCGCCTCCCCGCCGCCACCGCCGGCGGCGGCGCCTTCGGCCGCAAGATTGTCCTGCGCCCGGGCGAAGATCTTCTGCAGGATTTCTCTGGCTTTGGCCTTCAGCTTGTCGGTGACGTAATCCACGATGGATTTGTCCGAGGAAAACAGCCCCTTCATGCCGGTGGCGTTTTCGAACCAGGAGGCGAAGGGCTGGGTGACCTGACTGAGACCGTTGCCGATTTCCGAGACGGCGTTGAACACCGGCCGTCTGAGCTCGGAATAGGCGCCGTAAATGGAGGAGGCGTGATCCATGCCGGCGATGACGCCGTCCAGGCGGCTGATCATCAGAATGCCTCCGATATAGCCGGCCAGGGGCACTCCGCCGGGGGAATCGCAGCAGTCCACCTCAAGTCCTCCGGCGCCCTTGAGGGCCTGGGTGCAGGATCGCGCCCTGCCCGAGAAAATTCGGCAGATCACATCCTCACGTCCGGTGGGACTGCCATTGGCGTCAAGACCGGAGCACTGCATGTCCTGCGCCATGAAATCCGCCGCCTGCAGCAGCGCCGACGCCCGGGCGAAGCCCCGGCTCACGTTGCGCTCTCCGCCTGCGCACTCTGTGCCGAGACACCGGATCTGGCCGCTGCAGGAATACGATGTCCGGGCCACCCGCTCCTCCGATTCCACGTCGGTCCCGCAGTCGTAAACCTCGTCTGTGAGATAACAGTTGCCGGATCGCCCCTCGTCCGCGCATTTCGCGCTGACAAAGGCGCACTGATTCTCGTAGCGGCCGCAGTCTCCCTTTCCGCCGCCGTCGGGAGTGTACACTCCCTCCACCTTCACCATGGCACGCCGGCAGCTGCGTTCCACCAGACCTGACGGCACATCCGCGGCGCCGATACCCGCCGCGATCCCCCAATCCGAAAGGATCAGATTTCCATCCTCGGCGGATGACACATTGGGCAGGGTTTCAAGACATCTGACCGAGCCTGGGGCGAAGCCGTCGGATATGCTCGCCACGGAAGCCAGGCAGGCCTGGCTTTCCCAGGACTCTCTTATGACCACCCGGGAGGGATCGTAGTAAATCTTCAGCTGGAGCTGGTACTGGCCGTCGTCCTCGGTGGAGGTGACGGAGTCGATGACTACGGGACTGTCCGCCGATGCGCCTCTGAAGATCGAGGTCAGATCCGTTCCGTCCGCAGAGCGGTCCGCATTCATGTCCCAGCCCTGGTTGCAGCGGCCGCCGCCCCGGCAGTTTTCCGATGATCCGTGCCAGTTGTTTTCGCATCCGATGCCGTTCACCACCCGATCGCCATCCAGCCGATCCACCACCGCCCAGCCCTGACTGCCGATCCAGGCCCAGGCCTCGGGATTGTCCGTTCTTTCCGGATCCGTCACGTAAAGTGGCAGCTCGGCGGTGGGCAGAGCCAGGGGATGCCGGACTCCGTCGGCGCCGGTGATCCAGGATCCCCAGAAATCGTCCCAGGCCACCCGGCCCAGCACCACCTTCCGGATGGCCTCCGGATGATACACCGCCACCTTCAGCCGATCGTCGTATTCCAGGCACCGACCCCGGTTGTTGGTGTACTGTTTGCCGGCAAACACCGCAAGACAGTGATCCTCGCCCTGGCATGGCGCGATGTTGAGACTGTTGTCCTGCTCCGCCAGCCCCGAGGACAGAAGACCCACCACCGGTTCGAGGTAAAGCTGGTGGAGAAGCTGACACTCTCCGGCGTGCTCGGTGATGCGGGTGCAGTCCCGGAGATCGGGAACGTGATAGACGCTGTTCTTTCCGGAGGTCAGGATCTGGCGGCTGCAGTCTCCCAGCAGTTCGTTCTCCTCCTGCCCGGAGCCGGCGAACACCTCCCGGGCCACGGAGGTGAGGCTCTTGTCCCGGGCCAGATCCGCCCAGGTCCGGTTGAGCCGGGTGGTCTTCACCACGAAATAGGCTCCCCCGGTTTCATCCTCGGGATCCGACGCAAGATGCGACTTGAGTTCGGCGGCCTGTCTCTCAAGAGCGGTGTCGTCCTCCATGGACGGCAGCCGATAGGCTCCGTCGCCGGAAGAGAAGATTTCTCCCTCTCTTCCGGCAAAAGCGGCCAGATCGTCGGCGCCGGCCTGCCGGGACAGTTCGTCTCCGGCGCTGTTGCCCAGGGAGGCGGCCTGGCTGATTTCGTCGGCCAGCGCAGGACGATGCTGCGCAGGCAGCAGCGCCAGGGACAGGATCTGCGCAAGGCAGAGGGTGTTTTTGGCATAAGGGTTCATAAGTTCTCCGGAATGGAAAGCCGGCGCGAGGCAGCCGGGCGCGCAAGACGGACGCGGATCCTAGCGTCCTCCCAGGCTCACCGTGTTGCAGCAGTCCCGCCAGCGCCAGATCAGATACATGGGATTCTCCCTCACAGCCGGGATCATTCTTCCCCCGGCCCAGCGCAGGGTCGACTCTCCCATGCCGTGAGCCCTTTCAGTTTCCGGCACCGGCCGCAGAAGGGTGAAGCGGTACTGCTGCTTGGGAAGAAAAGGCTCGATATGTCCCCGGCAGAGAGCGCCGTCCCCCACGGTGGCTTTCGCCAGGCCTCTGCGGTGCAGCGCCGCAAGCACCCGGGCGGACAGCAGCGAGGTGGTTTTGAAGGTGCTCACGGGCATGTTCACATACCCCGAAAGAGGATAAAGCCGACCCCAGGAGCCGGCGCACCAGAACAGGCTGTCCACCGGCCGGTGGCTCTGGCTTGAAACCGCATCGGCGCCGCAGGCCGCGGCGGCCTGGGGATTGGCCGTCAGGGCCGCCTCGGGATTGACGAAAAAGGCCAGGACGTCGTCGTTCCAGGTGGGGTCCAGCTCCGAAAAGTACATCAGATCCAGATCGTGGTAGCCGTCCGAATTGCACATGCCTCCGGTGAACAGGGAAAGCATTTCAAGCAGCGGGAAGGAATAGAAGTGATAGTGGAAAAAGGCCCGATCCCCTTCGCTGCCGTCCCGGCGGCCGTGGGCGCCGCGCCTGACGGGGTCGCTTGCCCCGGAGAGAGAGGTGTTCAGCAGCGACAGACAGCCGGGCTCGGTGACAAATTCGATGATGCGGGCCGGCTCCCAGAAGGAGGTCACCACCCCGGGCATGGCTATGCCCTCGGGCCCCTGGCAGGAGCAGAGATAACGGCCGGAGGCGCCGGAGGGGCGCCAGGAGGAGGACGAGTCCCCCAGAGGAACCTGCGCCACCACCAGCGGGAAAATGCAGTCCCAGCAGATGTCGGTGAACAGCGCCGGGGAAATCAGATCGGACTTTTCGCATTTCGCATCCGCCGCCGGGGCCAGCATCAGCGCAAGAGCCGCAATCCTAAAAACATATCTCGTCTTCACCGACGGCCTCCTTCACGTAAAGAGCATCTCCCTCCTGCCAGATCAGAGAAGGCGACCGCTCCAGCTGAAAACGCCTTGCCACCTCCGGCGTCAGCAGATACACCGCCCCGATGCGGGCTGAAAGTTCCTCCAGCAGATGCCAGTCCTCAAGTCCCTCCAGAGCGTCAGCCAGCAGCAGACGGCGGATCCCGCCTTTCTCCGAACATCCGGCGAAGCGCGCGGCCAGCTCCCGCTGATCCGGATTTTTAAGACTGAAAACCAGCACCTTCAGATCAAACCGGCGCATTTTCAGTGGATCGAACACGTCTCCCTTGCCTGCGATGATCCCGCCTCCGGCATCGACAATGTCTGACTCCAGCCTCACCGACAGATCAAGCCGTCTGGCGCGTCCTGCGGTGGCTGCGGCCAGGGGCAAGCCCAGTTTCATATGCCTGACTGCATCCGACGCCCGGCGACGGAGCTCCTCATGATCAAGTTTCAGCGCAGCCTGCCGCAGATACTCGGCGAGACTGATTTCGGAAACGTCGTAAAGCCGGCCGTAAGGGCCGCTCCCGGCCGGCTTTCCGTCAGACGCGCTTTTGCCGACATGGCAGGCCTCTTCGCAACCCTCCGCCTCCGTATCCCGGGCTGAGGCGACAGCCTGAATGCCTTCCGAGTTTTCATGACCGCCGGGATTTCCTTGACCGTCAGGGTTTCCTTGCTCGGCGGCATATCCTTGTCCTCCCGGCTCTCCTCCATCGCGGAAAACCCGGGGATGCCATGCGCCGGCGGCGCCTGCCACCGCCTGTCCGCCGTTGCCGATTTTCAGCAGGTATGGCGCGGCCCCGATGCCGTATCGCCTGAAAGCGGAAGGATCGATGATCACCGAAAGCCCCTTTGAGCAGTGTTCCCGGACCTCATGCTGAAGCTCCGAAAAAGCCGCAAGCAGACCGCCCTGAGCATCCGGAACAAGTCCCCGGTAAAGGACGACGACGTCATCTCTGCCGCAGAGTCCGGCGTAAATCTGGTGCCGCGCCGCATCAGGCACCGCCCGGGACATGAAGAGAAGATAAGGCGCATGCGGAACCTGACCGTTCCGGGACTGTCCGGGCTCCGCCGCGCCGGATCCGGCCTTCCCCTCCCGCCAGAGCCCGGATTTCCCCATGGCGCTCTCATATTCCCCTGGCATAAGAGACCGGATGATGTTCGCGCCTGGCAGATCGGGCGCGGATCTGTCCCCAGGCAGGCCATCAGATGCCTTCCGGGACTTCGGGCCGGGGAGGAAATCAGATGGATCCATAGCAACGGCGGCCTCCTCCGGGGACGCGGCTGAGTTTATGACACGAGCGGCTGACATAGCCGGATACGCGCCGGATATGGGAGAAGCCGGATGGACAGCATCGGCATCCCGCGCTCCGCCGAAGCTCACCGATGCCCCCGCCAGGCTAATAAAGAACATAGGCCCGGCCCAGCAGATCCTTTTCATAGGCGTTTCTCCAGTAACGGGAATCAAGTGACAGTCTGGAGGATCCCACCATGAACAGTTCCCCCGGATCCAGGATCAGGGCCCGTTCAAAGGCCCGGGGATCGGCTCCGGCGGCCACCGCGGCATCAAGCCCCACCGCCGCCACATGACCGTTGACCCTAGTGTCCTCCGTGGTGACCACCACCTGATCCCCGGGGATCCCCGCCATGATTTTGATCATGATCTGGCCGTCGGGATAAAAGCCGGTGTCGTGAGACACGAAGGCGAACAGTTCCCCCCGCGCCGGGGTCCGGTCGCGGGTGTCCACCAGAAAGACGTGATGCTCCCCCACGCAGGTGGAACTTTGAGGATCGATCATCAGCCGGTAGCCGAAAACGGTGAAATCAGGGGCGTCAGAAAACAGCGCAAGGGAGGCGGCGCAGGCAAAGATGGAGGCCATAAGGCAGAGCTTCGCCGGACTGAAAGATCCGGCGCCCCTTCCGGCGGTTTTCTTCCCGAGGCTGACTGCGCATTCTCCAGACCTGACGGCGTCTTCTCCCGCTCTCGCGGCTTTTACTCCCGCAGCCTGCAATACCGCGGTTTTTCTTTCATCCGCCGTCATTTGACCTCCCGCGCGCCGCTTCGGTTTTCCCGCCTGGCGCCATGATTTCCCGATCTCTGCCGGAATCTGGCGGCGCGATCCTCCAGCGCAGGCGCGCCTGGCGCGACGGTTTCCGAGACTTGTGAAAATTCTCCGAGATCCTGGGGCTTCTGATCTGACAGCAGCGCTTCGGCGGTGGGAAAGACTTCTTCGTTATCCGACTCTGCTCCGGATTCCGATTTCGCTTCCACTTCCGATTTCGCTTCCACTTCCGATTTCGCTTCCGCTTCCGATTTCGCTTCCACTTCCGATTTCGCTTCCGGCGCTGTTCCGGCCATGGCTTCCTTTTCAGGTGCGGTTTCGGCTTCTGTTTCTGTTTCTGTTTCAGGTTTGACGCCGGCTTCGGATTTCCCTTTCGCCTCCCCGTCCGCTTCGTCATCGGCTTGCTTTTGCGCAGCGGTTTCCGCCGGACCGCCATTTGCCGATGCCCCGGATCCCCCGCAGGCAAGGTCAGGCCTGTTCTCCGCGATCCTCACCGAAGTCATGGCGGTCATCTCCTCCTGAAGCGGCAGATCGTCGCATTCCTCCGCCGGCTCCCGGGCGATTCCCCGATCCGCCAGCACCTGATGCACCGCCTCGGCCACGGAAAGACCTGCGTCCCTGTAGCGGGCGATGTCCCGGACATCCTCGGGAGAGGTGGAGTAAAGCAGTTTCTGAAAATCCGAAACGATGAGGCGCCCCACTCCGATGCCAAGTTCGGACTTGATGAAGATTTCGCTGTAGACGCCGCTCATGGTGTGCACGGTCTTCAGCAGCTGATAGGCGCCCTCGCTCATCACCAGCCGGCCGCTGCGCTTCACCGACTCAACCGCCTCGGCGTTCTGTCCCAGCAGAAACATGGTGGCGGAATTCTCGGCGATGGCCTGCCCCGCCGGAGTGGAATACAGATCGTTCACCGACTGGGTGGCGATCACCGCCGAGCCCCCATATTTGCGGAACTTGCGGTAGGCGTGCTCAAGAAACAGGGAAACGTCTCCGTCCTTCAGCAGATCCCAGGCCTCGTCGATGAGAATGATCTTCTTTCGTCCCCGATCGCCCAGAAACACCTGCTGCTGGATCTGGTAGATCAGCTGAAGCAGCACCACCTGCCTCAGATGGCGCCTGCCGTTGAGTTCGTCCAGCTCCAGCACCGTGAAGCGGTTTCTGAAGTCGATGCTGCTGGCGCCGTTGAAGAACCGGCCGTAGGAACCCTCGGAGCAGAAGGGGTAAAGTTGGGAGCCCAGATCGTTGATGCGCTTGTCGTCAGACTCCAGGCAACGGTTTCTGATGTCGTCTATCGTCAGCCGGTTGCCCAGCTTTTGAAACAGCTCCTGCATGATGCGCCTCAGGGCGCTTTTCTGAAACTCGTCCAGACTGTTGGTCTGGGAAGCCATGTTCTGAATGAGCGCCACCAGGGCGTCCTCGTCCTCCCCGTAATCCCGGATAAGCAGGAACGGATTGAGACAGACGCCGCTGGATTCGTCGAACTGCAGAAAGTCGCCGCCCAGGATCTCGCAGATGTTCTTGTAGCTTTTTCCCGCGTCGATGACCCAGATCTGAGCCCCCTCGGACAGATAGCTCATGATGAGTTCGTTGGCGAAGAAGGATTTTCCGGAGCCGGATTCGGCGGCTATCACCGCATTCTTGTTGGTGTGGGAATCGTGCAGGGACACGCTCATGAGCTGGCCGTTGCGGGAAAAGAGCTCCACGTGAGGAGTGCCGGTGCCCCGCCACTCTCCCATGATGGGCAGAAGGGGGGCTGCCATCTGGCTGGTGATGGTGAAGTAGAGAAAAAGATCCCGCACCGAGCGGTGGTCGCCTCCGAAAGGCAGCGCGTTGAGAAATGCAGGCAGCTGGCAGCAGTCGTCCGTCATCAGCTCGAAATGCTGCTCCCGCCAGATGTTTCTCAGAGACGTGGACAGCGCGTTGAGACGCTTGAGACCGGTGGAGGCGAGAGTCACGGTGTAGCTGAGCCTCACCGGCCGGTGGCCGTTGTGCATGGATTCGGACATCTGGTCGAAGGCGGTTTTTTTTTTCCCCAGCACCGGCACGAACTTCAGGATGGGGCCCGATGCCTGCTGCACCGCAAACTGCCGCTTGCGCTCCAGGGACTGCCGCGCGCTTTCGGCGTTGGGATAGAAAAGATTAACCGTCACCATGTAGTTGGCCTTGACGGCGCTGAGACCGCTGAGGATGTCCCCCACGTAGGACACGGCGCTGCCGGGATAGACGTATTCCGGCAGACGCCGGGCCGAAAGGGTACGGATGTAGTTGCGCCGGCCCAGGTGAAGATGATCCCGGTGGACCATGAGGTGAATGTCAGGATCCAGGATCTGCTCCGAAATCAGCCGATCCCGCTGCCAGGAGGAGTTTTCGGGAGTTCTGCGCCAGAGCGCCTCGGAGCCGCGGCACATGACGGTCTGCATGAAGCGGATATACTCGCCTGCGTCCATCCGCTGGGGATAGAGTCCCAGATTGCGCAGATGGGCCTGCACCTTCTCGCCCGATGCGAGGATCTTCTGCTCCTCCTCGGAGGTGGGGATTTCGTCGGCGAGGGGAATCTTGAGCGCCACCGCCAGACGACAGGAGTGGATAATGCCGTTGTCAAAACTGCGGCCCACCAGATTCTTCCGGCTGTGTCGGCGGATGAATCTCACCCGCTCGTCGGTGACCTCCCGCAGAAAGGGATCTGCGCATGATCGGCGCAGCGCCTTGTAGCTATACATTTCGGCGGTAATGTCGGGACTGCGGTAAAGACAGAACTGCAGCACCGTGGACTCGGGATACTCGTCGTTGAGAAAGCCTCCCAGTCGCTCCATGATCCGCTCGTCCTCGTAGCAAAGGGGGCTGCACCGCCAGACAAAGCCGGCGGTGGCGTCGGTTCCCAGGATCATGGAGGTGTCGGGATTGATGGCGGCGGCCGGGAAAAGACTGCTGCCCCGCTCTTCCGGGGCGACGAACAAACCTGTGAGGATGCTTTTGAAATTTATCAGCTTCATGGCCGTCTCATAAGTGGAGGGGGCAAGCCAGAAGAATGCGTGCCCGCTTTTACATGCCCAAAAGTTAGCACAGTTTCAAGATGGCACGTGGCTGCAGGATGGAGTTTCTGGAAGATTTCGCGGCCGCATGACAATCTGAAAGATGATACAAATCATAATAATGGATCTGTTGTAGACGATGGCGGTCAATTGCTCTGTTAAATCAATGAACTACGTCCCAATTTCAGGCTCAAAGCAAAATTTTATTGCTGATATCTACATTAACTATGTCCATGATATGAAATATCAATAATCTTTAAAAAGAAATATTCATCGTCATTATATCCGTAAGCCTTTCTTCTCAGTGTCTTAATCTTGTTATTGAAG
>JAFURY010000046.1 GCA_017480795.1 Succinivibrionaceae bacterium
AAATTATTTTTCAAATTTGATCCTTGTATCACATTTTTTGGGTATTTTAGGGTAGTAGACAGGGTTGTTGCGTGTGAGGTGTATTGGCTGGTGCTATGCCCATCCGGGGAGGCTGTCCCCGGGGGTGTGAATAGTAACTCAAAATTCGCTATAATTCAGGGCCGGTCAACGGCGTTGAACGGCCGTCATGATATACTTCATGCAATTTGTTCAATTAGCATTAGGAGTATATTTTGACTGATCAAAAACCTCTTATGGCGGATGTCGAAGAGGACGATGCACAGCAGACCAGTACCAAATCGCTTGTTTACAAGATAGTGTGCGTGGTGGTCGCCTGTATCGTCGCGGCGCTTCTGCCGGTCGTGTTTCCCGGCGCCCTGGGCCTGACCCCGGTGCAGCATATTCTGCTGGTGATCTTCGCCGCCGCGGCCTTCTGCTGGATCACCGAGCCGATCCCCGTATATGCGACATCGCTGTTCGCCATGGGCGCCCTTGCAATTTTCATCTCCGACTCGGCGGTCTGGCCGCTGAGAGAGCATCTGGAGGCGGTGGACAAGGAGCACATGATAAGCTACAAATCCGTGCTCAGCAGCTTCAGCGCTCCGGTGGTAATACTGTTCATCGGCGGATTCGCCCTTGCCATAGCGGCCACCAAGTACAAGCTTGACGTCAATCTGGCAAGGATTCTGCTCAAGCCCTTCGGCAAGAGACCTTCGATGGTAATGCTGGGCATTATGGCGGTAACCGGAATTTTCGCCATGTTCATGAGCAACACCGCCACCACCGTGATGATGCTGGCCATGATCACTCCGGTCATATCGACCTTCGACAAATCGGATCGGGGCATCAAAGGTCTGATTTTCTGCGTGCCGGTAGCCGCCAACATCGGCGGCATCGCGACTCCAGTAGGCACTCCGCCAAACGCCATCGCGCTGAAATATCTGGTGGGGCCGGACAGCATCAGCTTCCTGGACTGGATGATGGTGGGCTTTCCGCTGGCGGTGATCTGCATCCTGGTGGGATGGGCTCTGCTGCACTTCCTCTATCCGGTAAGACAGAAGGAAATCGAAATCAAAATCGAATCCCACTTCGCCAAGGACTGGAGATCTCTGACCGTCTACATCGTCTTTGCTCTTACCATTCTCCTGTGGATGACCGAGACCAAGCACGGCATCAACAGCTACGTGGTGGCCCTCATACCGCTCATCGCCTACACCTGCACCGGCATCATCAAAACCTCGGACATCAAAACCATGAACTGGGACGTGATCTGGCTGATTGCGGGAGGCATCGCCCTGGGCGACGCGCTGGGCAAAACCGGACTAGCATCCAAGCTTGCCAACATCATCGACTACACCCAGTACAGCGGAATGATGATCGTGATCCTGCTGAGCATCATCGGCTGGGCGCTGTCCAACTTCATTTCCAACACCGCATCGGCGAATCTCATGCTTCCGATCGCCGTGGCGGTGCTGTCCCAGGCCGGCGACATCGGCATCGACAAATCCACGGTACTGATGTTCTGCGCCATCGCGATCTCATTCGCCATGAGTCTTCCGATCAGCACGCCACCGAACGCTCTGGCCTACGCCACCGGATATCTCAAGAACCGGGATATCATGATTGCCGGAGGCCTGATCAGCGTGGTTTGTCTGGGTCTTGGCATTGCGGCGATGTTCCTGGCCCGCTAGGACCGCTGCAGAAAAAGAAGTTCACAACTCAAATCTCCGGCCGCAGGCCGGAGATTTTTTTTGCATGCAGAACGTCGGCAGAAAAAAAAACAGGCGGAACATCCTTCATGCCCCGCCTGCACCGCAGTCGAACCGAAATCAGGCCGTCTGCTCCACCATCAGAGATCTCATGGTCTCGATGGCCTGCTTTTCAAGCTGTCTTACCCGCTCCGCCGATACCGAAAAATGCTCGGCAAGCTCCTGCAGGGTTGCCTTGTTCTCGTCCAGCCAGCGGCGTTTGATTATGTACCTCGATCGCTCGTCCAGTTTCTCGAAAGCCTCGGCCAGAGCCTCCTGAGCGTTTTCCTGCCAGTTTGAATTCTCGAACTTGGCGGAGAAATTGGAGGTTTTGTCCTCAAGGTAGTAGCATGGCGCGCTGCCGGACTTTCCGTCAGCATCGTCATCCTCGGTGTAGTCATATGACACGTCGGTGGCGGCCATGCGGCTTTCCATCTCGGTCACCTCGCCCGGAGTGACGCCCAGCTCGCTGGCCACCATATGAACATCGGAATCGGAAAGCCAGGCCACATTGCGCTTGAACTTGCGCAGATTGAAGAACAGTTTGCGCTGAGCCTTGGTGGTGGCCACCTTGACCATCTTCCAGTTGCGGATGACAAATTCGTGGATCTCGGATTTGATCCAGTGAATCGCATAGGTGGCAAGTCGTACGCCAGCTTTGGGATCGAAGCGCTTTACGGCCTGCATGAGACCGACACTGCCTTCCTGAATAAGATCCTTCAAAGGAAGCCCGTAACCGAGATATCCCTTGGCGATATGCACCACAAAGCGCATGTGAGCCATTACCAGCTTGTATGCCGCCTCGTTGTCGCCGGTTTCTCTGTACCGATCGGCAAGCTCGTACTCCTCATCCTTGGTAAGCATAGGATAGCTGTTGATCCGGCTGATATACGCTTCAAGGCCGTCGTACTGAACCAGCTGACCTGTTCTGCTAACTAATTCCGTCATAGATTTTTCAAGCCTTCTCCAATCATATCATTTCAGGCTGCGGACGAAGCCATTCGAATCAGGTTTCATCCGGTTACATTTCCACTAGCGACAGTATAGTGCAAAATCAGAAAAAATCAACGACAGATCACATCTTTGAAGTGAGATCGGACACATTTTACGCCGTTTGGTTGTGGAGACTCAGATGTTGTTGAACCGCGAAAGAGAGATTTTGGTGGCGATAACGCTAAGCAGAACGCTGACTATCACCACAAAGGAGGTTTCTCCGAAGGAAAGCAGGGACATCTGGTAGGTTTCGCCGTACAGCTCGGCCAGCTCGTTGACGATATAGGAGGCGCAGAGCACGAAGAATTCGTTCACCCACCATGCAAGCAGTCCGCCGAAAAAACCCAGCATGATGCCGGAATAGATGTAAGGTCTGGCGATGAAGCTGTCGGTGGCGCCGAAAAACCTCATGATGGTGATCTCCTCCCGGCGGGACATCACATTGATCCGCACCGTGTTGGCCACGGTCAGAATGACCCCGGCCAGCAGCATCACGCCAAGGGAAACCGCAAGATTGCGCATGAGATTGCCGATGCCCTTCAGCCGCTTGACCCACATCAGATCGAACTTGCCCTGCTCCACCTCGCCGTAGGCAATGAGCCGCTTGAGCATGGCCTCGGAAATCTCGTGATCCGCCACCACCTCCTCCGCGGGCATCACCACCAGCACGTCAGGCAGCGGATTGTCGGCCAGATACTTGATGGGCTCGGCGAATCCCGAAATCTTGGAAAACTCCTTGAGGCCCTCGTCCTTGGAGATGAACTTCACCGCTCTGACGTCAGGCTCGGACCGGATCTTTTCCACAAAGGACGCTGTCTGCTCGGATGTCAGATCGGCTCGCAGATACAGAGAGATCTGGCAGGTGTCGTTGAGTCTGGAGGTCACCGCCAGAGCGTTGAGGTACAGCACGTAAAAGGTCATGGGAATGGCCAGGCTCACGGCAATCACCGAAAGCGTCAGGCAGGTTCTGAAGGGCGAGGTCAGCAGAGCCAGAAAGGAACGCTTGATGACGTTCCAGTGATTGAGAATGAACCATTCCCGGCCGGTGGCCCTGCGGTTGTCAGACATTTTTCCCCGTTCCTTTGTCAGGTGCCGGGTAATCGCCTATCAGGCGTCCGCGCTTGAGAACCAGCTGCCGGCACGGCTTGAGATTGAAAAGATTGCTGTCATGGGTGGCCAGCAGCACCGTGGCGCCGCTGCGGTTGAAAACTGTGAAGAGTTTTAGAATTTCCGCGGACATTTCCGGATCGAGATTTCCGGTGGGCTCGTCTGCCAGCAGGATCTTCGGCGAATGGACAATGGCCCGGGCGATGCCGACCCTCTGCTGCTCGCCCCCGGAAAGAGTCAGAGGATAATAACGGCTTTTGTCGATAAGTCCCACATAGTCCAGAGCCGCATTGGTGCGCTTGGCGATGTCGGCGGAGCAGTAGCCTTCGATTTCAAGCGGCAGAGCCACGTTTTCATATACGGTTCTGCTGTTGATGAGCCGGTAATCCTGAAAAATCATGCCGATCTGCCGTCGGAACTCGGGGATCTGATCCCGGCCAAGACGGGTGATATCGTGGCCGTTGAAAAAAATCCGGCCAAGACTCGGCTGCTCAATGGAGGAGATGAGCTTCAGAAGACTGCTTTTCCCGGCGCCGGAATGCCCTCTGAGATAAACCATCTCGCCCTTGGCGATGCTGAAGCTGACCTGCTGTATGGCCTGAAATCCCCCGAGGTAGCTTTTGGATACCTGCTCGAATCTGATCATTCAGACGGCTCTTCCCTGGAAAACAGAGCGTCAATAAAGTCGCGGGCATTGAATTCTCTCAAATCGTCAATGCCCTCTCCCACGCCGATAAAACGCACCGGGATCTTGAATCGGTCGGCGATGGCGAAAATAATTCCGCCCTTGGCGGTGCCGTCAAGCTTGGTAAGAGAGATGCCGGTGACAGGAACGGCGGAATTGAACAGTTTGGCCTGGCTGATGGCGTTCTGGCCGGTTCCCGCATCAAGGGTAAGCATCACCTCGTGTGGAGCGTCGGCATCGAGCTTTTTCATCACCCGGACGATCTTGCTCAGTTCCTCCATCAGATTCGCCTTGTTCTGCAGACGCCCGGCGGTATCGGCGATAAGAACGTCGATGCCCTTGGCTCTGGCGGAATTGAAGGCATCAAAAATGACCGAAGCCGAATCGGCGCCGGTCTGCTGGGCCACCACCGGAATCGAGTTGCGGTTGCCCCATACCTGAAGCTGCTCCACCGCCGCGGCGCGGAAGGTGTCGCCCGCGGCAAGCATCACCGACTTGCCCTGCGCCTGCAGCCGTTTGGCCAGTTTTCCGATGGTGGTGGTTTTGCCCACGCCGTTGACGCCCACCATCAGGATCACGAAAGGCTTGTGATCTCTGATTTCAAGGGGCTGCTCCGACGGGCTGATGATTTCAAACAGCTCCTCCTTGAGAATGTCGTAAAGCGCCTCGGCATCCTTCAGCTGGGCCAGTTTCGCGCGGGAGGTGACGTCGTCTATGACCCGCTGGGTCGTTTCGATTCCCAGATCGGCGGTAAGAAGAGAGGTTTCAAGCTCCTCGAACAGATCGTCATCGATTTTTTTGCCTCTGAACAGAGCCATCAGTCCGGATCCGATGTTGGCCCTGGTCTTTTTAAGACCGCTCAGCAATCGGCTTAGCAGGCTTTTCTTTTCCTGAGGATGAGGCTGCGGCTCCTCCACCTGGACCGGCGCGGAATCCTCCGGTTTCGCCTCTTCAGACTTTAATTCTTCAGGCTTGGCTTCTTCCGGCTCGGGCTTTGCCTCTTTCGTTGCGCTGATTTCTCCGGCGGAAGGGACTGTTTTATCTTCCTTTTTCGCATCCTTTTTACCCCAAGAAAATAATCCCATAGTCTGTCTCTGTCGTTGAATTTTGAAATGCGTTCATGATACCACAGGCATCTGGTGTTTTACATAAAGACTGTAAACGCACGCCCCCGCCCTTGAGCTTTTAAGCATCTCCCAGGTATCCGGCAGCGCAGGCATCTCGTCGGCCGCATGCTCCACATAAACCAGGCTGCCATCCTTGAGAAAGCCCCCGGCCTCAAGGCCGCGGCATACCGGCTCAAGCAGATTATTGTGATACGGAGGATCAAGAAAAACCACGTCATAGGCATCGCCGGCGCATGGTCTTGAGACCAGTTCCCTGGCATCCGCAACCTGAACCTCCACATTCTCCGCCCTGATGCTCTCGGCGTTGGCTTTAAGCGCTGATGCGGCTCTGGGGTTCAGCTCCACCATGACAACCTTCCTGGCATAACGGGAGGCGGCCTCGAAGCCGATGGCGCCGGCGCCGGCGAAAAGATCCAGACAGACGGTGTCCTTCAGCCTGAACTGAAGCCAGTTGAAGAGAGTCTCTCTGACGCGATCGGTGGTGGGACGAAGTCCGGGTTCGTCCAGCACCTGAAGCCTGCGGCCGCGGTGTCTGCCGCTGATGATTCTTACATTTCCCATGTCAGCTGCGCCGCGAGTTTTCAAAGAACACCGCCGCCTCGCACTGGGCCTCGTTGAGCTGGGCGACAGTCAGATTCTTCGCGGCCTCGTCCCGAAGCTCGGCTGCGCCCTGATCGGCGCAGCCGTTGGCCACGGCCATGGAGCTCCAGATGTAGGCCAGCTGCATGTCCCGATTGACGCCGACGCCGTCGTAATACAGTTTGGCCAGCTCGTACTGGGCGTTGGCGTTGCCGGCCTCGGAGGCAAGATTGAACATCAGCACGCTGTGGGCTTCGTTTTTGACGCAGCCGATTCCGGCAAGACTCATGCGTCCGACCTTGACCATAGCCTTGACGTGATTGTTTTTGGAGGCCATGTCGTAAAGTTTGAACGCCTCCTTGCTGTCAGCCCTGACGCCCCGTCCCAGCTCGTACATCTTGGCAAAGGCGTACATGGCCGGAGCGTACCCCATCTCGACCGCCTGCTTGTACAGCACCACCGCTCGTTCGTAATCAAGATCGCAACCAAGACCGTGACTGTAAAGATAGGCAAGTTCCGTGCAGCCCCGGGCGTTGCACAGCTCCGCCGATTTGCTGAACCAGGAAAAGGCATGCTTCATGGCATTGGGAGAATTGGTCATGTTCATGTACAGATAGCCGATACAGTTCTGCGCCTCGGCGTTGCCCTGGGCCGCCACATGCTTGTAGCAGGCAAGAGCCTTGGAATAGTCCTTTTCAAGGCCGATTCCCTGCTCGTACATCATGCCCAGCTCAAGATAGGCATCGGCGCAGCCCCGCAGAGAGGCCTTCTGAAACAGATCCACCGCCTTGAACAGATCCTGTCCGATCCCCCTGCCGTACCGGTAGAGACAGCCCAGACGGTAAAGGGCATCCACATGATCCTTGCTGGCGGCCTTTTCGTACCAGGAGGCCGCCTCTCTGAGGCTTTTCGCCACCCCGACGCCTTCCTCGTAGGCGTGACCCAGAGCGTACTGAGCCTTGGGATCGTCAGCCTCGGCGCCGTAGCGGTACAGCTCCACCGCCTTGAAATGATCCACCACGCCGTTGAGACCTTCCTCGAAAATCCGGCCCAGCATGTAGTAGGATGACGGCTCCTTGATCCTGATGAGATCCTGCAGCAGCGCCAGGGCCTTCTCGTAATCAGGAGGCAGCTCGTCGTTCTCCATGTAGATTTTGGCCAGGATCTTTTTGGCCTCGATATGTCCCTCTTTCGCCGCCCGGGTGAAAAACTCCACCGCCTTGGACATGTTGTGGGCAACCAGGTAGCTGGATGAATACAGCTGGCCCAGTTTGTATATCGCATCAAGACTGCCGAGATTCGCGGCCTTGGTGTAATAGGTCATGGCCGTCTTGTAATTCTGCTTCACGCTACGGCCCTGCTCGTAGATGCCGCCCAGGGCGAATAGCGCCGACGGCTCGGACTTTTCAGCCGCCTGACTGTACCAGTACACCGACTGCTTTTCGTCCATGGCGACGCCGGCGCCCGCCTCGTAGCATCTGGCGAGGTTCACCTGAGCGAGAGTGTGGCCGTGTTCGGCGGCCCGGATGTACCACTTCAGGGACTGCTCCTGACTCTGGGCGACGCCGATGCCGTCCTCGTACATATGGGCGACCGCGTACTCGCAATCGATATTGCCCTGCCTGGCGCCCTGCATGTACCAGTAAAAGGCCAGCTGGCTGCGGTGGGAGGACTGGAATTTTACGGGATTGCGGCTGCTGGTCCAGAGAACCTCCTTTGCGCCCTCGTCAAGATTCTCGTACTGCTCCAGATTGATCAGGTTGTTTTCTATATAGTAGGCAAGCTTGTACTGAGCCTCGTCCGACCCGTTTTCCGCGGCCTTGAGAAACCACCGGTACGCCATATCCCAGGGATCCGCCGCCTGTATCTGACCATGCTCGTAAAGCTTTGCCAGCAGCACCTGGGCCTGAACGTAGCCGTTTTCGGCGGCGCTCTGGTAATACTGTCTGGCCATGGCCAGATTCTGAGGAACGCCATGACCGCTTTCATACACGGTGCCAAGAAGAAACTGAGCCTGAGGCACATTGTTGGAGGCGGCCTGCTGCAGGTAGGCGAGACCGTTGACGTAATCCGGAATGCTCTGTCTTATGAGCAGTCTCCCCAGCTTGAAGCTGGCTTCGTAGTCGTTTTCCGCGGCGGCGTGGCTGTAGCAGAATTTGGCCTGATTAAAATCCTTGTTTGCGCCGTAGAGACCTTCGCGGTATATGTCGCCGAGAAAATTCAGGGCTTCGACATTGTTCTGCTTGGCGGCCAGCTTGAGCCATTTCAGTCCCTCGTCCTCGTCGTACTGGACCGATCCGCTGTCAAGAAGGTGTCTGGCCAGCATCAGCTGCGCCGGAGCGTATCCCTGCTCCGCCACCTTCAGCAGCTGCTTGACGCCATTGGCCTCGGAGCGGTTGACGCCATTGCCGGAAAAGTACAGATTCGCAAGATTCACCGCCGCAAGGCAATTGCCGTCAAGAGCCGATTTGTTCAGCCAGAAGGCTCCCTGCCTGATGTCCGACTCGATCTCGTCGGAATAGACATACATCATTCCAAGATGGAATTCCGCTTCGGCATCGCCGCCCTCGGCCATTTTCTTCAGACAGGTGAAATCGGTGTTCAGAGAATTTCTGGAAGAGACCCATACCACCTTGCGTTCGGAAAGTTCCGTTCCCGAATCATGAGAATTCGACTCCCTGACGAACTGATAGGCATCATTCTGCTCCCAGTTGACCGGCCTGGTCAGAGGCTCGTTTTTCGGCTTTACCCGGTGAACGGGCACCGCCTTTTTGGACGAAGCCTCCTTCTCCGCGTTTTTGACATCCTGCGCGGTGCGACGGGACCCGGACACCTTCCAGTCCACCTCGGCAAAGGAATCCTTCAGCTGACGCATTTCTGCCACCGCCTGGCCGTAGCCCTGCAGGGCGGATTTTTCGATCCAGATCTTTCCCTGCCGCGGACTCTTGATGACTCCTCTGCCGCCGAAATACATCATTCCAAGATAGTACTGAGCCTTGGCGTTGCCTTTCAGGGCAAGAGCGCGAATAGCCGACAGCGCGGCTCTGTAATCGCCCCGTTCATAGGCCCTGACGCTTTCATCAAGGTCGCCCGCCTCTGAAACCCTTATATCTTCCTGCATATGGTGGTATCTCAAATAACACGAATCCCATTGTGCTAACTTTATCAGATTCGGCCAAATTATTCATGTCGGACTTCAATTTTTCAGGTCGCTCCTAGAGAAAATTCGGCAGGAGCGCAAGGTCGAAAAAATAAATATCAGCAAACGGGAGTATAGGATGGATCGCGCTCGGAAGCGGCAGCCGGCATGTGCGCGTACGCAACCGCCAAGTCAAAGGATGATCGGCTAAGGATGGTAAAGATCGAACCGATGCGCTTTGGTTTGAACGCAATTGACGGTTTTTCTGCCGTTCAGAAAGGGCGCGCCCTTGGGCCGCTTGACGGCAACTCGGTTGCGGGCGATGAGAAGCGCCTGATCCAGTAGTGCATCCGAATCGGGATCCGCGCCGACAACGTCGTGAAAGATCCGCATGTCCTTCTTCACGCTGGCCGAGGATCTGCGGGCCGGAAACATCGGATCAAGATAAACCGCATCGCAGTGCTTCTGCGGCGGCAACTCAAAAATGGAGGAATGTTCGCTCAGAATCAGCCTGTCTCTCAGCATCGGACCGATTTCAGGATCCGCATACGCCCGTCTGAGGCCGTCCTCAAGCAGCGCCCGCACCACCGGGTTTCGTTCGAACATCACGACACTGCAGCCAAGACTTGCCAGCACAAAGGCGTCCCGTCCCATGCCGGCGGTGGCATCTATTACCAGTGGTTTCGCGCTGCCGCGGCAGCCCACGGCTTTGGCCACCGCCTGTCCGTTGCCGCCGCCATGCAGTCTCCGGTAGCCCAGCGCTCCCCCCACGAAATCCACCGCCAGAGCGGATTTGTCCCCGGACAGTTCCCGCAGTTCGATTCTCTCCGCGGTCTGCACCAGGGCGTAAGGATGTTCGGTAACCGTCCGCTGGATCTCGGGGGAAGAGAACGGAAACGAGGGGGAGATTTCTGAAATCAGTTCAAGAGTGTACGGCACCGCTTTCTTCCCGCATGCTCCGGCGCAAAGCCTCAATCAGACCTGATGTCTCTGGTCTTGCGCCGCACCACAGCAGATAGCTTTCGGCAGCCTGCTCCACCAGCATGCCAAGACCGTCGCTGGCTGCAAGTCCCCTGCCTTTGGCCCAGGACACAAAGGGCGTGTCCTCCGGGGCGTACATCAGATCATAGGCGAAGGTTCGGCTGCCGCAGGACTCCTCCGGCAAAGGAGGAACCTGGCCCGAAATCGAGGCGGAAGTGGCGTTCACAATCAGATCAAACTGTCCAGCAATGTCGCCAAACCCGCCGCCGGTCACCGGGCATCCGGCCACGTCTCTGACGTGATCGGCCAGTTTCACGGCCTTTTCGGCGGTGCGGTTGGCGATATGCAGTCTCGAAGGATTGCGCGCAAGAAGAGGAGCCAGAATGCCTTTCGCGGCGCCGCCTGCGCCCAAAACCAGAATGCGCGCGCCCTCAAGCATCACCTTCTTGCGCAGCAGATCCTGAACCAGCCCCTCGCCATCGGTATTGTCTCCGTAAAGACGGCTTCCGTCGTAGGCAAGAGTGTTCACCGCGCCGGCGAATCTGGCGCGATCCGACAGTTCGTCGGACAGAGCAAAGGCCTGCTCCTTGAAGGGCACGGTAACGTTGCAGCCGCTGAAGCCCTCCCGTTTCATTTTCTCCACAACCGCGGCAAAGCCGTCAAGAGGAACAAGCATGGCCTCATAGCTCAGTTCATGACCAAGGGAGGCGGCAAAGCTCCGGTGTATGAACGGCGATCTGCTGTGACCGATAGGATTGCCAAGCACGTAGAACTGCTTCATTTTTTTATTTCCTTAAAACCTTGCGGGTTCTGAGATCAATGATGGTCGACGGTCTGTCGTACCCAAGACACTCGCCCGCCACCACATAATCCACACCGGCATCAAAGATCCGTCGCGCCGAAGCAGCATCGCGACATGGTTCCCCTCCGCTGAGATTGGCGCTGGTGGACACCAGGGGACGTCCCAGACGGCTGCAGATCTCCGCTATCGACGGGTGCGCGCTTATTCTCACGGCAAGAGTGTCGTGGGATCCCCGCAGGGCCGGAGAGACACGATCGGAGGCGGGAAAAACCAGAGTGCAGAAACCCGGCCAGAGGCTGGCGGCATAATCAAGATCCGCCTCCGGCACCCTGGCAAGATCCAGGTACGGACGGACGAGTTCGAAGGAATGGGCCACCACCAGCATGCCCTTGGATTCTGGCCGTTGTTTCAGTTCCAGCAGCCGTCTCAGAGCGGCGACATTGTCAGGGTCGCAGCCAAGACCGTACACCGCCTCGGTGGGATAGGCGATGATGCCTCCTGATCTGAGGACGGCGACAGCCTGCTGGAAATCCGGGCCGTCAGTCAAAAATCTTTTCTCCGTGCACCTTGGCCTGCAGAGCCTCGTTCTTGCGGTTGACCGCATCCGCGTTTCGGCGGCGCTCCTCCTTGAACGACGCCATCAGTTCAGGATCGGAGACCGCAAGAATCTGCACGGCGAAGTATGCTGCGTTCTTGGCGCCGGCCTTGCCGATGGCCATGGTAGCCACCGGAATTCCGCCAGGCATCTGCACGGTGGACAAGAGAGCGTCGATGCCGTTGAGAGGACCGCAGTCGATAGGAACTCCGATCACCGGGCAGGTGGTGTTGGCGGCAACGGCGCCGGCAAGGTGCGCGGCCAGTCCGGCGGCGCAGATGAAAACGGCACAGCCGCGCTCCTCGGCGCGCTTTACAAAATTCATGGTTTCAAGAGGAGTGCGGTGAGCAGACGTGACCTTGACCTCGAACCTGACGCCAAATGATTTGAGAATTTCTATGGCCGGCTCCAGAGTGGCGTAATCGGAGTCGGATCCCATGAGTATTGCGACAAATTTATCAGACATAATGAAAACCTCGAAAAAACAGGCCGATTTTATCACCAACCTTTTTTTCAGTACAGACGCCGGAGGTTCACATCACGTTGTCAAGGCCTTCGGGTATTTCATCGGGCTGAGTCTCCCAGACATGCCCCGGAAAAGTGGATCTCACAGAATCCAGCTGGTTGATGATTTCCGGATTGGTCATCAGCTTATAAGCCAGAAAAACGGAGATGGTCAGAACGACGAGCGAAAAGACTCCGCACAGGAAAAACAGCGCATAGATGTACCATGGAGTCTGCGGGGACTCCGGACATGATCCTGAATTCAGCCGTATCAGCGCTCCGCGGCATCTGATAAAAGAATCAAGAAGGTATATCTCCAGGAAAGCGACTGTTGAAGACGATGCGAGAACCGCGGCGAAGCACACCACCGACACCGTCCAGAGAGTGCGCACATGAAAAAAAACGGCAGCGACCATGCCGGCAAAAGCAAGAATGAAAAGCGCAAAAATAACCGCGGACAATATCAGAACCAGCAGAGATTTTTTCGCCGCGTCCCGGGCCCAAAGCGCCTGCGGGGAACAGCCTGCCCTCTCAAAGAAGTCGGCGACGGCCGGAGCCAGGGACCACTTGGTAAGACAGAGGATCACCAGCATTCCGATGGCAGACAGATTCTGAAGATATGGAACGAAGGAGAGGACAAGCAAAGCGATAAGCGCAATACCCATATTGTCCATTTTTTTCAGCACCGTTCCCGCCTCGGACAGCGTTCCGAATCCCTGACCACCCGATGCGGACGAGGATGACTTTTCCGTATGGGAACCGCTGGTTTTTATGAAACCGGAATCCGGCACCGCAGGCGGAGTTCCGGCGTTTGCGGACGGTTCCTTCAGTTCGTATCCGCAGATATGGCAGAATTCATAGTCATCGCTGACATCATTTCCGCAGTTCGGGCATTTCATGATCTGTAGTCTTCCGTAATTTTTCAAAAAGCCGCAAAGAAACCGGCGCGATGGATTTACTTGCGGTTGATCCTTTCAAGCAGGTAGTTTCTGATCTCAAGGAAGCCTTCGTCGGCCTCATCAACATCTTCGGTCAGATACTCCAGAAGAGTCTTGTCGTCCTCGGCGGGGGCCGCCGCCGCCTTTTTGAGATCGGCGCCGCTTTCGCACAGAAATCTTATCATGTCCATATCGGGCTCAAGCACCGCATGATTCATCGGATACCGTCCAGCCCTGTCAGGAAGATTGACGTCGGCTCCGGCCTCCACCAGGAGTCTGGCAAAGGGCAGATTGCCCGCTTCCACCACCGATATCAGCGGAGTATATCCATCGTCGGCGGGGGATTTCAGATTGACGCCTGCCTTGACCGCGATCAGCGCCTTGTAGGTAGCGACATCGGTGTTGCTGTCGGTAAAATACATCAGCGCGCTGCGGCCCTGGCGGTTGAAGGCATCAGGATTCGCGCCGTGCAAGGCCAGTCGCGCGATATGCTCGGGCGCGTTTTCCGCGGCTGCCACAAACAGGGCGGTCTTGCCCTTGTCGTCGGTTTTGTTGGGATCCGCTCCCGCCCTGAGCAGCGTTTCCAGAACCTCCGGGGACCACAGAGACTGAGCGTTTCTTCTGATTGCGGCAAAGATCGCCGGCTTGAAATGTTTACCGCCGTCGGATTCCAGCATTTCATTCGGATCGCAGCCAAGACTCAGCATTTTCTGCAGGTTCTTGACCACTTCGAGATCCGAATCGTGCGCATCGTGCTTGAAGCTCAGGTAAACCGCAAGGGGCGAACTGTATCTGAAAACCGCCTGGCCGAAATCCGGTTTCAGTTCGTCAAGCACCCGTCCGATGGTGACATCGTCGGTTTCGAGCAGTTTTTCCAGCACCACCGTCTCGCCGTCGGCGTTTTTCCACATGACATCGGGACGATGGGAAACGAACGCGCCCAGAACGTCCCGATCTCTTCCTCCGCTTGCGATATACACGTAAAGAGCCGGTTCGCCGACGGGCGCGTCCGCCTCGATCCGCCTGGTATCAGGATCCATCCCGGCATCCAGCGCGGCAATTATTTCCGCCTCCTTTCCCGGATGAGCGCTCACCAGATCCATAAACCGGTTCGCCGGCATTACCTCTATTCTTTCCGAAGGCTGATGAACTCCGGGCTGCGCCTCGCTCTCAAGGCCGCCAATCCGGCCGTCAAGTTCGGCGATGGAGCCCAGTTTCCGAAGCAGAGCCTCCTGATCCACCTCCACCATTCCGGACGCGAAAATCTTTTTGTTCTTCTCGGTGTAGACCACATCGTTTCCGGCTTTGACGTAATCGTCGATTTTAAGCAGAACCTCGGCCCGCAGAACTCTGGCGTGATCCTTGATATCCTCGGCCGACAGCACCTCCTTCAGAGCATCTCTGAGCGCCTTCATTTTCAGATTGCCCAGGGCCGAAGCCTCGTCTCTGCCGTAAGCCTCCGCCTGGTAGGCGGCGGCGGATACCTCAAGAGGCAGAGCAATCAGCAGACCGCAGGCCGTCCGAAGCATATTCTTAAACAGCATGGACACTTTTGGACTAGGCATAGTCAGCACTCCTCAGACAGCGTTATCGCGCTCGGAAAAGAAAAACATGATGAACAGAAAAACCGCAGCCGACAGCAGCACCGCAAACATCCCGTAGCCGCCCGATCGGGAGCCGGCTCCTGACACGGATTCATCCTCATCCTTTTGTGCGGCTTGGACTTCATTTCCGACATCTTTGCCGTCGCCTGCCGTCTTGTCGGAATTCATGTCAGAGGCGCCGGTGTCATCTGGCTCCGGCCGATCCACAGGCGAGGTCTCGTCGGTCTCCTGCGCGATGGCGCCGGATCTGTCATCGTCATCCGCCACGGGTTGTCTGTCATCCGACCCGGCGTCCGTTTCGCGCCGTTCTTCTCCGGGGGAAGCGCCCGCATCGGATCCTCCGTTCTCCGACGTGCCGCCGTTCAGAAACTGTTCGGCCTTTCCCTTCAGTCCAGGTATTTTCGCCACATTCTGCCAGAGGGCAACATCATCAACGTTCGCCACCGCTCTGGCAAACGTTTTATCCCCCTCCTCCCGGTAGACGACATCGCCTTCCACCAAGACGAGCTCGTTCACATGCTCAAAGACTTCAGTCCGGAGAGCCCTTGCTCCTCCTCGCAACTCGTCCGCGGTCAGATTCCGGTTAAGGACGTTCCTCAAAGCGGACATTTTAAGGTTGCCAAGAGCGGCCTGCCGGGTCTTTCCGGAAGCCTCAAGCTCCAGTTCGGTCGCATCCGAGACCGTCATGAACAGAGCGGCCGACAGCAGAGCCGCGACGAACGCGCCACAGGCGGGTCTGACGGCGCTAAAGCAGGAACAAAACATAAGCAAAACTTCAGAACGGCGGAGACCAACTACCGTCTGATTTCCGGTCCTCCGCGTCTGATATCCGGTTCAAGTCCGATATCCTGCCAGGTGCCTCTTTGCTTGGGATATCTGAGCTCGCCCACGGTGATCTTGATGGCGCCGCCGTCGGACAGGCGAAAAACCTCCTGCACCCGGGACTTGCCTGCCGATTTTGAGCCGAAAGTCGAAACATCGGCGCCCGCCTTGAGAGAAACAATCATCATTTCAGCAGAGCTTGCGGTAAACGCATCCTGCAGGATCAGAAATCTTCCGTCAAACAGTCGCGCCGATCCGTCGGTTTTGATGTTGGTGACTTCCTGCTCCGTGGCATAGCGGTACAGCACGGAATCCGGCGGCAGAAACATGGCGGCGCATTCCGCGGCCTGCTGCAGCACGCCACCGGTATTGCCTCTCAGATCCAGATAAAACCGTCTTCCGGTTTCGCCGTACTCCTCCTGAAACTGCCTGAACACGGCTTTGAGATGCTCGGCCGTATTCGGACCGAACCTGAAAATTTTGATTCCCACCGAATTGCCAGGGATCAGCGCCACGTCCGGATAACGCTGAACCGAACGCGTTACTACCGCGACATAAATTTCGCCGTCCGGCCCCTCCACCGTCAGTTCGACATCGGAATCCTTTTTCCCCCGGATCAGGGCCGCCACATCCTCGATGGGCAGTCCGTCCGTTCCGAAACCGTCGACCGACAAAAGAACGCTGCCGTACTCGATTCCAGCGATATCCGCCGGAGAATCCGGATATGGGATGCACCGGATCCTGCCTTGGCTGTCGAAAACGATATCCATTCCAACGCCGGCGGGGCCTGCGGTTTTGAGATCTCTGATCCGACTGAAAACCTCCGCCGGAACGTAGGATGCGTACCGATCCGCCTGTCTGAGCAATTCGTTAAGTTCATCCTCGTTTGCGCGGTCTATGTCGTCCCGCGTCACCAGCGAGCCGTCGGCAAGCGCGCGAACATATGCGTGCTCGGCAAGAAGCGCGGCGATCTCGTCAGCGCACGGAACGGCCGACGCCTGAGCGGCCAGCGCCAGCCCGACAAACATGGAAGACAGGCGACAACGAAACTTCATGGGCGCTACAGACTGCTCAGGGCTTCAGCCTCTTCCTGCAGTTCCTTCAGTTCCTGCCTCAGACGCTGAATTTCTCTTTCCTTGGCCTCGGTTTCCTTGGATCTGTCAAGTTTGGCGGCCTCGCGCTTGAGAGCATCGCTCTGACGCTTGAGCTCGTTGATCCTTTCATCGTCGGCGCCGCCCTTTTTCTTGGCCAGGGCCAGCTGGCGATCAAGTTTTGCCTGCTCGTTCTTCAGTTGCCGGCGCTGCTGGGCGACCTTGCGTTCCTTTTCGGCCTTGGTCTTCTGCAGTTTTGACTGCTTCTGCATCTCGTAAGCCTGCTCTTCCTCAATGGCGGCAAGACGATCCTCGCGCTCGGCAAGGCGCTTTTCGTACTTTTCGGAATTGTAGCTGAACAGTCCGCCCTTGCGCGGATCATCGGTCATATTGGAGCAGCCGGCCAGCAGATAGGCAAGCACCACAGGACAAAGCATATATACTGTTTTCATTGTCAAACTCCCCTCGCATCAGACCGCAAGTCTTGAAGAAATGCCGGCCAGTTTCTGGTTGTACTGCTTCATCTTGGCGATCTCCGAGTTCAGACTTTTGATCTCGTTGTCAAGAATCTTGGCTTCGCGGGTGTTGCCGTTCTTTTTGGCATCGGCAAGAATCTCCTTCTGCTTCTTCACCTCCTCTTCCAGGTTCTTGATGTTCTCCTCGTTGGACTTCTTGAGCTCCTTCACATCCTTGTTTCTTGCGGTAAGCTGATCGGCGCTGACCTTCTTTTTCTTGTAGGAGGCGGTGAGAGTTTTGGATTCCTTGTCCAGCGTGTTGATGTCCTTCTGAAGCTGAGCGTTGTAGGTTTTGGTTTCCTTGGTCACTTCGCGTGAATGGGCGATACAGTCGTCAAGCCAGTCCTCCCGGCTTGCATACTCGGCTTTCTTGTCGGCAATGTGCTTGCCTACGAAAAATCCCGAAAGCGCGCCGATACCGGCGCCGATGCCGGCGCCGATAAGAGCTCCCTTGCCGTTGCCGCCGATAAGGCCGCCCAGCAGCGCGCCGACGCCCGCGCCGATGCCAGTGCCCACGAGAGTTCCCTCGGTTTTGGTTCTGGTTCCGTCATCCTGAATATTGGAGCAGCCCGCCGCGCCAAAGGTTAGCGATACGGCGACAGCCAGCGCCGCCAGTTTGCAGACTCCGCTCTTTTGTGGTTCTATCATCATGGTGTTCATCAGTTTGCTCCCTTCTTTTCCAGATAGTCCTTCTGCCAGGTCGCCCTGTCAGCCCTATGCGTTTTCAAAAAATTTTCATAATGAGATCTGGTTACGGATATGCGCTCTATCTGCTTCGCAAGATCCTTTATGACAACATCCTTGGTTGCGCCGGTGGATTTTTTCTCTTTCTCCAGCAGCTGTCTGATATGCTCCGTATGCCGCTTGAAGCCCTGCATGACGAATTCTTTAGGAAGTTTTTCCATTTCCGCCATTATTTCAGAATAGCTTTCCAGTCCAAGCTTCACGTTGTATGCGAATTCCTCGGCTTTCTTCCTCAGGGTTTCCTGAGGCGCGTTTTTGGTGATATCCAGTTTCTGCAGATTTTCCGCCAGATACATTCCTCTTTCGCAGGCCATTTTCACCCATACTCCGGCGGACTCCCTGTCGGCCTTCTCCCGCAGTTCGTTCATTTTAATCAGCGCGGTCTGGGTATTCTTAAGTTCCTTCAGCAGCGCGGCCCTTTCCTTTCCGTCTTTCTTTTCCTGCTTGAGCTTTTCATTGTCCTCCTTCACCTGAGACAGTTCATTCTCAAGACGCTTGAGCCTTTCCATCGCCTCGCGCTCATGGACGTTCACCTGCGAATTCACATCCGAAACCGAGGTTCCCGCCGGCCAGTCCTTTCCTCTGCCGTTGCGATGCTCCTTCCAGCTGTTTTCAATGGCGCTGATCTGCTTCTTGTCGGTAAGCACGGGAGTTCCAAGCGCCAGGCGAAAGCCCATGGTGGGACTCGCGTTGGGCTGCATGCCCTTATCGCCCTTGTTCAGATAAAGCGGCTCTTCCGAACGGTTTGCCGAAGAGAGCTTGTCCTCCGGTGAAAGATAATGGGATCCCCTGGCCACGAAACCGCCGCTTCGGCCCTGATAATATTCAACCTGATAAAGCCCGGTAGTCATTTCGGTGACATTGCCGAGCATATCATACAGTCCAAGCGGATTCGGCTTCAGTTTGCCGACCTTCTGCACTTTGCCGTGAGACGACTTGGGACCGGAAAACCATTCAAACTCGGCCAGCTCATCGTCCTCCTCGTCATAGGGAGTGTCGCCGTCAAAAACCGTCTTCTCCACCACGGCTCCGCCCCGGGCGGCGAACTCCCATTCAAATTCCGTAGGGAGTCTCGCATAGGCCGGATACGAATCCAGGTGAGGCAAAGACTTCATCTCATGCTCGTACAGGTATCTGTTCAGAGCATCCAGAAAAATCTGCACATCCAGCCATGAAACGCCGGTGACAGGATAATCGTCTCCTCCCGCCGTCTCCTTTCCGGTCACCGCGCGGTACTGTCTGTTGGTGACCTCCGTCGCGCCCATGTAATAGTAACGGCCCTTTTCATCCACAAAAGATCCTCCGATAACGACTCTGGTAGGAGGTATTCTGAAATTTTCGCCATCGCCGCCCATGGTGAACTGCTGCCCGGCAAGAGGATCGGTATCATCATTGATTCTGATCCGACGAAAAGCGAAATCGACGCCTCCGGGACCTTTGAGGATCAGAGTGTCTTCATCGCCGGCGGCCAATGAGGAATTGCCTGCTGCCGCGCCCAGCAGCAGTGACAGACAAAGAAACCGTACTAATTTCATAACCGCTCCTACTCGTCTCTCAGAGATTCTGATGGTTCAATTTTCATCACCCTCCGCGACGCCGCAAGTCCCGAAACGCATGCGATCAGCGCGGCAATCAGAACGGTGACTGCCAGATGAAGCATGGTGAGATTGCAGAACTTCTCATCGCCCTGAAGCTGCTCGGCGAAGGTGGAGTTTACGGTGTAGGCAAGAACGAAGAACACCGCAAGGCTGATGGCTATTCCGCCCAAAGTAAGAAGCAGCGAGCTGCACAGCGGATAGATGCACAGGGTGCTGCCGTGAACGCCCAGCAGTCTCAGAATCGCAAGCTCCTTGCGCTTTCTTTCGATGCTGGCGTACATATTAGCAACCAGACAGCACACCGCGCCGGCAAGCGAAGCCGATGCGATCAGCCAGAAAAGCATGCCCAGATATTTGTCAAGACTCATCACCTCGGCAATCCTGTCCGCCTTGCTCATCGTTCTGATGCCTTCGGCGGTAAGTTTTTCCTGCAGCGACATCACGTCCTCAAGCTTGGCGGCGTACATTCTGAATCCGATATAGCCACGGCGCTTGAGCATGAAAGCCTTTTCGCCGGCGGATGTGACCGCATCGGACAGTTCGCGGTTCTGCAGACTGCCCAGCTGTCCCGCCAGAGCGATATGCGCAAGAGCCACATTCGGCCCGACTCCCTCTTTTCCGACAAACGCAGCCTCAAAGCTGATGCTGCGATCCGTCACCTCGCCTCTGGAATTCACCTCATGATAGGTGACGGTGACCGTTTTTGGCCCATCCCCCATTTCGGCTGCGACGGCGGGAGAAACATAAAAAACCCTCGGCGGCAGCTTCGCTGCCAGGTCGCAGTTGGAATCGGCGCAGTTTTCGCCGGAAACCATGGACTTTCCATAGGCCGCGAATGAGAGGATGCTGAAGGTTCTGTTGCCGGCAGTCACTGAAAGATATGGATTGTAAGGCACCAGCAGCGCATCCTGACGCCCTCTTACCCGATCGGCAAGGGATTTGACATCCGAAATATCGGCCGGCATGCCTACGGAGGAAATCTGATACAGATACTTCTCGCAGGGAATGAACGGATGGTAGGGCTTCTGCTTGTCCAGATCCTGCTCCTGATGAACTTCGCCATCGCTGCAGGACGGTTCGAAACCCTTCAGATTCACAAAGCCGGTATTCTGTATCAGCATGCTTTCCCGCACCGCATCAAGCGGCTTGTCCAAAGCCAGCAGCACGGAAGGAGTCACGCTTTTGGTAACATTGTCCGATCCCGGCCAGTTGAGTTCCGGAACGGCGACGCCGTCCTTGAAGGCCTCCACCTGCTCAAGGGACTTGAGTCTGATATAGGCGACAGGGGTGGCGCCGGCTCCGTCAGGGAGGATCCCGGCAACGCGGAATTCCCGCTGAGCCTTGACCGAGCCCCGATCCTTCGACACGGTGGCCACCAGAACATCGCCCTCCTTCGCCTCAAGCCGTCTTGAAGCTTCGGCCGTCAGCACGCACTCGCCCTCCCCGGGAGCCGCCGATCCGAAATGAAGCAGAAGAGGATCGCCGTCTCCGGTGGGGTACAGATCAAGACTTCTTCTGATTTTCCGTTCCTTGTCCTTTACAAAGAACTCCGCCGATGCGGAAAGACGACGGGTTCTGGGGATCACAAATTCGACTCTCGGGTCGCTGGCGGTTTCCTCGAACCAGGAAGGCTCCAGCTTCTTTTCATTGACCGACGACAGTTCCATGGTTACAGGGTTTTCCAGGAGTCTTCTCTCAAGCGTGTCCATAACGCCCGACTTCAGGCCGAAAAAAAGAAGCAGAGGCGTGGCTATCGCCGCCACGGCGAACATGACGCAGAGAGTCATTCTCCACTCGTGCAGAACATCCTTGTAGGAAAGAACAGCTATCTGTAAAGCTTTGGACATTGAATCCTCTCGTACATCCCAGTCGGGCATCAGCCGGCATCGCCGGCGGAATCAAGACGCACAGGCGGCTGCAGAGTTGAGACGATGCCGTCTCTGCGCTCAAGACTGTAGGTGACCTCGTAATCGGCATGACGCCGCATGAGAGCCCGATCGTGACTGACTATCACCAGCGCGGCATTGTGATTCTGCACGGTCCTTTTCAGAACGTCGCAGATCTCCTCGGCCGAAACGCTGTCCACCGCAGCCGTAGGCTCGTCGGCAAGCACCAGTTTGGGATCATGAATCAGCGCTCTGGCTATCGCCACTCTCTGTCTCTGTCCGCCTGAAAGGAACTGCGGCTTTTTGTAAACCTGATCGGCGATCCCCATGTCAACGGCCAGCGACAGCGCCTTGTCTTTGACTGCTTTCTGATTGTGGCCGAGAAGTCTGGCCGGAAGCATGATGTTGTCAAGAACGCTGAGAAAAGGGAACAGACCGCCTGACTGCAGCACATAGCCGATGTGGCGTCCGCGGATCTCGGCCTGCAGTCTTTTGGGAATATTCAGAAGGTTGATATCTCCCTCAGGACCGCGCATCAGAAACTCGTCCGCGGAATCAGGCTGGAGAATCAGCGCAAGAATGTCGGTCAGTGTGGATTTGCCGCATCCGCTCTGACCGACCACAGCAAGAGTCTGCCCGGCGCAGACTCTCAGTTCCGGCACGCAAAGGGTGAAGGAAGACCCGTTTTTGTGCCGGCGCAGTCTGAGATTTCTCAGACAAAGATACTCCATCACGGCATGAGATCCAGCGGAACCGGAGCGACGTAATCATCAGGATCGTCGTCAGGATTCAGCGCGATCCACTGCGAGGTGTCGTCGTGAATAGCCGAATATGCCTTGATCTTGGCTTCGAGATTGGCCAGGAAGGAGTTCTGCTCGTCAGGACCCCAGCTTTCCCAGACTTCGTTGTTCATTTCCATGAGATTGCTCTTGTAAGGAAGATTGCTCAGGAAATCAGGAACCAGACCGGAGGTGGCGATATTCTTGGCGTTGGCGAGCTTTTCAGGATTGCGGGCGGCAACCGCGGAAGCGGCCTGAAGGGCGCTGAAGAAGGATTCGCCGCTGACCTGTCCGGTTTCGCCGGCGATCAGAACATCCTTGAGCAGTACCGCAACCTCGTCAAGCTGCGACTTGGTCATCAGGAGTCTGACCTCCATGGTCTGCCTGGTGCTTTCCTTGAGATCCTTGTCCACAACCCAGGCCTCGATATCCCGCGGAGGAACGACGTTCACCTCGTTGCCCAGCCAGGTTACGGTGGCGGCATGGAGGCTTCTCATGATGTCATCCTCGGTAGGACCCTTGGCGGCAGATGCGCTGGAGGTTGTAGCGGCAGCGGCGGCGGTTGTTTCGGCGGCGGCAGGCTGTTCCTCGGCGCCGGATGATTTGAAGTTTGCCACGGCGTCAGTCGCGAACTTTACGATGGTGCCGGTAAGTTTTGAGGACACGTCATCAAAACCCTTGATATCGTCAGCCGCCAGGGACCAGTACATGCTCATTCCGCCGCCGTCGTTCATGGACAGGGTTTTGAACTGCCGCGCGGCAATCTTGTTGAACTTCTTGGTCTTGGCAGGGTTGAGATGAACGGCGTAAAGAACGATGTTGTTCTCGTTGGCCAGAGATCTGAGAATATTCTCGTCGTACCCGGACACGTTCCACTCGTGGCCCAGTTCGTGACCAGGAGCATCGCCCACAAGAATCACGATTCTTACGGCGCCGTCACGCCATGCGGTCTGAGTGATGGCGTCGCTTACGCCGGAAAAGACGTCCTCGTCAAAAATCACGGAATCGACCTTGGTTTCCCGAACGTCATCCATGGTCTTGGCGAACGCATCCACGGACTGAAGTTCAGGCGTGAAATTCTTGGTCACGTACTCAAGGCCCTTGATGGTCTCGGAATCGCGGTAGCCCCACACGCCGAAGGCCACTCTTCCGGAGAGCTCCTCATGACCGGCGATTTGCTTGGAAATGTTCACCATGTTCTCGCGAACCTTCTGAATGTAAGGTCCCATGCTGAGAGTGGTGTCGATGACCCAGACGATATCGAACTTGACGTCCTTCAGTTTGCCGGCCTGGGAATCGGATGTCACGGTGGCCGAGGTGAGATACTCGGTGTTTTCCCTCAGATCCGAGGACTTTCTGTCCTTCTCCGTGCTGTTGACCGCCACAATATCCAGCAGTCTGGCCTCTCTGCCGCCAAACTCCACCGTGCGATAGTCGACAATCGGGATCAGAGTGAAATTGGTTGAATTGTCAACCGCCATCTTGGGCTCGATGGAAAGGACCGGGAAGTCGGCCGGAAGCGGCTTCTTCTTGGTGGCGGCCTCGTCAATGGAAGAATAATAGCCGTCCACGGACGAAATGCGCTTTTCGTCAGGCATGTTCACCAGCGCCGCAAGATAGTCCTCGTCCTCGAACATCAGCACCGGATCGCGTCCGTCGGGATGACTGAAGGTCAGACACATGGTCTGTTTCCACTCAAACAGATCGGAGCCTTTGATCCAACCGCTGATGGTGCCCTGATCGTCTATTCCGACCTCGTAGACGCCACTGCCGGAAGCCAGCATTTCGCCGGTAGGACGAGTGTAAACGTAGAAGGAGGTGAAGGTAGGAACATTGCTCTTTACAACATTCTTGGTCTCGGCATCGGAATAGATAACCGCGCCAGGTCTGGTCAGAACGCGAAGAGGAACCTTTGAACCCTTGTCCACGGAAACAGGCGAGGCTGGAACCTCGCTTGCGGACAACGGCGCCGAAACGCCGCAACAAACCAGCGCTGCAACAGCCAAACTCAAAAGAGATCTTTTAAACATAACTTAACCCGTACTCACACTAAAAGTAAATAAACAACCGACAGTTGCCGTTTTCAGATTACCATGAAAAACGAGGGTGTCAACGATCGGCCGGATCCTTGAGCCTCAGCCGTGACTTTGATCAAACCGCGCCAAATCGCCGACGCGACGGAAAGACTCCGCTTGAGCCTGCGTTCAATCTCCCCCGAACAAGCCAAAACAGAGCATGCAAATACAGCAATCAGACTAAATATCATCCACCCTGGCCCGGCATGATTTCATGGGACACTGGTAATATATGCCGGATGCGCGCCTGCGCTTCATCATCAGAGGGAAACCGCACTTGGGGCAGGTCATCTGAACCGGAGGGTAGTTGACGGTGAAACCGCATGCCTTGAAATTCGAACAGGAGTAAAAGGATTTTCCGAACTTGTTGGCATGAAGCTTCAGCACGCCGCCACCGCAGGCCGGACAGCCCACGGGATTTTCCTCGCGGTCGGCGTAGATGTACGAACAGTCGGGATATCTGGTGCAGCCGGCAAACATGCCGTATCTGGATTTCTTGACGGCTACCGGCGCGCCGCACTCGGGGCATGAGAAATCAGGTATTATCTTGACCGTGACCACGCCCTGGACAGACACGTTTTCGACGTACTGACACAGAGGATAGTTGGGACAACCCAGGAGATGCCCTTTCTTGGTTCTCCTCAGAACCAAAGGAACATGACATGTGGGACAAAGCCTCTCCGCCTGACTGTCGTTTCCTTTTCCCCCGTTGCTTCCGGTTTTATCAGCATCTGTCATAGTCGGTGACATTTAGTGATTTGCATCACGTTTATCTACAATAAAATTCCTTCGTTTCTGTATAAGTTTCAACTTCTTATAGGAAACGCCGTTTGATAAAACATTGCCTTTGATGTCTTTAACCAGGAAATAGCCCGATGTTCTTC
>JAFURY010000145.1 GCA_017480795.1 Succinivibrionaceae bacterium
CAACATCGTTACTCTTCGTCACCTCCTTCAGCAGGGTAGGAGGGGCGGATGCTACGGCTCAGTTTTCCGCTCCTGTCACGCTGCCGTCATGGGTGGGGACGTTGCATTTGACATCCGTCCATGGGGTGTGAATAGTAACTGACGAGTCGTTTCCCAATGCGGGCACATTAATTTTTATCAATCAAAAATTAGACAGATCTGATAAACATCCCACTTTTCAAAGGGTAAAATCATCTTGCTTCATGCAAAAAATCGGCATAAAAATTCACCTGTCATGCATCGGCCGACCATATTGATTCCGACATGGTCTCAAATGAATGTTCAAGATATAGCCAAAAGATAAGCCTCCCGAAGCGTCAGACAGCAGTCCCGCAGGTTCACTATGGCTCCTAACGGATTTTTATGCAGAAGCCACAGTTCCACGTTCTTGCAAATTTCAAAAGAAAAAAGTTCAAAACCCTGCATTTTGCATAATGCAAGAATCGCAATACCGATGGGAATTGAGGATCTGCAAGGACATTGCCCTAAAAACGTTTCACGCCTCATGCGGACAAAATGAGGCAATCCCGCTGATTTCAAGTTCGCTCTGTCTGGATTATTGCTTAGCGCTCATTTTTTGCGATTACCCTGTAGCGCCGCTGAGCAGGCAATATCTTCCTGATCTGTCACGAGTTGCGCCATGCGCGGCGCAGCATCCCAGCGGTTCAATGTTTTCTTGCGATACCTCTGGCTCTCTATGCATGGCGTTATTTGCATGTGCTGATTGAAGGGCTGCTCTGCCATGTCAGAGTGAGTCCATACTTTGATATTTGCGGCATCCGCCAGGCGACGCCTTGGCCGCAAACAGGCGCAAGAAGGCCCGATTCCTTATATTTTATAAATTCTATTATTTTTATAAGAATTAAAACCAGGTTTCACCGTTCATTTTTTTAATAATTCTCAATCAACAACCGTTATTGATTGCAAAAATAACTTTGGCACGAACATTGCAAATTATGGTTTTGGAATAATGATTGATCATCAATTCATCAAAGGAGGAGAAAAATCATGTGCACCGTAGACTTACCATCATGGCTCAAAAACCACATCTACTACGATCTGGGCGCGGTTTTCAGCCCCGATCCTTTAGGAGCGCGATACAACGCCGACAACTCCCACGCACAAAACCTCAAGTATCTCGGTACCTACTTTCCGCGATCCTATTCGGAAATTCAGCATGTCGTGAACAAGGTCGAGACCGTCACCTCCTATTACAGGATCTGCTCTCAGCCGTCCGTTATAAGAATCATTTCTGTGGGATGCGGCACCGGCGGCGATATTATCGGCATGATCATGGCGTTGCATTCCATTAATCCCCAGGCATCCTTCAGCGTTGTCATCGTAGACACCAACCAGGATGCCCTCGACATCTGCCGCGGGATTCTGAACTTTGTTTCCCAACGCATAGGCATTGAAATAAACATCGAAGCGGAAGAACTTGCAAATATCAGCAGCAAGGATGCTCTTGAAAAGCTGGCATGCGGATATTCCGACTTCAACTATGTCATAACGTCAAAATACCTCAACGAAGTGCTGATCAAAATGCCGAATCCATACGGAGTTTTCGCCGAAAGTTTCCGCAGATGTCTTGCCGACGACGGGCTCATGATCATGGTAGATGTCGCCTGCAAGACTGATCCGCAATACGGAGACGATTACATACCCAAAGTCATGAACCGTCAGATCGGAAAAATCACCGCCGCAGGCTGCGACTTCAGCACCATGCTGCCCCGCACATGCGGAAAATGTTCGGCTCACTCCTGCGAAAACTGCGGACTGACGTACACAATGTACGAAAGCTACTATTCAACCATTGAAAACGGCAAGGAAACCACGAGAACCAGCAAATTTACCTATCAGGTGATCGCTGACAACAATCTGCGCGACAGGATCACGTTCACCAGACTTTGGTAACCGCCGGTGCGCCCTGCCAAATCCTCTAGGATAATCTGACAAGAGACGGGCCAGAACTTCCGTCAATCAAGAATCAAAAAATGGAGAAGAAAAAATGAGCAAACATCAAAAAATCGAACTTACCGTCAACAATGCCAAAGTGGAGGCGCTGGCTCCGGTGATCGTCTCCGCCAGCCGATCCACCGACATTCCAGCATTTTACGCAAGCTGGTTCATCAAGCGCCTGAAGGCCGGATATGCAGTTTGGGTCAACCCGTTCAACCGCAAGCCATCCTACGTCAGCTTCCAGAACACCCGAGTCGTGGTGTTCTGGACCAAAAATCCGGCTCCGATGATGCCGTATCTGCCGGAACTTGACCGCCGCGGCATCGGCTACTACTTCCAGTACACGCTGAACGACTACGACATCGAGAACTTCGAGCCCCACGTGCCCCAAAAGGATCGTCGCATTGAAACCTTCAGAAAACTGTCCGAAACGATCGGCGCGGATCGGGTGATCTGGCGTTTTGATCCCATCATCCTCACGGACAGGATCTCCTGCGAGACGATGCTGGAAAGGATCTCGGCGCTGGGCGATAAACTGCAGGGACTTACCAGCAAGCTGGTGTTCAGCTTTGTGGACATCGCCTCCTACCGCAAGGTCAAGAGCAACATGAGCCAGCTACCGCTCCTTGCCTGCGCGGACGTTGCAAACTGCGAGCCCACGACGGAGCAGCAGCTGCAGATCGCCCGCGGCATCGCCGCCCTGCGCGACGGATGGAAAAGCCGCGGCTGGGATCTGAAGGTGGCCACCTGCGCCGAGGTGGCCCAGCTTGACGAGCTTGGCATAGAGCACAACCGCTGCATCGATCCCGAACTGATGGAAAAGGCATTCAGCCATGATCGAATTCTGATGAACTATCTTGACGGTTTCCGCTACGAAGACAGCGGCGGACAGGCTGACATGTTCGCCCCTGACGAGGAGAGAAAGACAGGCTTCAACTGGAGCAAACTCAAGGACCGGGGTCAGCGCAGGGAGTGCGGTTGCGCCGAAAGCAAGGACATCGGCATGTACAACACCTGCCCGCACAAATGCGTCTACTGCTACGCCAACCCCAACCTGACGATGGTGGATACCAACCGCGGAAAATATGCGGAGGATGCGGAAAGCATCATTCCTTTCCGCAAGCAAACGTGATGCCTCACACTGCCCGCACCGGCGGGCGCCTGCTAGACTATGGACAGAGAGGTGACGAGATGAACGCGGACGATTCTACGGACAAAAACATGGGTCGGGATCAGATCAGAGAAATTCCGGGCTGGCTGGACACTCTGATCTACTCGGTATTCGCTGCCTCGAACAAGCCGGACTGGCGGAAGGCGCAACAGAATCTCGACAACGATTCCGAGGCGAACATCAGATACCTGGGCACCTATTTCCCAAGAACCTACGCCGAGGTCACGTCGGTGATGGAGATGATTGAGAAGCACACCGGATATTTCAGCCGCTGCCGACCATACGGAGAGTTCAGAATTCTTTCCGTGGGATGCGGCACAGGAGCCGACATCGCCGCCCTGATCGCATATCTTTCGCAAAAGCTGACATGTCTTGATTTCAGGATCACCCTCGCAGACGGCAATCAGAACGCGCTTGAGCTCTGCTCCGGACTGCTGAGGCAGATGAAATACACCAGAGCGGCATCCCTTGAAATCGAGTCGGTCCGCTGCATCGAAATTACCAGGGCCGAGGATCTGGCGACGGCTGCTGACGGCTTTTCCGAATTCGACCTCGTCATAACCTCTAAATTCCTCAACGAGCTCATGGGAAAGGTGGAAAGACCGTACAGCCTTTTTATCAGTGCTTTTGCGCCGTTTCTGGCCGAAGAGGGTCTGATGATCCTGCTGGACACCATCAACCAGGTGAAAGACGCAGACGGCCGCCTGAGATATATTCCCTCTGAAATGAACTGCCAGATCAACCGGACGGTAAACCCGGCCGAAAACCTGATGACTCTGCTGCCGACAACCTGCAACCGCAGCGCGGAATGCAACTGCGTCGGCTGCTACTCAAGATACAGGGCGACGTACCGGTCCAGCGCAGGAAGCGAAACCAGCGAATACACCTGCCGTGTGATCTGCAGAAAG
>JAFURY010000146.1 GCA_017480795.1 Succinivibrionaceae bacterium
CTGTCGAGCTCATCGTTTAGCTCGAGTTTGGCCTTAACTGCAGCGTTCTTTAGTTCTTCTGATTTCGATTTCATGATGCATCTCCCCTACACGGGAGATTATAGCACCCTATTCAAAAACCCACAATTTGTAGGTACACTCCTTCCTATTATTGGACCATCCTGGACGGCGCCAACGAGTTGAACAATGAAAACATCATAAAAATTGCTCACAGTTCTGAGTCTAAAGTGGCATTTGCGCTAACCGACAAAGGCAATCTCTACGGATACACTTACGGTTGCGGCAGCAATACCGAACCATGCTACGGTGTGCTGGGAACAGGAAACGACAACGATCCAGGTCACCTCTTCACCCCGATGATAGACGACAAAACGCCGCTTGCCAACGTGGTGGATGTATCTGTAACGCCATTCTCAGTTTGCGCCACCGCAACCGTTGTGGACAGCAAAGGAAACCTGACCACTGAAAACCAGCTGTACTGCTGGGGCTCCAGCATATATGGCCAGTTGGGCTTCGACAACGGAGACGGCGGCTTCAGCATGGATGACGTCAATAATGAGTGGACCGGAACCGGCTACAACAAATACCTGATCAAGGCCACGAGAATCGAGAAACGTCCAAAACCGATTGACTTCAAAGCCTCTGAGAAATAGTCATAAATCAGCATATTTATCATGCGGGGCCTGCAGTAGCAGGCCTTTATTGATTTTTGACGGTCGCTTCAGGCATAAGCGAGTGAATTTCATATGCGGTAGATAGCGGCATGATCAGAAACAAATCAACGGTTGCTCAACTTCATCCACAAGAAACCATCGCCAGCGGGCGCGTTAAGTCATCGCATGTTCAACAGTTTTTACGGACTTGAAGAAAATCCGTTTTCACACCTTCCGGATCCGGGACGTTTCTTTCCAAGCTCCATACACAGCAGAGCGCTCGACCATATCGTAAAAAGGCTTGCCTGCAAGGATACCTTCGTTCTCCTTTCCGGCGAACATGGTCTGGGAAAGACCACGATCGCCATGCAGCTGTCGCAGTGGCTGCCCAGGGGAACCATCACAGCTCTGGTTCAGAACCCCGGCGATACGCCACGCTCGCTGTTCACCGCGATCTGCGACGAATTAAGAATTCCGTACACGGCCGAATCGCCGATGATCAGCCTCTTCAACAGTCTCAGAGGTTTCTTCTATCTGATGCTGAAAAGAGCAAAGCCGGCCGTGATCGTAATCGACAACGCGGACAGCCTTTCTGAAACTCTCATAAGACTGCTGGACCGGCTGGCGGCAGTAAAATTCAGAACGCTGCCGATTGTCAGAATCGTGCTGATCGGCAGCTGGCACATAGAGGAGCTGCCGCTGCATCCGGCGCTGCGCGCCATATTCTCAGACCTGGGCGCGCCTTTCAGGCTTGAACCTCTGCAGGCGAATGAGGTGGAAGAGTTCATTTCCAGCCGGTTGCGATCAGCCGGATGCGACAGGAACATGTTTGATCCGTCGGCCATCAAGATGATCGCCACACTCAGCGGAGGAGTGCCGGCCGTGATCAATCGTCTGGCCGAAAGCAGCCTGATGGCGGCCGCCGCCGCGAACAGCCGGTTCGTCACCACCTACGAGGTCAACCAGGCGGTGGGAAGAGTAAACCCGCCGGCGGTGGCGGCAGCCCTGGCGGAGGAATCTGAAAACGACCGAACGTTCATAAGCGTCGCTGAAGACAATTTTTTCAGTTTCAGGTTTGTCTATGCCTCCGCCGCAGTTATTCTTGGAATTTTTACAGGCGTTATGGCATCAGCCATCAACGGCCCGGTAATGCCCATCCAGGAAACGGAGCCTGCGGTGCAGGAACAGCTCATAGACAATACGGCCGAATACAAAGCGGTTAAAAAGGTGGAAAACCAGTTCAAAATCAATATCAGAAAATCGACCGATGCGGCCGCCGCCATGAAGTTTCTGTTCAGAGTATGGGGCTACAAAGCTGACGGCATCACCTGCCAGACCGCACGGTACGCCAAGCTTGCCTGCTACACCTTTCATGGAGCAAGAGAGGAGCTTGCCAACCTAAACCACCCTGCCGTCATAACTCTGTACGATCAAACCGAAATGGTGCAGTTTTATGCGGTCGTCATCGCCATTGGCCGGGATACCTCGACGCTGCTGGTTCGTGGGAAACGGTACGAGGTGAACAACACCTGGCTTGACAGCAGATGGGACGGGGAAGCCATGCTGCTCTGGCGTCTGCTGCCGTCGGGAAACGCGGAATTTACCAGAAACTCCGGAACGGTCGATCTGGAATACATGAACTCCGCCCTCAAAGCCGCGTCAGGCAAACGCAACTTCCGCGTCTTTACCGGACTGGACAAGGCCATGACGGATGCCATAAAGGATTTTCAGAAGAAAGAGCATCTCAAACCGGACGGCGTGGCCGGCGGTATCACTCTTCTGCTGCTCAACGCCCGAGGCGGAGCAGTCATGCCCCGCCTTACGGATTAGTCAGTCCCGCCTTACTGCTCGTCATATATGCTCCAGAAGGTGAGCGGCCTAGAGGCGCGTTTTGGTATCAATTTGCCATGCGCGGAAACAAGCCGGCGAATTCGGGACGCGGTTTTCTGCTCCATGGAGAATTCTCCACTTTTTGAACCTTAAAGTATGAGTCCAAGGGTGTCTAGTTATTATTGTACCCTAGATATAGAGCGAAAACCTCAACCAGTAGTGGCATACCCCCTATAAACATACATGAATTTGTGAGCAAATTCGTGTTTTTTTAATCTGGTTTAAC
>JAFURY010000047.1 GCA_017480795.1 Succinivibrionaceae bacterium
TGTCATTGGCGTGTCTCCTTTATTATGACGATTTCAATTATAAGTGAAGACACGCCTTTTTTCATCTATGAACCCTTGTCACACAAGGCTTTTTCGACTCTTTTTGAGTTGTGTAATAAATACTAGCATCATGGACATGGACCAATCTGTGATGTTACCAATTAAGAACAGGGCAGGGAAGTTCACAGGACCGGTAGAGTCGTTAGGAGTCATCCAGATGGAAACCGCGCTGGCAGCTGCTTTGCCGTCATTGGTAAGACCCTCTTCCTTAACGGTCACGCCGTCGGCAACCTTGGTCATTGACGATACGCCGTCAACAGCTACAGCGGAGGTTGTACTGTTGAGAACCACCTTGATGGTGCCCCACTTGTCGCCAACCTTGGTGCCGTCGATATTCACGATGACAACCTCGTCGGTGCTGGCTGCGTCAAGAGTAACGTTGGCGTTGATGAGGTCCGCTGTGGTCATGTGGAATGCCGGATGGTCCTTGCGCATCTTGATGTAAGCTGCGTAGGAGTCAAACACGTCCTTCCATTCGCTCTTGAGATCCCACTTGAAGTCATTGGCGCCGCTGGTGGTCTTGTAGGTGTTCCACATTGGGCTTTCGCCTGTGGTGCCTGCTGCCGCCTTGGTTCTTCCGATTTCTTCGCCGCCATGGATGAAGGTAATACCCTGGCTGACCATCAGTGCGCTGTTGGCATAGACCTGGATGTTCTTCTTCTCGGCATCAGTCTTGTAAAGACTTACACCGTCGATGGATGCATCCTCGATCTTGTCGCGCAGAGCCAGATTGTCGTGAGCGGTGATGTAGGTGATTGTCTGCTCAGGATCGCTGAAGCCCTGTGCCGACCAAGGATCCTTCACTTCGTTTGGAGCGTCCTTGGTGCGAACGCCGGCTTTCATGCCCATGAACACGCAGTTCATGTTGCCTTCGATGCCCTTGCCATTCTCATCGGTGCCGTTGCCGTCCCAGTCGGTATTGACATGATTGAAGATGAAGCCGAGTTTGGATACGTCGCCTGCAGATTTGCCGGAGTCGCTGGCGGACTTCAGACAGTTTCTGTACTTGTTGTTGAATGCGCCCACGTGAGCATCTGCATCCTGCATCCACATTCTGCCGGTGCGCACAGGATCGGTGAGCACAGAATCGTCTCCGCCGCCGGTCCAAGGCTCGCCGTAGATCAGCAGATTTGCATCAGGATGCTGAGCATTGAGGTACTTGCCCCAGTCGGAGAAGTCCTTGATGCCAAATACGCCCACCAGGTCAAGTCTGAAGCCGTCGATGTGGTACTCGGTTACCCAGTAGTCCATGGAGTCGCGGATCATCATCCATACCAGATTGTTGTCGCCGTCGATGGCGTTGCCGCAGCCGGACAGATCGTTGTCTCCGGTGTAGTATTTCTTGGTGATGTCCTCAAATACCGTCTTGTTCCAGGTGTGGTTGTACACCACGTCCATGATCACGCGAATGCCGTTCTTGTGGAACTCGTTGACCATGGTCTTGACTTCCTTGATCTTCTCGTTGTACTTGTCGGTTCCGAAGAAGGACGAGTAGCGCTCCTCAGGGACGTTGTAGTTCCATGGGTCGTAACCCCAGTTGTAGCAGGAAGTGGCCTGAGAATCCACGTCGGAGCAGGTTCCGTAGTCGTATATAGGCTGCAGCTGAACGTGGGTTACGCCAAGTTCCTTCAGATGGTCGATACCGGTGGCAAGTTCGCCGTTGGTGGTGCCGGTCTGTACCATGCCCAGGTACCGGCCGCGCTTGTCGGCATCCACGCCGGAGGTTGCGTCAATGGTGAAGTCGCGGACATGAACCTCGTAGATAACGGCATCCTCTCTGTTCTTCAGAGCAGGAGTGTCTGCCCAGCCGTCGTCAGGCTCGGTCTGAGACATATCCATAACGATGTTGGCGGTGTCGCTTCCTTTTGCCACCATCTTGCCGTAAGGGTCGCGAACATTCTTGCCGCCGACGCTGAACTGATAGGTCTTACCGACCAGATCGCCTTCAACGGCAACCTCGTAGACATTGCCGTAGCCGTCAAGTTTAACCTTCTTCATTTCATAGTCGGTTCCGTCGACATTGACCTTGACGTCGCTGGAATCAGGAGACCAGATTCTGAAGGTGGTCTTTTCAGCGGTGTAGGTGGCGCCTAAAGTCTCTTCCTGCTTGGTCTGACGGGCTTCCTCGTCCTTTTCGGAGTAGGACTTGATGAAGTTGTAGCTTGCGGTTGCGACCTCGGTTTCGTTTCCGTCAGCATCTGCTTCCATGTACTGCAGATGGAGCACGCCTTTGACCTGCTGGCCGTCTTCAAGCGTAAAGCCTTCGCCTATCGATACTACAGCGCCGTTGGTGAATTGAACCTTGTTTTCAGAATCGTTGTTGAACCAGAGATAACCGGTGGATTTTTCGGTTACGTTCAGTCCTTTGATCAGGAGCGTTACAGATACTGATTTGGTATCATCCTTGCCGCTGACCTCGGTGAAACTGATGGTATCGCCTTCAGCCAGTTTGGTATTTCCGTTGTATGCGTAAATCTCAGTCTTAACGTCTGCATCTGTGACAGATCCGTCACTAAGCTGCACGCCGCACTCGCGGGCGGTGACAAGTTCGCCAACTACCGATCCGTCTTCCTGCTTGAGGAGAGCCACGCAGTTGTTCGTGTATGACAACTCCTTCAGATCAGCGGTCTGAGCACCGCCTCCGTTGTTGTTGATGATGATGCTGTAGCCGTTGATGCTCTTGTAGCCGGTCCCATCGGCCTTGATGGCGACCTCGCTCTCATCCAATGGTGGAAGCACGTTGCGGATAACGGCGTTCTCACAGGTGTCAACAACCTCATCTGTGAATTCCTCACCCGGCCATGCAGCATCGTCATACAGGTTGGCATTGTCGTTGTTCGGATCCCATATCCATGCGGCGTATTCATCCCACACGTCGCCCATGACGGCAACTGTTCCCTTGTCTATGACGCAGGTGTCTGACAATGCGGGGATTGTTCTTACAAGTCCTGTGTTGCTGTCTTCGGTTACCTTAGCCCAGTCCGCGGTATTTCCGGTGGTGCCTTCGTCGCCGCCGCCGTTGCCTCCGTGATGATGATGTCCGCCGCAGGCTGCCAGAGCCGCACCGAATACTGCCATTGTGACAGCAACGCTTAATTTAGATTTAAGTAATTTCATACTTATAAACACCTACTCATATTCGATTGTCAATATTGATCATTATTGTTGTCGGGCGGTCCGTTACAGAAAGAAGACGAACCGCCATGAACAATTTTAGAACAAATGACTAAACCTCGAAAACGTTGCCTTAAATCCTTGTTTTTATTTGTGAAATCAGTCACGATGACGACGGCGGGAATATCCGATGATGCGATGCATCGAAAATATTGTGTATTTGGGGGCGAAAGAACGGCAGATCTTGAAAAAACGCCGAAAACAGGAGGTGTGCCGGAATTGCGAAACAACTCGGCTCCCGATGGGACTGCGTTCTTCGCCGCGCTCGCGCCGTCCGGCGGGGGAGAAGAAGGAAAACGAGCCAGCGTACTCATCTTGGCAAGAGAAAAGACCGTTTCAGGAAACTGTCCCGAAACGGTCTGGCTTTGGCCCGAACTTGGTGCTGCTCAGGCGAAGATACTGAAGGATGGTTCCTTTTGTCAGCCCGCGGCGCTACGAGTTGTCGTCGTTGAAGGACTTCAGCGGCTCGGCCCTTGACGGATGGCGAAGCTTGCGCAGGGCCTTGGCTTCGATCTGTCTGATGCGCTCGCGGGTCACCTCGAACTGCTTGCCAACCTCTTCGAGTGTGTGGTCGGTGTTCATGCCGATGCCGAATCTCATGCAGATAACCTTGGCTTCCCGCTCCGTCAGCGCGTTTAGAACCTGCTTGATGGCGGCCTTGAGACATTCGGAGGTGGCCGATTCGTCAGGGGACGACAGCGTGCTGTCCTCGATAAAATCTCCAATATGCGAATCGTCGTCGTCGCCGATAGGCGTCTCCATGGAAATCGGCTCGCGGGCGATGCGCAGAACCTTGAGGATCTTGTCCTCGCTCATGCCCATTTCCTTGGACAGCTCCTCCGGAGTCGGATCGCGGCCCTTGCTCTGAAGCATGCTGCGGGAAATGCGGTTGAGCTTGTTGATGGTTTCGATCATATGCACCGGAATGCGGATGGTGCGGGCCTGATCGGCGATGGATCTGGTAATGGCCTGGCGGATCCACCAGGTGGCGTAGGTTGAGAACTTGTAGCCGCGGCGGTATTCGAACTTGTCCACCGCCTTCATCAGACCGATGTTGCCCTCCTGGATCAGATCCAGAAACTGCAGACCGCGGTTGGTGTACTTCTTGGCGATGGAGATCACCAGACGGAGATTCGCCTCGATCATTTCCTTTTTGGCGCGCTTGGCCTTGGTTTCGCCCACGGACAGGTTTTTGTAAAGCTCCTTTATTTCGCCGATGGAAAGTCCGGATTCCTCTTCAATGGCGTGAATGCCGGCCACATCCTCACTGACCTGGAACTCGTAGGATTTGAGTCTTTCGGACCATGGAGCGCCGGATGCCACAGCATCATGGAACCACTGAAGCGAGGTTTCGGGATGCCGGTGACGGAACTGATTGTAGCTTTCCTTGGTCATGTGGCATTTTTTGATGCAGTAGCCCATCATCTTGCGCTCGATTTCGACAAACTTCTCGCGTTTGCTGCTGATGGTGCTCACCAGCCGTTCGAACTGCTTGGCGGTAAGGCGGAACAGTTTGAATATTTCGGCAAGCTTGGCGATTTCGGCGGCCGCCTCGGGAGACTTGCGGCCGAACTCGTTTATCGCCTTTTCGGTGACGTTCACCTGCTTTTTCAGCTCGGTGAAGCGCTTTTTGGCCAGCTCCGGATCCGGGCCCTGCTCGTCGTCGTCGCCGGAGTCCATGTCGCCATCCGATCTCTTGCCGCTCTGCTTCTTCGCGCTTCCGATCTCTGACTCCTCAGACTCCGCGTCGGCATCGCCGTCGCCGTCGCCGTCGCTGTCGGGATCGGCGTCCGCATCAACGTCGTCATCCGCGGCTTCGGCTTCAAGCTCCTGCTCCAGCGCCTCGTCGTTCTCCTGGACGATTTCCTCGTCTTCAGTTTCCGCAGCCATCGATTTTGCGGCCGCGTCGGGGCTGTCTTCCCCTTCGACGAAGCTGAAGCCCGTGATCATTTCCTGCAGCTTCAGATTGCCTCTGAGGTACTCGTCAAAGTCGTCAAGCAGCGGTCTGATGGCCTGAGGATAGCAGGCGATGGTGGTCTGAACGGTGTTCAGTCCGTCCTCGATTCTCTTGGAGATGTCGATCTCCTTTTCCCTGGTCAGCAGAGATACGGTGCCCATTTCGCGCATGTACATGCGCACCGGATCGGTGGTTCGTCCGATTTCGGATTCCACATTGGCGATAACCTCCGAGGTGTCCGGTATTTCCTCCACCGCCTCGGGATCGCCGAGAATCTCTTCGCCCTCAGTAGGTTCGTTCTCAACGACTCTGATCTTCATGTCCTGGAACATCTGCAGAAGATCGTTGAAGGTGTCCTGGTTGTAGTCAGGTATGGTATCCGCTATCTCGTTGTAGGTCAGATATCCCTTTTCCCGCGCTCTGCTGAACAGCAGACCCCACGGGTTCTGGCTTCCGGTTTCCTCTTCCTGCTGAACTGGTGCGTTGCTTTCCATTTGGTAGGGTTTCCTTTTAAAGACAAGTTTTTATTGAAATCATTTGGCGTCCGCCGGTTTCTGAGGCTCCTGCAGCGGCATGCGGTAATAGGTCTTGACGAAGCGCAGGTGCTCTGTGAGCTTTCTCAGCTCGTCCTCGGTCAGACTGCGGTCCTGGGAGAGCATGCGGAGCTTGGTGGCTTCGTTCTGATGGTATTCGACCAGCAGTCTGGTCATGGTGGCCAGCATGTCTTTTCCCACGTTGACCGGATCCACGTTCGATGCGTTCATGTAGATTTCGTATTCGGCAAGCATCCCGATCCATTTGGACAGCTCCGAGCCGCTGTAGGCCTGGACGATGCTGGCCGCGGACACGTTGCATTTCTGGCCGAGTATGAACTTGATAAGACCTGCCAGCACGTCGAGTCCCTTGATGTTCACGTTCAGATCTATGATCTGGTTGAGGAGGCCGACGATGGCCTGGGCGTTGGCGCGCACGGTCATGGGATACTGGATGGCCAGGATCAGAAGTCGTCTGATCGGAGTCAGTTCCAGCAGGTTCTCGGTCTGCTGGGCGGGCTGCTGCTCGCCGTTTCTGTTTCGCGCATATGCCGCCTTCTGACGGATGCTGGCGGTCAGACGGTCCACATCCATAAACACCTTCTTGGACAGGATCTCGGTGAGCTGAACCCTTCTGAAGGTGTCCGGCATGGTGGCAAGAAGATTCACCGCGCTGTCGGCCAGCTCCGCCGAATTGTCGGGATTGGTCTGGCTGGCCACCAGCTGCCTGAAAAGATATTTGTCCAGCGGCAGAGCCTCGTTGAGAAACCGCTCGAAACTGTCGGGGCCGTTTTCTCTGACAAAGGAATCGGGATCGTGCTCCGACGGGAGAAACGCGAACCGAACATCCGCCGAATCCTCAAGGATCGGCAGCATCGTCACCAGCGCGTGCCAGGCGGCCTTGTGGCCGGCACTGTCGCCGTCGTAGCAGCAGACCAGCTGGGGGGCGTTGCGGAAGATCAGCTGCAGCTGATCCACGGTGGTGGCCGTTCCAAGAGAGGCCACGGCGTAGTTTATTCCGTACTGGGTCAGGGCTATGACGTCCATGTAGCCTTCCACGATCACCAGCCTTTTAAGCTCCTGCCGGTTGTTGCGGTGCCATTCCAGCGCCTGGTGCAGCCCGAACAGCTCCCGTCCCTTGTGGAAAATCGTCATCTCCGGAGAGTTGAGGTATTTGGGCTGTTCGTCGTTGAGAACTCTGCCGCCGAAGGCCATGACCCGGCCCCGGCGATCGAGAATGGGGATCATCACCCGGTGGCGGAACATGTCGTAGAGCCTGCCGTCGGCGGTGGGCTTGACCATGCCCAGTTCCTGAAGCTCGGAGGCGTTCTCGGGCATCTGGCCGTTGCCGGAGGCGCTGATGAAATTCCACAGATCCGGAGCGTAGCCGATGCGGAATCTCTCGATTGTGTCGTCGGTGATCCCGCGGTTTTTGAGATATTCCAATGCGGCGCTTCCGCGGGGACTTCTCAGAACCTCGTGATAGCGATCCGCGCATCTGCTCATGATGTCGTAAAGATTTCTGGTCTGAAGAGAACTTTTGCCGTTGTTTCGGGAGCCCTGAGCGGTATGCGGCACTTCAAGGCCGAGCCGCTCGGCCAGGGTTTCCACGGCATCCACGAAACTCAGCTTGTCGTATTCCGTGAGGAATTTGATGACGTTGCCCTTGGCCTTGCAGCCGAAGCAGTTGTATACCTGCTTGTCCTCGCTGACGTAGAACGAAGGCGTCTTCTCGCTGTGAAAAGGGCATCTGGCCTTGTACTGTCCGCGACCGGACGGCTTGAGCTCGATATGACGCTCCCGCATCACGTCAACAATGTTGGTGCTGGTGATAATTTCGGTTATGAACTCTGAAGGAATCATTCAGGGACCAGATTTTTTGCTGTTTGAAAGACGGCTGTCAGGAGAGCAGATCCTTGAGAATGGAACTCACGTTCCCCATGTCGGCGCGGCCCTGAACCTTTGGCTTGAGAATGGCCATCACCTTGCCCATCTCCCTGGCGGAGGTGGCGCCGGCCTCCGCTATGGCGGTGCGGATCGTTTCGCTCAGCTCCTCGGCAGTGAGCTGGGCTGGAAGGAATTCTGATATGACGCCGATTTCTGCCTGCTCCTTGTCCACCAGATCCTGTCTGTTGGCGGCGGCGTACTGATCGATGGAGTCCTTTCTTTCCTTGATCATCTTGGAGACAATGGCAATCATGATGTCGTCCGTGACGGTGACCTTTTCGTCAATCTCCTTCTTCTTGACTTCTGCCAGGACCAGTCTGAGAGTTCCCAGACGGGCCATGTCTTTGGACCTCATGGCTTCCTTCATCAGATCGTTCAAATTCTCGCGCAAAGCCATTATTTTCTCCTTAATAAAAACGATAAAACCACACTTTGCCTTACAAAGTGTGGATTGAAACTATAGGCGCGGAACCGACCGCGCTGGAGGCACGCTATTAGCGCTGATGACTGCGGCGCGCCGTATCGCGAGCCAGCTTCTTGGCATGACGCTTCGCGGCGGAAGCCTTGGCACGCTTGCGGACGGTAGTCGGCTTCTCGTAGAACTCGCGACTGCGAACATCAGCTAAGATACCGGCCTTTTCGCAAGAACGCTTGAAACGGCGTAACGCTTGGTCAAAAGCTTCGTTTTCACGTACTTTAATTATTGGCATGAGCCACTCACCCCTAGAATATAAAAAGTTGATTTAACAAATGCGGAAAACCGCCGATTTTGGTGACATTGTCACAATTAGGCGAATTTTATGCAAACGGGCTATGCTTGTCAAGCGGTTGTTGACAGCATCACACTGGCGGCGCAGACGCGCGCCGTTTCATATTCCGGGGGCTCCGAGAGACGCCGGCAAAACTGCGGCATCTTCGGAAATACGTTCTGTGTTTCTCCACACGGATCAGAGTTATGGATCCGTACGCCGCATTTGCAAGTCTTTTTGGGAAAATTTCTTTCCGGTTGTCTGATTTGTGCTCATTTGTCCCTGCCGTTGTCCGCGCATTGTTCCGCTTCTGCATCGCGGGGGCTTTGAACCGGGCTGTGTTATAATGCGGCTTCGCCTCGGGGCGGAGGAATGCGCTTGCCTGCAGGAACTTCGCCGATCTGATTTTCCATCTTTTAGGGTTTCGACTTCTGATGAGAGTTCTTGGTATTGAAAGCTCCTGCGATGAAACGGGAGCGGCTGTGTACGACAGCCAGAAGGGACTGGTTTCCAACCGGCTTTATTCGCAGATTGACATGCATGCCATGTACGGCGGCGTGGTGCCAGAACTGGCGTCCCGGGATCATATCCGCAAGGCGGTCCCACTCATCAGGGCGGCGCTGGACGAGTCCTCCTGCGGACCTGAGGACATAGATGCCGTATGCTATACGGCCGGGCCGGGACTGGTGGGAGCGCTGATGGTGGGCGCCACGGTGGCCCGGAGTCTGGCCTACGCCTGGAACCGTCCCGCGGTGCCGGTCAATCATATGGAGGGGCATCTGCTGGCTCCAATGCTGGAGGAGGTGCACCCCGAATTTCCGTTTCTGGCTCTGCTGGTGTCGGGCGGACACACTCTGATCATTCTGGCCGAGGATTTCGCGCGCTACAAAATCCTCGGGGAATCCATTGACGATGCCGCAGGCGAGGCATTTGACAAGACGGCAAAGCTGCTGGGGCTTCCGTACCCTGGCGGTCCTCTGGTGTCGAAACTTGCTCTTTCCGGCAACCCCAAAGCGTGGAAGTTTCCACGTCCCATGACGGATCGGCCGGGTCTGGATTTCAGCTTTTCGGGACTGAAAACCGCGGTCGCCAACGCTCTTGGCCATAGCGACGCCAGCGATGGAGTCAAGGCGGATATCGCAGCCTCCTTCGAGGCGGCGGTGAGCGACACGCTGGCGTTCAAATGCGCCCGGGCTCTTGACGACACCGGACTCAAGCAGCTGGTGGTTGCCGGCGGCGTCAGCGCCAACCTCAGGATCAGAAATTCTCTGAACGATCTGATGAAGGCTCGAGGCGGAAGAATGTTCTGTCCGCGGCTTTCCTTCTGCACCGACAACGCGGCGATGATCGCCTACGCCGGGCTCAGACGCTTTCAGATTGGCCAGCGCGCCGGCAACGCCATCGAGGTATATCCGAGGTGGTCTCTTGAGGCCGTGAGCCTCTGAGAACGTTTCAGGACTGTTCCCAAACGAAACGTTGCCTGAACGCGGCAGTTGCGCCCTCGGCCCTGTTCCGGCAGGCGGCGCCGCTGCCGTGACATTGTTTCCTCGGGGTCGTTTCCCCTTTGCCTTTGCCCTTTACGGGCTTCAGGACCGGTTCGGATCTCTTGACGCATGGCCTGCGCCGAATGGCTGCGCCATGTTTCTTTTTCGCCAGCCGCGCCTGCTCTGTTGCGCCTTCCGGAGTCTGCGCGATCTGTGCCGCCGTTCTAAATTTGCGCAAAGCGGAATTTTTATCAAATTGAAAGAAATGGCCTGTTTTGATAAAATCCATGCGGTTTTGTGCAATTCATTGAAAATGAGGGATTCCGTATCCTGATTTTTCATTTCTGAATTTTCTATCAATGTCGGAAAAATTATGATCAAAATTAAGAAAGGTTTGGATCTTCCGATCGGCGGTGGAGCAGGTTCCGAGATCACGAAAGCCGGAGGCGTTACCAAGGTGGCGCTGCTTGGCTCGGATTACCCCGGACTGCGGCCTACCATGCTGGTGGATGTGGGAGATTCCGTCAAAAAGGGCCAGCCTCTTTTTGAAGACAAGAAAACACCAGGGGTGGTGTACACCGCGCCTTCGGGTGGAAAAATTCTGGAAATAAACCGCGGAGAGCGCAGATGCTTCGTTTCCATGGTGATCCAGGTGGACGAGTCGGCCGGCGCGGTTGGCTTTGACAAGTACGATCCGAAGAACCTGGATACTCTCGAACGCTCCTCCGTCGTGTCAGAACTGGTCAAGTCCGGACTCTGGACCGCATTCAGAACCAGACCTTTCGCCAAGGTTCCCGCAGTCGACGCCGTCCCAGCCCATATTTTCGTCACGGCCATGGACACCAATCCGCTGGCTCCGGACGTGAAGTCCATCATCGCCTCCCGGGAAAGAGATTTTCTTGCCGGTCTTGCCGTGATCTCGCGGCTGACCCAGGGCACCGTGTACGTATGCAAGGGAAATTACGAGCTGCCGTCGTCCTCTGTCGCCAACGTCCGCGAGGAGACGTTTGTGGGACCGCACCCTGCAGGTCTTGCCGGCACCCATATGCACAAGCTGGCGGGCGCATCTCTTGAAAGAGTGCTCTGGAGCATCGGCTATCAGGATGTCATCGCCATCGGCGCGCTTTTCACCACCGGCGAGCTTGACGCCAGCCGCTACGTGGCCGTCGCCGGTCCCAGCGTGGTCAATCCGGTCCTGGTTCAGACCGTCATGGGAGCCTGCGTCAGCGAGCTGACCGTGGGCAACATCAGGGAAGCCGGCGGCCAGAAGCAGCGCGTTATCGCAGGCTCCGTGATTTACGGCCGTCTGGCGAAGGGCCCTGAGGATTATCTCGGCAGATACTGCACCCAGATTTCAGTCATTCCTGAGGGCGACGACAAGGAATTTCTGGGCTGGATGATGCCTGGATTCAAGAAATTCTCCGTCAGCAACACCTTCCTGGGACCTGTTCTCAACCGCGGAAAGACTGAAAATTACATCTTCAACACCGGCCTCAACGGCGGTCCTCGCGCCATTATTCCGTTTGGCTGCTTCGATCGCGTTATGCCGCTTGACATCATTCCGAGTCTGCTGCTGAGAGCCATCGCCATCACCGACACCGACGAGGCTCAGGCTTTGGGCTGTCTTGAGCTTGACGAAGAGGATCTCGCTCTTTGCACCTATGTTGATCCGTGCAAGTCCGATTTCGGACCGATGCTGCGCAGATGCCTCAACAAGATAGAGCTGGAGGGTTAATCAGTGTTTTTAAGAACGATACTTGAAAAGATGGCTCCTCTTTTCGAAAAGGGCGGAAAACTGCAGAAGCTTTTCCCTCTCTACGAAGGAACGGCCTCTTTCTTCTACACCCAGGGCGAGGTGACCCGCTCGAAGGTGCATGTCCGCGATTACGCCGACCTCAAGCGCATGATGATCGTGGTCTGGTTTGCTGTGTTCCCTGCAATGTTCTGGGGCATGTACAACGTGGGCGCCAACACGCTGGCGTTTCTGAACGCCCATGGCGGCGTGGGCTCGCCGGAGCTGTTCAGCGAAGACTGGCGGTTCGCCATTCTTCAGATGCTGGGCTTCGCCCTGGACGGATCCGCCGGGATAATCACCAAGCTTGCGGTGGGAGCCGCGTTTTTCCTGCCGATTTACGCGGTGGTGTTTGCCGTAGGCGGTTTCTGGGAGGTTCTGTTCTGCATTGTGAAGGGGCATCCTATCAATGAAGGCTTCTTCGTAACCTCGATCCTGTTCTCTCTCATCGTCCCTCCTACGCTTCCTCTGTGGCAGGCGGCTCTGGGCATTTCCTTCGGCGTTCTCATTGGCAAGGAAATCTTCGGCGGCACCGGCATGAACTTCATGAACCCGGCTCTGGTTGGTCGCGCGTTCCTGTTCTTCGCTTATCCCGCTCAGATTTCAGGCGATGCCGTATGGGTCGCCACCAAGGCCGGCTTTGACGGCGCTACCGGCGCGACTCCTCTTGCCATGCTGGCATCCGGCACCGACGTGGGGGCGCTGACCAACACCGCCACCGGCGAAAAGCTCGGCTGGATGGATGCGTTTCTGGGCAACATGCCTGGCTCCATCGGCGAAGTGTCCACATTGATGATCCTGGCGGGTCTTGCCGTGCTGCTGGTTACCAGGATAGCATCTCTGCGAATCGTGTTCTCGCTGTTTCTCGGCATGCTGCTGACTTCGCTGCTGTTGAACATCGTCGGCTCTGACACCAATCCGATGTTCTCCCTGCCGTTCTGGTGGCACTTCGTTCTTGGCGGCTTCGCCTTCGGCATGGTGTTCATGGCGACCGATCCGGTCACCTCCTCCTACACCAACAAGGGCAAGTACATCTATGGTTTCCTTATCGGCTTTATGGTGGTGCTGATCCGCGTGGTCAACCCAGCGTTCCCGGAAGGCATGATGCTGGCGATTCTGTTCGGCAACATGTGCGCTCCGCTTATCGACTACATCATAAAGTCCCGCAACATCAAGAGGAGATTGGCCCGTGGCAAGTAATAAAGAATCAGTTGGGAAGACATTCCTGGTTGTATTTGTGCTGTGTCTTGTGTGCTCCATTTTTGTGGCCGGAACTACCGTCGCTCTCAGAGACATTCAGGAGCAGGAGAAACTCCGGGACAAGCAGGCGAACATCATTCTGGTTTCCGGCCTCAGCTTCAACGAGGAGACCGACGATCAGGTAAGTTTCTACAAGGAGCATATCGTCGCGAAAATGCTGGATCTCCAGACCGGCAGGTTCGTCGACGACGCCAAGCTGAACCCTGAGGATTTCGACTATGTCTCCAGGGCGAAGACCAAGGAGTTCAAGCACTCCATCGAAAAGGAGCAGGACGCCGCCGGCATCCGGTTCAGATCGAAGCTGATGCCTGTGTATGTGGCAAAGGACTCCTCCGGCAACGTCAAGAGCTACATCCTGCCGTTCTACGGACAGGGTCTGTGGTCCACCCTTTACGGTCTTCTTGCCGTGACTCCTGACGGCAAAACCGTCGAGGGCATCAACTTCTACGATCACGGCGAAACTCCGGGTCTGGGCGGAGAAATCTCCAATCCGACCTGGACCGCCAAGTGGAAGGGCAAGCTGGTGTATCAGGGCGAAGGAAAGAATGCCAAGATCGTGTCCGTGTTCAAGGGTCCGGCTCCAGCCGGCTCCAGGATCGAGGTTGACGGAATTTCCGGCGCCACACTTACCGGAAAGGGCGTAAGCAACTGTATGAAATACTGGCTGAGCGATGACGCCTATGGCAGATTCCTCAAGCAGCTGGGGGGCAAATAACAATGGCTCAGGAAAAATTGAATCTGAAGGAAGTGCTGCTGAACCCTCTGGTCAGCATCAACCCTATCATCGTCCAGGTTCTTGGCATCTGTTCCGCTTTGGCGGTTACCAGCAACATGAAGACCGCCATGGTCATGTCCATTTCCGTTACCGCGGTTATCGCATGCGCCAATCTGGTGGTTTCATCCATCCGCAACGTGATACCCGGAAGCGTGCGTTTCATCGCCGAACTGACGGTTATCGCCTCGCTGGTTATCGTGGTGGATCAGCTGCTCAAGGCCTTCAACTATCAGCTGGACAAGCAACTGTCGGTATACGTGGGTCTCATCATCACCAACTGTATCGTCATGGGACGCTCGGAGGCATTCGCCCTGAAGTATCCTCCCCTGCCTTCTCTGATCGATGGCATCGGCAACGGTCTTGGCTATTCCATCATCCTGCTGTCGGTGGGCACCATCCGCGAGATTTTCGGCTCCGGCACCTGGTTCGGCTTCACCGTTCTGCCGCTGGCCAAGGATGGCGGCTGGTATGTGCCTAACGGTCTTCTGGTTCTTCCTCCAAGCGGTTTCTTCCTTATCGGACTTTTCATCTGGTGGGTCAGAAGCACCAAACGGTACGCCAAGCAGGTTGAGCCGGCTCAGTTCGTGGTAACCAGGGAGTAGAAATGGAACATTATATCAATTTGCTCATCAGGTCCATCTTCATCGAGAACCTTGCTCTGAGTTTCTTTATCGGTATGTGTACTTTCCTGGCGCTGTCCAAGAACGTAAAAACTGCCGTGGGTCTTGGCATCACGGTCATCGCCGTGCAGGTGCTGGTGGTTCCTGTCAACAACATCATCTATGACAACGTGCTTCGTCCGAATTCCCTCGTAGAAGGCGTTGACATTTCGTTTCTGGGCTTTATCACCTATATCGGCGTTATCGCCGCCTGCGTGCAGGTGCTGGAAATGGTGCTGGACAGATACTTCCCGGTTCTCTACCAGACTCTGGGCATTTTCCTTCCGCTCATCACCGTGAACTGCGCCATCTTTGCCGGCGTTTCCTTCATGGTTCAGCGCGAATACGATTTTGCCGAATCGGTGGTGTACGGCTTCGGCTCAGGCACCAGCTGGGCTTTGGCTCTCATCCTGATTGCGGCTGTCCGGGAGAAACTGAAGTATTCCGATGTTCCTGCAGGACTGCGGGGACTGGGCATCACCTTCATTACCGCAGGTCTGATGGCCATCGCCTTCATGTCCTTCTCAGGCATTTCATTATAAGGAGTGCAGATGAATACAGTATTACTGGGTGTTTGCGCCTTCGTTGCCATCATTATGATACTGGTTGCGGTCATTACCGTGGCTAAGGCGACGCTGGTGAGACACAAGAATGTGAAAATTTCCATCAACGACGATCCTGACAAGACCATCGAGGTCTCCACAGGCGACAAACTGCTGGGAACCCTGGCTGACAAAGGCATTTTCGTGTCTTCGGCCTGCGGCGGCGGCGGAACCTGCGGTCAGTGCCGTCTGCGCGTCACCAGCGGCGCCAGCGCCGCTCTTCCCACCGAACTTAACCACCTGACCAAGAAAGAGGTTAAGGAAGGCATGCACCTGGCCTGTCAGGTCACCGTGCGAGGCGACATGAAGATCGAGCTTCCGGCTTCCGTCTTCGGCGTCAAGAAGTGGGAGTGCACCGTTATTTCCAACAACAACGTCTCCACCTTCATCAAGGAGCTCAAGTTGCAGATCCCTGACGGCGAGGAGGTTCCTTTCCGCGCCGGAGGTTACATCCAGATCGAGGCGGATCCTCACGAGGTTCGCTACAGCGACTACGACGTGCCCGAGAAATACCGCGGAGACTGGGACAAGTACGGCATGTTCGACCTGGTGTCCAAGGTGGACGAGCATATCACCAGAGCCTACTCCATGGCCAACTATCCTGGCGAAAAGGGCATTATCATGCTCAACGTCCGTATCGCGACTCCTCCGTTTGACAAGTCCACTGGCAAGATCTCCCGGACTCTGCCTTGCGGCAAGATGTCGTCCTACATCTGGAGCCTCAAGCCTGGGGACAAGGTTACCATTTCTGGTCCGTTCGGCGAGTTCTTCGCCAAGGATACCGATGCCGAGATGGTGTTCGTGGGCGGCGGCGCCGGCATGGCTCCGATGAGATCCCATATCTTCGATCAGCTCAAGAGACTTGATTCCAAGAGAAAGATCTCCTTCTGGTACGGCGCGCGTTCTCTGCGCGAGGTGTTCTACGCCGATGAGTTCGATCAGCTGGCGGCCGAGCATCCGAACTTCGAATGGCACCTGGCACTGTCGGATGCTCTTCCTGAGGACAACTGGACCGGTTATACCGGCTTCATTCACAACGTGCTTTACGAGAATTATCTCAAGAGCCACAAGAATCCTGAAGACTGCGAGTTCTACATGTGCGGACCTCCGATGATGACCAAGTCCACCATCAACATGCTTCATGATCTTGGTGTCGAGGATGAGAACATCCTGCTGGATAACTTCGGCGGCTAATCTCTGCTGAAACTATTATCCAAACGGTTCCGATCCGGTTTCTTCCGGGTCGGAATTTTTTTTGCCCGGCTTTCGATGTCCTGGGCGAAGCAGGAATGCCATCGGCTCGGCGACAGGCGCTGTCGTTTAAGCTTCAGAGAGGTGTGGATCAACGCATGTCTCCACACAAAATGGATCCGTATGAATCCGCCTGCAGTGTACATTTCTCAGGATCGAATCGAAATCATATCATCGGGCGGCTTGCGGGAGGATCTCTCAAGAGAAGAGTTTTCAGAGCGATAAGCCGTCCTGTAAACGCGCGTCTGCAAAAAATATTCGGACAACTGGGATATGTCGAACAGATCGGGCACGGATAGCTCTGATTGTCATCAACTATGGAAAACAGGCTTATGAGATTTTTCCATGTCCATGATGCTAGTATTTATTACACAACTCAAAAAGAGTCGAAAAAGCCTTGTGTGACAAGGGTTCATAGATGAAAAAAGGCGTGTCTTAACTTATAATTGAAATCGTCATAATAAAGGAGACACGCCAATGACA
>JAFURY010000048.1 GCA_017480795.1 Succinivibrionaceae bacterium
CACTCTAATCTTGGCCCTCGTCTCATATTTTCAGATAAAAAATCCCCGTTCTTGATGCCTATACCCCTTTTTACCTGCTAAGATCGGCCGGGAACACCGCAAAATCGGTTATGTATTTATTACGGTGATCTCGCCCTACCGCGCCGCTTGCACTATATGTAGAACAGCTGAATTTGTGCTAAAATTCCGATAGTGACTTGAAACAGTTTGCGGCGAAGCGGCTCTTGAGCCTCCGCCATACATAAGAGCGAATCAATCCTCAAAGGTATCCGGCAGCGGCCGGTTTTTAATTTATCGGAACAAACATGCAAAACAACAACACGACAGATGATTTGAGAATCAAGAATATTCAGGTGGTTCTTCCTCCGGTTGCCCTCCGCGAGAAATACCCCCTCACCGACAAGGCCCGCGCCACCGTGGTCGAAGCCCGCCAGGACATTGAGAATATCCTCCGTGACAAGGACGATCGCCTGCTGGTTGTCACCGGTCCATGCTCCATTCACGATCCCAAATCGGCTCTGGAGTACGCCACCCGCCTTTCCGAACTGAGAGAGAAATACAAGGACACTCTGCACATAGTAATGAGAGTCTACTTTGAAAAGCCACGCACCACCGTCGGCTGGAAGGGACTGGTGAACGATCCGTACCTGGACAAGTCCTTCGACATCAACGACGGTCTGCGCATCGGCCGCAAGCTCATGCTTGACGTCAACAATATGGGCGTTCCGGCAGCCGTGGAGTTCCTGGACATTCTCTCTCCCCAGTATTTCGACGAACTAATCACCTGGGGCGCCATCGGAGCCAGAACCACCGAATCCCAGCTGCACCGCGAAATGGTCTCCGGTCTTTCCTGCCCGGTGGGCTTCAAGAACAACACCGACGGTTCGGTGAAGATCGCCATTGACGCCATTCAGGCGGCAAAGGCCGAGCACTCTTTCCTTTCCGTCACCAAATTCGGCCACAGCGCCATCTTCCGCACCACCGGCAACGACATGTGCCACCTGATCCTCAGAGGCGGCAAGACTCCTAACTTCGACCACGAATCCGTTCAGGCCGCCGACGCCGCCCTGGCCAAGGCCGGACTGCCGCAGAAGGTGATGATCGATTTCAGTCACGCCAACAGCTGCAAGCAGTTCAAGAAGCAGATGGAGGTATGCGCCGACGTCAGCGCTCAGATCGCTTCCGGCGACAGGTCCATTTTCGGCGTCATGATCGAAAGCCATCTGGTGGAAGGTCGTCAGGACTGCAGCGATCCTAAGCTGCTGAAGTACGGCCAGAGCATCACCGATGCGTGCATCGGCTGGGAGGACACCGTAAGCGCCATCGCGACGCTGTCGGATGCGGTAGCCAAGAGAAGAGCGGCGGTTTAAGAGTTTGGAGCTCCGCAGATGGGAGCTCATATCAAATCGGAGGATATGTTTATGGGACGTTATTCATTAGAAAAAGACAAGATCAAGATCCTTCTTCTTGAAGGTGTCGCCCAGAGCTCGGTAGAAGAGTTCAACAAGGCAGGCTACACCAATGTGGAATATCTCAAGGGCGCGCTGGACCGCCAGGAACTGCTTGAAAAAATTCAGGACGTGCATTTTCTCGGCATTCGTTCAAGAACCTTTCTGACTCCCGAGATCTTCGACGCCGCCAAGAAGCTGGTGGCCGTAGGCTGCTTCTGCATCGGCACCAACCAGGTCAATCTGGCATCCGCCACCGAGCACGGCATTCCGGTATTCAACGCTCCATACTCCAATACCAGATCCGTGGCCGAACTGGTAACCGGCGAATACCTGCTGCTGCTGCGCCGCGTTCCTGAAAAGAACGCCAAGGCGCACGAGGGCGGCTGGGACAAAAACGCCAGCGGCTGCTTCGAAGCCAGAGGCAAGACCATCGGCATCGTGGGCTACGGCCACATCGGAACCCAGGTGGGCATCATCGCCGAGTCCCTTGGTCTGAGAGTCATCTATCACGACATCGAAAACAAGCTGTCGCTGGGCAACGCGCGCCAGGTGGGCTCTCTTGACGAACTGCTGTCCAAAAGCGACATCGTCACCATGCACGTTCCCGAGACTCCGGACACCAAGAACATGATCGGCGCCGAGCAGTTCGCAAGAATGAAAAACGGAGCGATTTTCCTCAACGCATCCCGCGGCACCGTGGTTGACATTCAGGCTCTCACCGACGCTTTGGAATCCGGCCATATCGGCGGCGCCGCCTGCGACGTGTTCCCGGTAGAGCCGGCAACCAACAAGGATCAGTTCGTATCCCCGCTGCAGAAGTTCGACAACGTGATCCTGACCCCGCATATCGGCGCCTCCACCAAAGAGGCTCAGACCAACATCGGTATCGAAGTCGCGGACAAGCTGATCAAGTATTCAGACAACGGTTCCACCCTGACCGCCGTCAACTTCCCTGAGGTGTCTCTGCCGGTTCAGGGCGAGGTGAACCGCTATCTTCACGTTCACGAGAACAGAGCGGCCATTCTCAACAAGATCAACCAGGTCTTTGCGGATCTGGGAGTCAACGTTGTGGCCCAGTACCTGCAGACCTCGCCAAAGGTTGGCTATGTGGTGCTTGACGTTCAGAAGACCGATCGCAGCGAGGAGGCGCTTGCCCGACTCAAGGAGATCGACGGAACCATCAAGACCCGCATTCTGCTCTAAGCAAACGCGTAATCATTTGTGTTATCCTCTTTGGGGCGCCGACGGCGCCTTTTTTCGACCCTGAACAATATCTCAAGCGGAGTCAGCATGGAAGAAAACAGTCAGCCTCCACTGTGCGTTGATCTGGATGGAACCGTGGTTTACGGAGACATGTCCCTAAAATCCTTCACCAGTTTCATTGCGAAAAATCCCTTCAGAATTTTTCTGGTGGGACTGTGGCATCTCAGAGGACGGGCCTTTACCAAATACATGCTCAGCCGATCCTTTGTCTTTGACCCCCAAAAGCTGGACTACATTCCCGAAACCATCGCGTTTCTGAAAGAGCAGAAAGCCCAGGGCCGCAGAATTTACCTCTGCACCGGATCATGCGTCAGCGTGGCCATGAAGATCAGCCGGCATCTGGAACTCTTTGACGGAGTCATGGGAACAAAGGCGAAGAAAAACTTCATCGGCCAGGTGAAATGCGCCGCCCTGGTGAAACGCTTCGGCGACGCAGGCTTTGACTATGTGGGAAATTCCTCTCAGGATCTGAAGGTATGGAAAAACAGCCGAAGGATCTACATCGTCAACGCATCCTCCTCCACCGTGAAAAAATGCCAGGAAATGTACGGTTCAAAAAGCATCACCGTGCTGGATCGGAAGAAATGAAAATCCCCCGGTGACTCACGGTTCTGAGCCCATAAGGCAATAGACCGCAGTTCCTTGGGAAAGGTCCGCCTGAAAAGCAGGCACCGGCGCTTAGAGCGAGAAAAGCCCGCGGCGATCAAAACCGCCGCGGGCCGTTTGATTTGTCAATCTACCACATCAAACGATGCGGAAGAAACGCAGGCTTAGAGAACCTTGGCGATGGCGTTGCAGAGGGCGTCGATGTTGGAGGTGGTGATACCGGCCACATTGATACGACCGGAGCCGACGATATATACGCCGAACTCGCTCTTGAGACGGGCCACCTGCTCCTTGTTGAGACCGGAGAAGGAGAACATGCCGTTCTGACCGTTGATGAAAGAGAAGTCCTGGTTCACGCCAAGAGCCTGCAGCTTCTGCACCATCAGGTTTCGCATGGACTTGATGCGGCTTCTCATTTCAGCAACCTCGTTCTCCCATTCCGCTCTGAGCTGAGCATCGGAAAGAACGGTCTGAACAATCTTGGCGCCATGAGCAGGCGGATTGGAATAGTTGGAGCGGATGGCGATCTTCAGCTGGCTGAATACCACAGCGGATCTGTCGGCGCTGTCGCTGACGATGGTGATAGCGCCCACGCGCTCGTTGTAGAGACCGAAGTTCTTGGAGAAGGAGCTGGATACCAGGAATTCGCGGTGGTATTTGGCAAAAATTCTGACGCCCTGGGCATCCTCGTTCAGACCGTTGCCCAGACCCTGATATGCGAAATCAAAGAAAGGCAGCAGACCAAGTTCCTTGGTGAGTTTTGCCAGTTCCTCCCACTGCTCAGGAGTAGGATCGATACCGGTAGGATTGTGGCAGCAGCCGTGCAGAAGCACCACGTCTCCCGCCTTGGCCTTCTTCAGATCCTCTTTCATGCCCTCGAAATCAAGACCGTGGGTGTCTGGACGGTAGTAGCTGTACTGCTCGGTTTCAAAACCGGCGGCGCCGAACACCTTGAAGTGGTTGACCCAGGTTGGATTGGAGATCCAAATCTTTTTTGCAATCTTCTGCTGAGAAAGGAAATCAGCGCCGATACGCAGAGCTCCGGTGCCGCCTGGAGCCTGAGCTGAGCACGCTCTGGCGGATGAAATAATTTCGTGGCCGGTGCCGAACACCAGTTCCTGAACCAGTTTGCCGTACTCGGCAGTGCCAGGAATGCTCAGATAGCTCTTGGTCTTTTCAGTATCAAGAATGATCTTTTCGGCCTTCTTGACGCAGTTCAGAACCGGAGTTTCGCCCTTGTCGTTCTTGTATACGCCTACACCGAGATTGATTTTGTTAGGATTAGTATCGTTGCGGAACTCCTCGGTAAGACCCAGAATAGGATCTGCAGGAGCGGCTGTAACCTTATCAAAAAACATTGCAATTCCCATTAAAAACAAAACATCATTTAATTATATCATCAGAACTGCAAAATTAGGCGACAAAAATTAAGAAAACAAAGTTATAGCCATTGACGCCTAATGATTTGAAGGCTACGCGCATACAGTTCATACCCTCAAAGAAAATTTGCTTTTGACTGTTGCAGTAAGGATAATGACTTTTAGACCACCTTTGTCTTGCGTTAGTCACAAGGCTTTGACACATGCGCACGGAGATTAAGCTATGACTTGCTCGGCAGATGATTTTCCAGTCGGTATCGAAGATTTTGAAAAACTGATAACCCGCGGAAAGATTTACATCGATAAAACGAAATACCTGGAAAAACAGGTTAATTCGGGAGCGGACGTGACTTTGCTGCTAAGACCCCGCCGGTTCGGAAAAACTCTTTCCATGAGCATGCTTCAGAATTTTCTTGAACTCAACTATGCGGATCCCCAGGACAGAAGCCGCCAGGAAAGACTTTTCCATAACTTGAATGTGTATAACAACCGGGATTTCTGCGACAGACACATGGGCCGCTATCCGGTCATCAGCATTTCCCTCAAAGACGTCGACGGCAACGATTTTGAAGATGCTATGGACACGATGAGGATAATTCTCCACAAGTTTTTCCAG
>JAFURY010000147.1 GCA_017480795.1 Succinivibrionaceae bacterium
AAGTTAAATATTAAGTTTAATGTATTAAAAACTTTTTTTGAAAAACTTGGACAAGTTAAGAAATCAAGATACTACGAATTGTTGAAAATCACCTTAGACCTTATTGCGAAGTACTGCTTCATCTCTCATGTATCCAAGAGAGATAAGGCAGCACAGAAAAGTTACGGCCTCATCCTGAAGCATATTCATGCAGCATTGGCTTGATGGTCGCTGTCTAATGGACAGGAAAGGGGTGGTACGAATGGTAAATTCCTTAACTTCGGGGGCATGGGAATTTTACGAATTTGCTCTCGTCCCTAATGCTTATCAGATCCCTTATGTCCCGTTCAATGTATGTCTGCATGTACGATCCGTAATACTCTTCGCTGGAAATATCGGCATCGTTTATCAGACGCGGCATGCCTCCCCTGAGGATCCTGTCGAATACCCCCGTTACTGTATCCTCTGAATCAAAACGTTCTATCTCAGCCGGGTTGAAGGGTCTGCTTTCCCTCCCTTCCATCTCTGCTCCTGACAGGGAATACATGGAGAGCACCGCCATTCTCCCGGCAAGGGTTTCGCCGACATTCCTCATCATATGAAACATCTGCGATCCGGCAAGATAGTACATTCCGTTCTCGCCCTTTTCATCAACTCTGATCTTGATATAGGTGAGCAGTTCTGGAGCATGCTGGATCTCGTCGATTATCAGCGGAGCTGCGTACTTCTGAAGAAACAGTTCGGGATCAGCTTTCGCCAGTTGCCGATTCCTGGGGAAGTCCAGCGTCACATACTGGATACTCTTGCTTTCCTCGGCTATTTTCTTCAGCAGGGTTGTTTTTCCAACCTGCCTGGCTCCGCATACCATCACGACCGGAAAATGTTCCGCCAGATGTCTGACTTTGGATTCCAGAATTCTATGAATATACATGGCGCTTTATACATTTAGAGATAACAATTCCCGATTGCATAACAACACCGCATCCGCCGCTAGCAGAATCGGCGAAGGAGTTTTCTCATCCATTGCAGCATCAGTTATTCGCAGCTTCCTTCTCGAAAATCCACGGCTCTGAACTCTCTGGCGCAAACTTGAGTCGCCTCCCGTCGTAGGAGAAGTTCAGGATCTTGCTCTGTCCCGTGCTGTAAAGAAGATCGATGGCGCCGTCTCCAACCTTTCCAAAGCCCCATGCTTTTTTCCCGCCGGATACGAAACTGAAAAGCAGATTGTCCGAATTTTCAATCTTCGTCACCGTCATGGCCGCATCCGATCCCGCCTTTAGGGTTCTCCAGATTCCCTGCAATTTTTTTCTGAAATCCTCAAGAGTCATGTTTCCGGCGGAAAGCGCCTTCCTGCTGCTGAACAGATGAGGTCCGTAGCCCTTGAGTCTCAGGCTTTCGCCCTGCCTGTCGCACAGGAAAAACATATTCTTCAGTTCCGGTTGGAAATCGCCTTCAAGGATCAGCTGGTTGTCCCTGATGCGGTAGGTTCCCTCGAATCTGCCCTTCTGAAGTTCATCCCGGTTGCCGAAATACTCAAAGACAACTCTGTCGCCGTCAAAAATCCATTTGTGAGTGTCGGAAATCCAGGTTCCCTGAAGAGCCTGGGCGTTCTGATCCTTCATTGGATAAAGAGCGAACCTGGTGCCCGAACCCAGACCCACCAGATAAAGCACCCGGCTGTCCCCTGTGGATTTCTGAAAGACCTGGAAAGATGAAACGTTGTCGCGGAAGACGAAATCCCTTTTCCGATCATCGGCCAGATTCATTTTCAGCGTCAGCGGCACATAGCGGCTGTCCGATGCCAGAATTTCAAAATAACCGTGGGAGCCGTCGGCGCCGCGCCATCCGCTGGCCTCGAATTTCATTCCGATGTTGGTGAAACTCTCCTTTTCCGTCAGTTCCATCGGCTGAGTCAGCGGCAGCAGTTCCAGACCGGATCCCGCCGTAGTGGCGTAGCGTCCCGCCGCGTAGCGGGTGTAAAGGGATTTCAGATCGGATTTGGCCAGCGCCATCATGGCCAGCCGCTTCGGATCGTTTCTGACTTCAAGAAAATCCGGCGCGGCAGACAGACTTTGCCGACCCCAGATGTTGGACGCCTGCACCGAATACGTCACCCGGCAGTCGTCCGAAAGATTCTCAAGCGCCAGAGAATAGGCGGAAAGAGGGACAGGATCGGAGTACTCAAACTTCGGATTCCCGTCGCCGTCCATCCGGGAAACATATGAGTTTCCCTTCCGGTCCATGGGCAACCTGCCGAAGCGAAGCGTGCCGTTGGACTGATACGCCAGCTGTCTTCCGGTTTTCAGATCGCTCATTTTCAGGCCGCCGTCGCTGTATTCAAGCATCACCTCGGTGTCGCTGCCCTGCAGAGGATCATGGTAGACGGCGAAAACGGTTATCACCCCGAAATCCAGTGAATTGCGGAACACCGTGACATCATGAACCCTATGGCCGTGAACCACCGCGTACTTCTGCCCGGTGGCCTCCCGGACAAAAACATTGCCGCCGTCGGCATACCGGGGCATGATGTCTCTGGCATCATTGTTTATGTCATCCTTGAGCCGATGCCGGCGCTGCAGATCCACCACCAGCTGGGAATAATCCAGATACGTTGTTTTGCTGTCTCCGCAGACGCTCAGCTGATTGATGGCCGAATAGAGAATGTTCTCGCCTTTGACTTCAAACCTGATGGACGCGCCCGAAAGCGGAGCAAGATACGGAACTCTGTCGATGATCTTGCTGCGATCCTCCTCCGGATCCGCTCCGTCCTTCACCCTGACGTTTCCCACTTCGACGGCTGTCGTCTCCGGAGCTTTGGAAGCCTCTTTCAGTTCCTTCTGCTTCCGGTACAGTTTCTTCAGATATTCGCCCATTCCGGACTTTTGGGCGAAGGCCGTATCGAAATAGCCGTTTATCACATTGCTCTCGGTCAGAGGCAGATAAATGCTCAGACCGCCAGCGGCACTGTAATCCTCGGTGGCGTAGGCGGCGATGATCAGTCTGGCAAGACTGTTCTGAAGCGTCGCGATGTCGTCATTCAGATCAGAAAATTCCTTTTTCAGCCGGCCGAGCCAGCTTTCAAGACTGACCGAAGAAGTACTGCGCCGACCTCTGACGTAATCGTCGTATCCTAGTCCTTCGTAATGATGGGCAAAAGCCGTGTTGACCGTCAGCGCCGCGCTGTGCTCGACGGTTTTGGCCTCAAGTTTTTTCGTCAGGGACGCCAGGTTCCTCACCACCTCGTCAACTGCGGACAGATCGTATGCCGAAAAGGCGGCCACGTCGGACACCATATTGTGGCCGTTGAAAAACTCGGTGTTCTTCCGGGCTATATTTTTGCTCAGTTCGGCCGTTGAGACTTCTTGGGTGAACAGAGGCAGGATCTGCACGTAGTTGGATCCGAAGCCCGGAATTGTCGGAGGACTGGCCACCATGAAATCGGCGGCCTGCGCCGTCTCGAAAACCACATCCATCTGTCCCATCAGACACAAGTCGTATATCATGAGCCCGGTGTAAAAACGGAAAATTCAAAAATGCCAAATCGCACAAATTTTAACCTCTAGGTCAAAAGAGGAACATAAAATTTGGGGACCGGGGTCATCGAAAAAATTTTTTCGTCAGAAAAAATTTTTTCGATGCATATGTAGGCCTTTTTGGGGCTGTTTCGATTGTGTTTTGGTTCGTTTTTTCGTTATTTTTCATTTTTTTCTTCCTATGCTGCCGCACTTGCCCCTGGTTTTTTCTTGCAACCCGTCAGTCTTACAAAGTTTATCCAAATTGACATTGTTGTTATCGCCAATTTGTTTCTGAAAATTCCTCGGTATCGAGTTTTATTGTTTCTGGTATTTTGGCTTATCAGGAACATGGTGGCTTCAACATTATTCCTACGGCTAAGCACCTCTGCAGAATATTCCTCCTGCTTTTTCCTCGCCGCCTGCACTTCAAGATTCTTATCAGTGAAACGGTAGGTTTTG
>JAFURY010000132.1 GCA_017480795.1 Succinivibrionaceae bacterium
AATTATTTTTCAAATTTGATCCTTGTATCACATTTTTTGGGTATTTTAGGGTAGTAGACAGGGTTGTTGCGTGTGAGGTGTATTGGCTGGTGCTATGCCCATCCGGGGAGGCTGTCCCCGGGGGTGTGAATAGTAACTCTGATTTAATCCTTGTTTTCATGATAGTACTCAAGGCGGCGGCAAAGCCGCTTTTTTTATGTCCGGGGAAAAGATAAAATGAATCCCGCCCGAGGATGTCCTCGGGAATTTCTTAGCTTACATTTCTGATCCGGACCTGAATTTATGACTGCTGCAACATGGCGCGAGACTTTGAAGACGGAAAAGGCGAAGCCTTATTTTCAGAACATTCTGAGTTTTCTTGAGCAGGAGCGCAGCCAGGGAAAGGAGGTTTATCCGCCCAAGAATCAGATTTTCAACGCCTTCCGGTACACCGAGCTTGGCGATGTCAAGGTGGTGATTGTGGGGCAGGATCCGTATCACGAGCCGGGGCAGGCTCACGGCCTTAGCTTTTCTGTTCCGGACGGCTGCGCCAAGCCGCCTTCGCTGCAGAACATCTTCAAGGAGCTGGCGGTGGAGTATCCCGGCTACCGGATCCCCGAGTCGGGAAATCTTGAAAACTGGGCCAGGCAGGGGGTGTTTCTTCTCAACGCCACTCTGACGGTGCAGCGTGGTCACGCCAATTCCCACAGCGGCATCGGATGGGCGGAATTCACCGACGAGGTCATCAGGATCATCAATGCGAATGTCACCGGCGTGGTGTACATGCTCTGGGGAAGATTCGCCAGGGACAAGTGCAGTCTTGTGGATGCGGGGCGGAATCTCATTCTGACGGCTCATCATCCCAGCCCTCTTTCGGCGTACCGCGGCTTCTTCGGCTGCGGACATTTCGTCCGGGCCAACGAATACCTGATCGCCAACGGACGGGGACCGATCAACTGGCAGCTGTAGAATTTACGTCCTGCTCCTTTGCGTTTTTCTCATCCTGATTCATGTCGGCCGATTCGCCGGCTTCGTCGGCGCGGTGTATGATACGGCACAGTTCTTCGGTGCTTTTGAGTGTTTCCATGGAAATGCGATGGGTTCCGTCCACCAGCTTCATGGTCCAGACCTTGGAATGCAGCAGGCCAGGTATGTTCAGTTTCTCCTTTTTCACCGTGGCGTTGATGATGACGTCCGGATTCACCGTCAGCAGATATTCGCCGTCTATTACCGGATACGCCTGATCCATGCCCTTGAGCGGATTGGTGCCGTTGCAGGTTTCGATCATGTCGTTGATCCAGGTGTTTTCCGACACGCTGTAGATGGGATCGTCCCAGAGAATGTAAACCACTGATTTCTGGGGATAGTTCTGGTACATTCCCTTGAGCTGCTTCAGCTGCTGGAAGAAATCCTCCCTGATTTTGACCGACTCCTCCTCGGCGTGGGTGATGCGGCCCAGCTCCAGTATGGCCGAACTGTAGTCCAGCAGCCGCTCGGTCCGGAATCTGAACACCTTCGCCGGAATGCGAAGCCGCTCCAGATCCTTTTCGAGATTCGGATAGAAACTGTTCCAGGCGACGATGAGATCCGGCTTGAGCCGGATGATCTCCTCGTAGTTGACGGCATCGATGGAGGCCACCTTGGGCAGCTTCGATGCGGGCTTGAAATAATCCGACATGCTGTCCACCCCCACCACGTTCTGCTTCAGACCCAGCGAGAAAAGATTTTCCGTGACTATGGGCGCCAGGGAGACGATCTTGATGCTGTTGAGGTTGTCCTTTTCCTCGGCGAGATTGGATTCCCTCTTTCTGATCATGCTTCTGATCTCGCCGCTGACCTCCTTCATCATGGCCATGCTTCCGGCGGTGGCGGCCGAGGGCTGGGAGATCCTCATTTTTGCGGTGTAGGTGCTGTCGGCTGTGGTGGCAGCCAAAGCGGCGCCGCTCATCAGAAGAGCGGCGGCGAGAAACCAACGGGTAGACATACGGATATGATTCTAGTGCATCGTTTTGTGGAGGTAGACCAGGCGCAGGATCTGGAAGACAATCAGTCCCGCCGTGAACAGCAATGCGGTGTTTCTGACCATTTTGTAGCAGAGATCGACATGCACCGCGGCGGGATCGGTCCCGCCGCCGATGCGATTGTAGCGTATTTTTCTGCCCTGGTAAATTCTGGGACCGCCCAGGGATATGTCGAAATGGAAAGCAGCGAAGGCGATAAGAAGCCCGGATACCCGGTTCGGGTGGAATTTCATCGCGCCCGCGGCCCGGGAGAGCGACTTAAGATCGAATGTCGTCAGCAGAAGCAGCAGCGCCATGAGGATGCCTGGCGCCGCTGAAGCGAAACTGCCCAGATTCGCGTTGAGTCTGCCGAAATGCTCGTATTTCGGAAGCTTCACGCTGAAGGAGCGGCTCATGATGATGAGAATCGAGGAAACTGCAGCCGCCGTCGCCCCAAGCAGCAGATACCAGAACACCGGAACAAAATATCCCTGCAGAAAGCGCAACACCACCGATTCGGCGACCGCCTTGGCGATGCCCATCTCGCTCATGGAATCCGTATCTCTCAGCAGCAGGTTTCGCGCCCCGCGCCGGGCCTGCTTCAGTTCGCCGTTTCTCAGCCTGAAACTGACATCCCTGGCCGATGAACGGATGGATGCGTATTCCAGGGAAAACAGCAGCAGCAGGTAGTCGTATACCGGCAGGGCCTCGTCGTAAAGCACGCTCATGCACCATAAAAGCGCCCCTACGGGGGCCAGCACCATCAGGTTGGCCAGAACGCCGTACATGGATGCGGTGGAGGGATGCATTCCCGGAGTGCAGACCCGGTCGCCGATGCGGGAGATCAGGAGACTGCAGAGATTGCCCGACAGCGGAAAAATCATGGCCACCAGCATTGCGGTGCCCACCACGCCGGGACGGGATCTGAAAAATTCAAGCACGGGACTGTAGTCTACCTCTACCAGCATATGCGGATCCTTTCAGCGAAACTTCGGCGGAATTTACAGATTTTCCAGCAGATGCATGGCGATGGCCGAGGAGTTGCTGGCGGCCACCGGCAGAAACTCCTCGAATTTTACGGAGGATTCGTGATCTGCGGTGTCCGACACCGAGCGGATCACCAGAAACGGAATCTGGAATTCGCTGCAGACGTGACCGATGGGCGCGCCTTCCATTTCGCAGACCATGGCATCCGGAAACGAGGATACAATGGATTCATGCTGCTTTGCGGTGCATACGAACTGATCTCCGGAGACGACAAGCCCGCTGTGAAGTCTGGCATCCTGGCAGCTCAGAGCGATTTTCTGCAGCCTCTCGTCAGGTCTGAAGAATCTGGCGTGCTCAGGCAGCTGGCCTGGCTTGTAGCCGAAATTGGTCAGATCCACGTCGTGGTACGCCACGGCGCTTGACACCACCACGTCTCCGATGGAAAGTTCGCAAGCCGGTTTCAGGCCGCCGGCCGAGCCGGTGTTTATGACGGCCTTGACGTCAAGGGCGCAGATCGCCAGAGTGGCGGTAAGGGCGGACTGGACCTTTCCGATGCCGCTGACGGTAAGCACCACGTCCTTGCCGGCCAGCGTTCCGGCAAAAAAACTGTGGCCGGCGATGACGGTTTCGCGACAGCCCGAGAGGCGGTCAAGCAGTGGAGCAAGCTCCTCCTTCATGGCGCAGATGATACCAATCTTCATAGATAAACCTCGTTTTTCAGCAGACAGTTTCGCTTCATTGTATAGCACAAATCACGGACGTTTTCTGTCAGAGACTGCGAAATGCCGGAAAATTGTATGAGATGGCTCGTAGAATTGAAAAAAATCGGAAGGTGCGGCGCTACTGAAGCATGAGACGATCCCGGACCGGACTTGTTTGAATCTCTTTTTTGAGACCGATCACATTAGAGTCTTACGCCGCTTGAAATCATTGTTTGCAATGCGTCAGAGGTGTTACATTTCATGCCCCCGATGCAAAATTTGCAACGAACTTCAAATTAGTTTTGTGATCAAGCCTATATAAATTCATTTAAGTTTGTGCATAGTGGCAAATTTGTGTATTTATTGAGCAATTATTTAGATTGATCAAAACTATTAAT
>JAFURY010000049.1 GCA_017480795.1 Succinivibrionaceae bacterium
ATCGTTACTCTTCGTCACCTCCTTCAGCAGGGTAGGAGGGGCGGATGCTACGGCTCAGTTTTCCGCTCCTGTCACGCTGCCGTCATGGGTGGGGACGTTGCATTTGACACCCATCCATGGGGTGTGAATAGTAACAATTTTCCGGTTTCTGTTTGCGGATCCGGCAATTCTGACGAGCGGCAGATCCGGCGCTACCGCGTTTGTATCCTTTTGCTTCCGAAATCCTCCACAAGCCTCTCTCCCGCCGCGCATGCATCCCGCTCCTCGGTGGTTTCTCTGTTGAAGCCGCCGTAGTGCTCTCGCGCTTTGGCGGTTCCGGCCTTGCGCGCCATCAAATACATTTTTTCGGTGTCCGCGCCGACGGTGTAGCCCAGATTTACGGCATCCACGATATCGGCATATTCAGCGGAAGACAAATTCTGCTTTGAGCCATAATTTCGAGGCCAGCACCAGCAGAGAAAGTCGATATCCCGGTATTCCTCCTGTCGCAGGCGACAGAAATATCTGTTTTTGAGGATCATGACAAGTTTCCTGATGTTTTCAGTCCACTGGTCGAAGCCTACGCGTCGTCTCAGATGCTCGGTGTATTCGGTGGTGAAAAAGATCGCTTTTCTGGTTCCTGTTTTTTCTATTCTGTATCTCAAAAAGGTTTCGCCAATGCAGATGGTCTCGTCGTCATACTGCCGGCATCCGATCTTTCCGTCAAGGACCGACTGCGCCAGACGGCAATCCATATCCGAAAAAACGTTGTACGAGGAGACGAATCTGGATCCGAAAGCCCATGACAGGTCGCTGTCATCAATGACGACATAGTTCTGCACCTGGCCGGCATGCTCTTCCAGCCAGTCAAGAATGATCACCTGCTTCTCCTTCTCGATGCCTCCAAGTCCGTACTGTCGGGCTTTCCTTTCGTAAAAGGAATCGCGGTCCGGTTCGCGGAAGTGGCTGCGGCAGGCATCCAGCACGCAGTCGCCCATGCCGTGAAGTTCAAAAAACAGTCTCAGGCGCTCGACGCTGCTGCAGTCGATCCAGGACGAGTGCAGCACGATGCGCGCGCCGTTGCGTCTGCAGAGCCTGGCGACACTGTCAAGTGCGTCCTCGTCCCAGTCGTAGTACGCGGCCAGAATGTCGTAGTTTTCCCCCTCGTCCACAAGCTCCCGCGGGTATTTGTTCCGAAGCATTTCCATGGTGAGCTCCTTGGAGTGCTCAAACCTTAGCTGGCTGCCATAAGGCTGCAGCACGCCGTCGATATCAAGAAAGACGATGTTCTTTTTGCCGGCGTCAGGTCTGACGCGAGATTTCTCGCAATTCAGCCCGCCTGAGCGGCGCGGTTTTTCTTTCTCTTGAGCCGGCTGTTCAAAACCCTTATGCATCTGTTCCTCCAAACTCCAAAATGACACGCGACTCCGACGCGCAGGCATGATCTGACGCTCCCAAGCCGCCCCGCTCGCAACGACGCGCCAATCCCGCGCAGAAACGCGACAGGCTGACCGCCAAAACGGCATACGACTCCGTCTCAAATCGCGCGCGTATCTGTTAAATATAATCCAACAGCAACCCGTTCCAGGTTAGAGAGACGTTATATCAATCAGGCGGTTTCGTTTATTTCCGCATCAGACTCGTATCCGAACCGGAAACAGAAGCGCGTTTGACTCATTATCATATCCGTTCCATCCTTTTGCAACATCTTTTTAAAAACCGTGACCATCAAGTTCAAAAACCATTCAGCACCCTTCATCGAGGATAAACATTTCAGTTTTTACAACCTGTCTGTTACCATAAATGTCATACCGTGTATCGGAATACCCAATTTACGGATATCGCGTTTCAACATCTGAATGTGCAGAAACATACACATTCAGACGCGCGGCCAGGCAACCTTGCGACAGCATGCGACTTGCCCGCGGAATTGCGGTAAAATGACGATACAACCGCATTGGCCTGATCCGGCATCACGCGCAACAAAAACGCACTGCCCTCAGGTCCATGTCGTACCAGCCAGGAATCCTCATCCCCATGAACAGCCCTCAAGCTTCCATCAGCAACGATCCTGCAGCCCGCAAAACGGCGGAAAGCGCTTACATCGCCTCCCTGCTGGAGCGACTCTCAATACTCACCGAAGAAAACCTTGCTCTCAGGCGGCAGCTGCTGGATCTTGGAGCGACGCCGGCGGCGCCTCCTGTCCGGGCGCCAGGCGCGCCCCGCGCCATGCCTCCAGGATATGAGGGATATTTCCCGACAGCGATCGACTCTCCTCCGCCAGAGCCCGACTCTCCTCCGCCAGGGCTCTTCTTTACTCAGCCTCGGCTCGACTCTCCTCCGCCGTCACCGCCACCGCCGGATGAACCGCCTCCGTTTTTGCGGCGCTATAACTACGATGCGCGATCCGAAGAAACCCCCTTCGCTCCCCAACCTGCAGCCGCGCCTGTTGGGCCGGCCGCATGGCCTCGGCAAACGCCGGCCGCGCCGCCGCGGGATCCGGTCGTCCTTCGGCAGTCTCCGCCTTCCTGCCCCGGCGCCACTATCGACAGAGCAGGCGCCTTGCGACAGTTTCAGGGAGGTTTTCAGTCCGCGCCTGGTTCATTCGCCCGGCAGTCCGGGCCTGCCCGCCCCGGGACTTCTCCTGCTCCAGGCGGTTCTCAGATCACGCCGCGGCCTCAGATCCCCTGGCCGCAACAGGTTGCGCCTCAGCCTGCGGCCGCCTCTCCGCATGGCCTGACGGGCTCCGCCGGCTTCGCTCCTCACGCGCCAGCCTTCAGCAATCAAGCGCCATCCTGCACTCCTCCGGCCTCATCTTTTCCTCCTCATGCGCCAGCCTTCGCGCCATCCGCCTGCCAGCCTGCGCCGACGCCCCAGCAGCTGCAGCTGTTCAAATCGTATTTCAGCGGTCGTCAGGACGTGTTCGCCAAACGCGGAAAGACCAGATCCGGCGGCAGAGCCGGCTACTTTCCGCAGTGCAAAAACTTCTATCAGGAAGGCTGCCGCCGCAGGGAAGACTCCCGCTTTCCCTGCAGCGAATGCCCCCTGCACCAGTACCGTCCGCTGGAGGACATGTTTCTCGTCAGGCACCTGATGGGAGCAAGTCCGGATTTCACGGACGTCATCGGCATCTATCCCATGCTGCCCGACAGCACCTGCCGCTTTCTGGTGTTCGACTTCGACAATCACGAAGCCGCCTCCGGACAGGAGGCGAAAGCAAGAAAGCTCCCCGCCGCCATCAGAAGCAGGAAGGCAGCGAAAGACGCGTCCCCACCTGCCGCAGCGCAGAGCGTCCCAGACGCCAAGCCCCAGCTCCGGTCTCAGAGCAGGACGCCGCCCGATGCGGATCAGCTGCTCAGGCAGGAGGTGTCAGCCTTTCTTGCCATCTGCGACGGCGCCGGCATTCCGGTCCTTGTCGAGCGATCCCGCTCCGGCCGGGGCTACCATGTCTGGATGTTCTTCACCGAACCCGTTCCCGCAAAACTGGCGCGACAGCTGGGACAGTCCCTCCTTTCAAGAGCCGCCGCGGAGATCTCTCTGTCAGGCTTCGCCTACTACGACCGCATGATCCCCGAGCAGGACAGCCTGCCCGCCAGAGCCAGAAAGGAAAGCATCGGCAACCTGGTGGCCCTGCCTCTGCAGGGAGCGAAAATCCCGGAGGGCAACAGCGTCTTCATCGACCGCACCTGGCATCCATATCCGGATCAGTGGCAGGCTCTTGCCTCCACCGCAAAGCTCACCCCGGGTCAGCTCTCGGCCTTCGTCGGTCTTTTTGGCCAGGCTCCCGAGCTGGGCTGCGACTTCCTGGCGCAAGAAGGGGAGCCGGCCGCAGGCCAGAGCGCGCTGCGGTTTTCTCATGAAACCGGCACCACCGCAGAAAACGGCGGCGCCGGATCCTCCCTGACGCCAGGCTCGGATCGGACCGGATCCTCGGAAGTCCCGTCCCCGCACGCGGGAACGCGGTGCGCGCAAGGCTCCCGCCAGGAGGCCGGCCAGAGCGCAATGGGACTCAAGCCATGGCAGAAATCCCTGAAGATAGAAGCCTCGGATCTGCTGGCGCCAAAGCTGGAGATCACTCTTGCCGACGGGATCTACCTGCCGCTTGATGCCATGAAACCCCGGCTTCAGAACCGTCTCAGACGCCTTGCAGCCTACCAGAACCCCCAGTTCTACCAGAAATACAACGCAGGCTTCTCCACCAAAGGCATCCCCCGTATCGTATATCTGGGCTACGATCAGGACGGGTATCTGTGTCTGCCCCGGGGACTGTTGGAGCCGCTGATCCGCATTCTGCAGGATGCCGGCATCCCCTTTGCGGCGGAGGACTGCCGCGACGGGGGCAACCCGCTGGAGGTGTCCTTTTCAGGCCAGCTGCGTCCCCGGCAGCAGGAGGCGGCGGATGCCCTGCTTCGTCACGACTGCGGCATTCTTGAGGCAGCCACCGCCTTCGGCAAAACCGCGGTAGGCGCCTGGCTGATAGCAAGGCTTAAAACCTCCGCCCTGATCATCACCCACACCCGGGCGATACAGGATCAGTGGATGGAGAGTCTACGAAGATTTCTCAGCTTCGGCGGCGCGCAAGCATCCCAACCGGAGACAGCCCCCGCCGAAAGCCCAGGCGTCGCGCCTCCGGCGAACCTTGCGACACCTGAAGCCGATGCCGCATGCGATACCGAGAAAAAGCCCGGCAGGAAGGCCGCAACTGTCGCCAAAGGCCGCAGGGACGAGGATCCGAACAAGAGCATGATAGGCAGCCTCAGCGGCGCCGGACGCCGTCTGACCGGCATGGTGGACGTGGTCATGGCCCAGTCCCTGAATTCGGCGCTGGAGGAGATCCTCTCAAACGGCTACGGCCTGGTCATCGTGGACGAATGCCACCATGCCACCGCCGGAGCCATCGACGGTTTTCTGGACGTCTCCTCCGCCCTGCATATCTACGGACTCTCCGCCACCGCCAGGCGCAGAGATCGGCAGGAGATGCGTTTCTTCATGAGCATCGGACCGGTGCTGCACCGCTTTGGCGCTCTGGAGCAGATCAGAGGGCAGAACATTCCCCACTACGTGGTTCCCCGCTTCTGCGCCGCCTCGGCCCCGGCCGACTTCAATCCACAGAACATGTACCAGAGCCTTGCCGCCATAGAAGCGCGCAACGCCATGATCATTGCGGACGTGGAGGAATGTCTGAAGCGCCAGCGCACTCCCCTGGTTCTCACCAGGCGCCGGGAGCACGCCAAATGCCTTGCCAAAAGCCTTGAGGGCGACGATCGCAAGGTGCTGCTGATCCTCGGCGGAGCAACGGAAAAGCAGAGAAGGGAAACACGGGAAATTCTTGAAAGCGTCGCGAATACGGAAAGCGATGGCGGGAAACTCGCGCTGGTGGCTGTAGACAGCTGCATCGGGGAGGGATTCAACTTTCCGCGGCTTGACACTCTGTTTCTGACCATGCCGGTCAGCTGGTCCGGAGCCATCATCCAGTACGCGGGACGTCTGCACCGGGAGTACGAAGGCAAGCGGAACGTGATCATCTACGATTACGTGGACATTCAGATCCCGCATCTGGAAAGAAGCTACCACCGGCGGATAAAAACCTACCGGCAGATGGGATACCGCGTCGGCGCGGGGCCCGAGACGGCGCCGACGGACATCCGAAACATCTTCGACATCGGTAGCTGCCGCAGGGCGCTGGTGCAGGATCTTGAAGAGGCGAAGGAGACGGTCCTCGTCTTCGCGCCGACGCTGGAGGATTCCGCCCGAACGCCCCATGCCGACCCGCCTCCGGCTTCCCATCCGAACGAAAAGACGCCGGAGGCGCCCGGGATCCGCGAATCCGAATGCGCAGACGGAGACTCCGCTCCGGACATGGGAAGGAATTTGCTCGCGCGCGCGGCAAAAGAGCCGGCCGCGGATGCGTCCCTGCCTGGCAAAGAACGTCCGGTCTCCAGGGATGACGAAAGCGGAAACATTCCTCCGGATCTGCTTGCGACGCTGGAAGCGATCCAAAGCCGGGGCGTGAAGGTGACCTTCATAACCTCCGAGGCTCAGAAGCGGTTGCCTGAACGCCTGCTGAAGTCGCAGGCGGCGCACAAAAGGATCAGGGGCATGCACGAAAACCTTGTCATCATAGATCGGAGGATCCTGTGGTACGCCGGCGCGGGGTTTCTGTCAGACGGGCCGCGGGATGAAACCGCCATCAGGCTTCCCGATCCGAAATCGGCCCGGGAGATGGAGCAGCTGCTGATGACACGCGCCTACCGGCTGCCCGCAGTTCCAGCGACAGGATCCGATATGCGTAATTTTGAACTGTTCTGACATGTTCGACTGCGCTTTCCGGGTATGTTTTCCTGCGTGAACCTTGTAAATCTGTTTTTTTATTGTAGAATTTACTTAGTAATATTACTTTGTTTACATCGTATTCAATCAACAATGGAGCGTGTTTATGAAATCCGATTTGGTTACTTGCTCATTTGTCATGGACAGAGACGTCTACAACACTTTCAAAAGCATTGTCTGCAAGCATGGCCAGAATGTGAAAGGAAACATTGTGAACTACATGAAAAGTGTTATTCAGTACGAAATCCCCAATGCGGACACTATTATGGCCATTCATGAGGTAGAAACTCTAAAAAAAGACGCAAACAAAAAAGTTTATAGTTCATTCAACGAACTTCTGGAAGATATGGAAACCGACGACGATGAATAACAAGCCAAAATACGGTATCATTGCGACCTCATTGTTCAAAAAGGATATTAAGTTGGCTAAAAAACGAGGGTATGACATATCTTTACTAACCTGTGTCGTTGATACTCTTGCCTATGGGCTTCCATTAAGCGAGAAGTACAAAGATCACAAATTAGTGGGTAACTATAAAGGATGTCGTGAGTGCCACATTACACCAGATTGGCTTCTAATCTATGAAATATCAAAAAACGACCTTATCCTATATCTTACGAGAACAGGCACGCACAGCGATCTTTTCTAAACTCATCTACCGTTTTTCACACTTGCGTCCATTGTGCACAGCAGTTCCCATTGCTTCATCTCTATGAAGCACGAAGTCTTTTCGGACTTTTGGTAATAGTTGGAGACAAAACAAAATCCGTTTTTGACTGACATGCATGCAGACGGAATTCTTTGGATTTGTTGGCCTGTTGGTGTTGGCCGGATGCTGAAGATGCCGCTCTGTTGGGCGGGCATTCTCAGGAGTGGCTTTGTCGGTTTTACGCTTGAACAAGATGCCTGAGCGCCTAGTTTCCGCGGCTGTCATCCGGCGTTCGGCCATCGTAAGTCTTGCCAACGGGGTGGGGATGATCTTCGGGTTCTTTTTGTTCCGACAGTCTACTTGTTGCTGATTTGATCCGTAGCGACAGGATCTTATTGCCACACTTTCACAATTCAAAAGGCAGCATACTCGCGCCTTTGCGCCTGGCTTCCTATCAGAGAAAGCTTAACTCGCCCCATCATGGCGCCAGTCAGATGAGCGAATATGCGTCTTGCGGTCAGAATAAGACTTTACGCAAGCGCTATTTCCGTCGCCTTTGCCTTCCGATTTCCATCAGATCATCGATTGCGATATCAGGATCGAAGGTGTGAAACGCCATATAGTTGCGCCTCATGGCGCTTGCCGGCGCCCATCGGTATATCTGCCTGCTTTTCTCAGAACGGGAGCATGCCCAGTACCGGTAAATATACCCAGTCCAGTACAGAACCTCCGGGCTATATATTTCTCCCGTCGCCTGCAGCGCGATTTCATCCTGCAGTTCCTCCATAAGATACTCTTCGCCCATCCACTGAAGTTTGTTGTAGGGAGAGTCCAAATGCTCCGCAACCTCCGAATTCATGAAACCCCGGATAAAACTTTCGCTGGCGAATGCGGTGGATCGCTCAAATAATCGGCCTTGGATATCGCAAAACTTTAACTGTAAGCAGTCCATTTTACACATCTCCATCATCTAGCCATTATTCAGAATCTCGTCAAAAAAGAGGCCTTCTCGCCGCCACTGTCTGCAAATTTCGTTAGCCAGGTTTACGCCTCTGACGCGCCTGGCCCCGCTTGCATCACGAAGAAACAGTCTTTCAAGACAGGATAATTCTATCTCGGCCTCTATCGCAGCATGACTGCAGGCCTTCTCGGTTTTCGCCACATACTGCTGTCCAAGTTCAAGAGCGGACAGACTCATTACAAGAGCCTTGTCGGTAATATTGCCCAAAAAGAAATTGTCCAGCACATAGAACATCCGATCATCTGCTATGCACCCGACAACCACGTCATACCCGTCGGCCAAAGTGGAGAAACGCTGGTAAAGTTTGGTGCCTTTTGCAGGATCCAATTTACCTCTGTAATAGGCCACCAGCATTGCCCATTGGATATCAGGCGCAATTTGCATAACCCGAAGTCCCGTCAGATCCAGACGGATGACATAGAACTTGGATTGTTCAAAATCACTGATCAGAGTTAACGGCTGAGAGGGATCTGTTCCCATGTAAAAGCCTTTGCCAAAATCGCAGCGGCTGCGACTTGCGGGAGCAATCGGTCCTTTTATCCCTGATTTGGAGCCATGATATAAAACCATGCTGTCAGCCACAGGCTTTAAAGAGGACACTACGCTGTCGACCTTTGCAAGAACAAGATCTTCCAGATTTACTCCCTTGTTCCGGCAAATGTCGTAGAGCAGCATCTGGCAGGCTTTACCTGGACGGGAATGCCCGCGTTCCCACTTGTTTACTGTTGCGACTGAGGTTCCGATCATCAGCGCAAGTTGCGTTTGGCTAATATCCAAGCGGTTTCTGATTTCATAAATATATCTTTGCATGGGAAGCCTGGGACATGAGAATTCTTGCTCAGAAATTATAGCGTCAGTTGTACCGCAGGTCGACGAAATGAACTGAACATTTTCGCCCAGACGCGAGGCGTCAACTTGCAAGCAAGCTCATAAAAGCATCGCAAGCACCTGATGGATAGGAAAACACCATTGACGGTAAAAGCCGAACGAGACCCTAGGCTGAAAAACGTCATCGCGTCGCGCAAACTATGGCTAAATGAGGAACGGAATAAAAAAAACAGAGAGAGACAGAGTCGAAATGGCGGATAGGCTGAGATTCGAACTCAGGAAGGATTGCTCCTCGCCGGTTTTCAAGACCGGTGCATTCAACCGCTCTGCCACCTATCCGCATGGAAAGTTCATGAAGATGGCGGATGGACTGAGATTCGAACTCAGGAAGGATTGCTCCTCGCCGGTTTTCAAGACCGGTGCATTCAACCGCTCTGCCACCCATCCGCTTTATGAAACGGATGTTATGATAACGAACAACACGTTTTTTGTAAACAGGTTTTAGCATTTGCTCTGAGAATACTCTGAGCAAACACAGATAACCGGTCGAAATTGATGATTCTATGTTCGCGCAGGATCAAAAGCAAATTACACACAAGCCATTCGCATCACTGCTATTTGGAGTTATCTCGCAAGGAAGTTTAAATACTCCTAAAATCAGGCACTCGCAAATTTATGACTCAGGCAGAATAACTGAATTTGTATAATTAGGAGAATTCTGGATAATTATTAAAAAAGACATTTTCAGTAGTCACTAAAAGCTGAATTTTAAAAATCAGAAGTTCACACGGATTCTTTGAACAAATCTCTATATTAATGGATTACAGATCAACCAAGATCTGTTATAATAGAAAAAGTAGATTGAACTGCTTGAAAACCATCTTAAAATCATGGATCAGCCGAGTAGAAACAACAGTTCCTACATACCCATAGTAGTCTGTATAGTTGTAAATTCAGTTGCAGACACGTATGAAATAAAGATTAAGAATTTAGGATGCCGCCATAAATTTGTGAACTAATCTTTAAATCACGCATATGATAAAGGAAATATTTAAATGGGAAAAATACTTGGTTTACGCGTGCAAAATTACGGACCCCTAAAAGATATTAAGATGGGACATACGCATGCTGACAAAAACAGCAAGCCGCTGGATGATTTAGTCGCAATAATTGGACCAAGCGGAACAGGAAAGAGTTCGTTTGCAGATGTATTTGACTTTATTTCAGACTGTCTGAATTCAAATATTGAGACTGCTTGCGACTCTAACAATCGAGGGGGATATTCCCAACTTGTATCTCAAGGCGCCTCATGCGACATGCAATTCGAGATATGTTACAGGGAAAACAATAATTCTCAGCCAATCACATACGAACTTACAATAGGACCAGATAACATTAACCGGCCATGCGTAATATCTGAGCGATTAAGGCAATCTGTCGATAACAGGGAATACGTTCTGACATTTTTATCTCTTGTGGATGGAAAAGGATTTGCCTATATCGGAAACGAAGGAGGTCAAGATGATGAAACAGGAAATGCGGTTGGAGAAAAAATTGAGATTGAACTTAGTGATACAAAAAAATTAGGTATTGTCACTCTTGGAGAATTTAAACAATACGAACGCATAAACAAATTTTTACGATTTTTAAAAAGTTGTTTTTTGTGTTATTTTTCTCCAGCCAGCGCTAGACAAGTTCAGACAACCGCGCCGGCTCCATATCTGAATCGCATTGGCAGCAATCTTAATAATGTTGCGCAGTATATGTATCGCGAAAATCCCAAGAAATTTGCGGAGGTATTGTCAGAAATTCAAGACAAAATTCCAAACATTACCAGGATTGCGCCAAAAGAAATGCCAAACAAACAGATTGTTTTGGAATTCTATCAGAAAGGATTTGAGAAGCCCTTCTATTCAAACCGCATGTCGGATGGCACGCTAAAACTGTTCGCATATTATATGCTTATGAACGAGAATAATCCTAGACAGCTGGTATTTATAGAAGAACCCGAGAATGGATTATATCACCAGTACTTATCAGATTTGGCCATTGACCTTGCAAATAGTGTCGGAACTGGCTTCTCCAAACAAATTTTTGTCACCACCCACAGTCCATTTTTCGTAAACGCCTTACGTCCTGATCAAATATGGGTACTAGAAAAAGATAAGACCGGTTTTTCAGTAATTAAAAATGCAACCGATTACGATTTCGTAAAAGAAATGGTTGAAGAAGGAGCATATTTAGGAGATCTTTGGAATAGTAAATTTTTTGGGTGAGAAACATAAAGCATGCATTTCCAGTTTCTGGTAGAAGATGTGTCAAGTGCCGTTCTTATAAAAAAGGTTATGGACACAATCATTGGCAAACATATTAAGAACACATATAATTGCAAATCATTTAAAGGCATAGGCCATTTTATAAAGAAAAATACGGCAAAAGAAACGCGTACAGGTAAATTGCTGAATGATTTGGCAACCTACATGAGAGGGTTCCAAAGAAGTTTGCAAGGAATAAGCGCTTCTCTTATCGTTGTTCTCGATAACGATGACAAAGATCCACAAGAATTCCAAAAATCATTACAAAATATTGCTAAGACAAATTCAATAAATATGGATTATGTTTTCTGTATAGCAGTTGAGGAAGTAGAAGCGTGGTTGTTAGGTGATGAGGCAGCTATACGGAAAGCTTATCCGGATTATAAGAAGAAGATATTACATGATTATAAACAAGACAGCATATGTGGTACATGGGAATTGTTGGCTGATGTAGTCTATAAAGGCGGTATGCAGGAAATTCAGAAACGAAAGATGTCATATATGGAAATAGGTAAACTAAAATCCGAATGGGCAGATAAAATTAGTGACCAAATGACGTTTGAGGTTAATAAGTCTCCAAGTTTTCAGAATTTCTATAAAGCTATCTGCAATAGGGTAGAGTAGGAAATGGAAGGCATTTTGAGCGACAAAGTTTTGTCGCAATTGAAATACCAATTATTTAATTTGTGAATTAACTGAATAATACAAGTATAAAAATATTTTTCCATAAAACCAACTAATTTGCTGATCTGATAAATCAAAGACTCATATCTATATTCTCAACAGGAAAACTTTGATTTTGCTTTGAAAAGGGAACATCCAGGCAAGTTTGGAAAAATCATACCGTCGGTTTACGGAAATTTCGTCAGCAACTTTTCGAAAAAGCTGCTTAAATCAGGCAAAAGCAATCCTGAAAGCCAAGCACGCCGGGTACTTCCGACACCATCAGACATGCCGCTTTGCCCGGCCTGTAGCGCTTTTGGGCCATAGCAACCACGGAAATGACTCTGCTCCAGCGAACCCTGAACCTCCCGCCGCATTGCGTCGGCAACTCGCCCGCGCCAGCCGAAGCCCGCACAGCAGACGCAAGCGGAAGGAGCAACTGCCTGCAGTATAGGGCAAAGATGTCTGACGCACCGAAGTACCTGTTCCCGATAGGCAAATCAGCCAGCCAGCCAAACCATCAGAGAAAAAAGAGGAGAAAAACGAATGCTGGAAGACATACCCCGCGACAGCGAAGGCTACCTGAAGTCAGACCAGGACTGGAACCGCCAGATTGCCCAGGAGCTGGCGCAGGAGGAGGAGATAACCCTGACCGACGAGCATTGGGAACTGATAGAGTTCGTGCAAAGTTTCTACCGCGCCTACAACACCACCCCTGCCATGCGCATGCTGGTCAAGGCGGTAAAGGAGAAATACGGCGAGGAAAAGGGCAACAGCATATATCTTCACCGGCTGTTTCCCAAGGGGCCCGCCAAACAGATCTCCAAAATAGGCGGTCTGCCTAAGCCGGTGAAATGCATATGAAACCGGTGAGTTTCTCTCAGATGTCCCTGATGAGATAAACCCAGGCCTTGATGATGTACTGAACCATGGAGAAGATGGTAAGGATCACCGCCACGTACAGCAGCGCCACCGAAGCGTAAACCATCCAGTCGGCGGTGCGCCAGATGAGGCCGCCAATGGCCAGCATCTGAAAGGTGGTCTTCCACTTGCCGATCCACTTGACGCCAACCTCGTCCCGCTTGGCCATTTCAGCCATCCATTCTCTCAGGGCGGAAATGATGATTTCCCGGCAGATGATCACGATGCACGGCACGGTGATGAGAGCGGGATAGGAGATCAGCTCGGAGGCCACGGAGTAATTCTGGACAATCAGCACCAGAGCCGTGCAGACAATCAGCTTGTCGGCCACCGGATCAAGAAAGGCCCCGAAACGGGTGTTCTCGTTGAGACGCCGGGCGAGAAAGCCGTCGATGAGATCGGTTATGCAGGCAATACCGAACACCAGACAGGCGTAAGGATTGGACTGATCCGGATTCTGCATGGCGTAGCACAGGATCACGAAGACCGGTATCAGGATCACCCGGAAGGTGGTGAGAATATTGGGTATATGCTTGGGTATTGCCATCATCAGAAGGCGCCTTGGCGCCGTCTCCCGCTAAAACAAATCAAACTCGCCGAAGGTTAGGAAAAGCGATCGAAAACACGATCGGAAACGCCGATCCGGCAACATGACATATCTTACCACATTCGGCCCCGCACCTATGAGAGGCAAGAACGAGAAACGCAACGCAGATATCACAACTGACGGCGGATTGGACGGTTTCAGAGACAGGAGGAGGACTGGAGGCGGCGCTCAAAAGCGCGCCTGGGGACACGGGGTGCGAGCCTCAGAGGATCTGGAATGCCGGGCCTGTGACGAACCCGCCGTCGACTGCCTGCCGCAAGAGCCTGCTCAGGCGCCAGCCACATGCCTGCGACAACCTGCCTCAGGCATGTCCCGGCCGGCGGCCGGATCCTAGGAGGAATCCGTATGATGAAGCCAGTCGTAGATCACCCCGGCAAGCTTGTCGCCGATGCCTTCCACCTTGGCGATCTCGTCCCGGCTGGCGCTTGCGATCTCCTTGAGACCTCCGAAGCGGTTCAGCAGATCCTGGCGCTTTTTCTTTCCCACTCCCGGGATCTGCTCCAGCCTGCTGACGATTTTGTGGGCGCTGCGCTGGCGGCGATGATTGGTGATGGCGAAACGGTGGGACTCGTCGCGGATATGCTGGATCAGCAGAAAGGCGGGGGCGTCGGGGGCCGGATTGAGTTCCTCTCTGGTGTAGCCCATATGCAGGGTCTCCAGTCCCGGCTTGCGTCCCTCACCCTTGGAAACGCCCACAATGAGAGGATTGTAGCCTGGGAATTTCTCCCTGGTTTCTGACACGATTTCCTCGGCCTGAGCCAGCTGACCGTCGCCGCCGTCGATAAACAGAATGTCCGGAAACCCGTCGTCGGAATCCGCCTTCAGAAACCGCCGCTCCAGAGCCTGGCGCATGGCGGCGAAATCGTCCCCGGGAGTGATCCCCGCGATGTTGTAAAGACGGTACTTGCCGTTTTCGGGACCCTGACGGCCGAACACCACCTGCGAGGCCACGGTCCGCTCCCCGAAGGTATGGGAAATGTCGTAGCACTCCATGCGTCCCACGCTGCCAGGCGCCAGGGCGAAAAGTTTCTCCAGATCCTCCATCCGCTCCTGCTGCAGTTTCGATGACTGCAGGCGGGCGTCAAGAGCCGCCTTTACGTTGTCGCGTCCCATTTCCACCAGTCTTGCCAGCCGCCCCCGCTGGGGAGAGACGAAGGAGAGTGTCTGCCCCAGAGCCGAGGACAGGGTTTTCGCGAAGTCCTCGTCAGGACGCAGATCCCCCGCCGAGGCCGAGGCATCCAGCGCCACCTCCTGCGGCACGCCGAAGGCGGGCTTTGAAAGGTAATACTGCTCAAAGAAGATCCGCAGGATCTCAGGAAGCTGGGACTTGTCGGCGCAGGGAAGAAAATAGTTGGAGGAGCCCAGCAGACGACCGTCCCGCATGAAGATCACGTTGATGCAGGCAAGAGCGGATCTGCAGGCGGAGGAGACGATGTCCACGTCCCCCGCCCCGTCGCCGTCGATGACCTGCTGCTGCTGAACTCTTCTGAGGGCGAAGATCCGATCCCGGATCACCGCCGCCTCCTCGAAGCGGCACTCTTCTCCGGCCTTGATCATTTCAGCGGTAAGATCCTGCAGAATTTCGTCATGGCGACCTTTCAGAAAGAGCTCGGTCATGGCCACGTTGCGACGGTACTCCTCGTCCGACACCAGTCCCTTCACGCAGGGACCCAGGCACTTTTTCATCTGCCAGTAGAGACACGGCCTGCTTCTGCCGAAAAAGGTGTTGTTGCCGCACTGGCGCACGGGAAAGATGCTTTGCAGAAACTTCAGGCTCTCCTTGACGCTTGTGGCGTCGGGATAGGGCCCGTAATAGCTGCCCCTGATCTTTTTCGGCCCCCGGTGGGAGAGGATCCGGGGATACTCGTCCGCGGTCACCAGAATGTAGGGATAGGACTTGTCGTCCCGCAGGAGAATGTTGTAACGGGGCTTGTGCTCCTTGATGAGGTTCTGCTCCAGGATCAGTGCATCGGCCTCAGAGGGGGTCACGGTGTACTCGATGGATGCGATGTTGGACACCAGCGCCCTGGTTTTGGCCGAGGGAAGATTCGATACGAAATAGGAATGGAGACGGTTGGAGAGATTTTTGGCCTTGCCCACGTAGATCACCGTCCGATCACCGTTGTACATACGGTAGACTCCGGGGAGATCCGGAACGGTCTTCAGGAACGAGCGGTGATCGAAAACAGCATTGCCGCCGGTCATGGCTTATTCGCTTACGATATTGTAGCGGATGGCAAGACGGGTCAGTTCCACATCTCCGGAAATGTGAAGCTTTTCAAAGATCCGGTAGCGGTAGCTGTTGACGGTCTTGGGACTGAGACAGAGCTTTTCGGCGATTCCGGCGGCCTTCATGCCCTTGGTGATAAGCAGCGTGATCTGAAGTTCCCGTTCGGACAGCTCCTTGAAGGGGTTTTCGTTCTCTTTGGCGTCGAAACTGCTCAGAGCCATCTGCTGAGCTATTTCCTGGGAGAGATATTTGCGGCCCTGGGCCACGGTGTTGATGGCGGATATCATTTCATCGGGACTTGCCGCCTTGCTGAGATAGCCGAAGGCTCCGGCCTGCATGACCTTGGACGGGAAAGGATCCTCGGTGCGCATGGAAAGCACCAGGATCCGCGCCTCCGGCCGAACCCGCAGGTACTTGACCGTGGCCTCAAGCCCGTTGATGCCCGGCATCACCATGTCCATCAGCACCACGTCTGCCTTGTTGCCCCTGGCCCAGGCCACCGCCTCCTCGCCGGTGGTGGCCTCGCCCACCACCTTGAAGTTTCCGCTGTCTTCAAGTATCCGGCGCACCCCGGTGCGCACCAGCTCGTGATCATCAACCAGCAGTACGGTTATCAATTTATTTATCCCTTCGTGATTTGTAGTATTTGTTGTTTCAGCCCGCAGTTCTTCATTCTACAACAGAAATTTCCCAATCAGTCATGCAAATTCAAATCAGGTAGCCGAAATTTGACTGTGAAAGCAATTTCAGTCATGAAATCGCCGAAAGCGGAACAAGAAACGAAAGACAGGAAAGAAAGACAGCGAAGAATGAAAGAGCGCCATGAAAGAAACCGCGCCCAGAGCAAAAACAAACCGGATGAAAATCCGATAGCGCCGCCAGAACCGCCGCAGTCGGGTCCGAAAACCTCGACAGGCTGGGGCGAACGGGAGATCTTCGTCAGAAAGAAGAGCCGAACCTTAAGAAAATCTGCCGGATCAGCGGGAAGCGGCCCGCATGAGCCTTTTCGGGCCGGTACCAGATCCATGGGAGCGAGCATCGGAACGGCAGTCTGAAACCATAAAAAAAGCCCGCGCAACTCAGACTCTTTTCTGAACTTGGCGCGACTGCCGAAGTCGCAGGATTCCGGCCCCCTGCTCCAGGTTCCTTTCTCGGGATCGTTTCCCCCGTCAGAATCAGACCTGACGGGAGAGGAGCGAAGACCGGGAAAGGATCAGTTCACCTGATCCGAATTGTCCTGGGTCTCGTACTGTTTCAGAGCGAAGGAGTTGATTTCGATGTCCGAATCCTCTCTCAGCTGCTGACGCATGAGCGCGGTGTCCCTGACGCTTCCGATCTGCTTCAGCTGGGTGCTAATCATCATGGTCTGATCGGCGCTGAGTTTTGAAACGTCCTCCTCTTTCACCGACTTCAGCACCACCAGGTACCGGTTGCCGTCAAGACCGTCCACGTCCCCGGCGTTGAGACCGGATGAGGTCTTAGGCAGAGAGAAAGCCTTCTCCACCACCGCCGGATCGAATTCGGAGGAAATTCTTTCGATTTCGCTGCCGCTGGTGAGCTTGACGGAGTTGGCGGAGAGAAACTCATGAACGCTCTTGCTACCTGCCAGAAGATCCCTGAGCTCGCCGATCTTCCCGGCGGCCAGAGTCTTGGCCTTTTCAAGGCGGTAGTCGCCGGAAACTCTGTCCTTGACCTCCTCCAGGCTTCTGACGTACTGAGGCTTGAATTCGGCGACTCTGAACACCAGAGCGTTGGCGTCGTCGATTCTGATGGCTTCGGAGTTCATGGCGTCGTCGCGGAATGTCTGGCTGAAGGCCAGCTGCTTGAGCTGGCGGTTGTCAAAAGGCGCCACCGTGGTGTTCTCGTCAAAGAGTTCGGAGTGTTTTACCTCCAGTTTCAGCTCGGTTGCGATGGATTCCAGATCGTCAGGGAATTCGTTGGCAAGATTAACCAGACGGTCGTAGGCCTTGACGTACTCGTCTCCCACCTTGTTCGATGCCACATAGCCTCTGATCTCGCCTGCGACCTCTTCCACAGGCTTGGCCTTGTCGGCCTTGATGCCCATGAACTTGATGATGTGGTAGCCGTACTTGGTGTCAACTATGCCGGAAATGCGGTTGTCGACGGAAAGCTTTCTCACCGCCTCGTCGAATTCGGACTCAAGCACGCCGAAACGCTGCCAGTCCAGATCGCCGCCCTTTTTGGCGGTCAGCACGTCCTCGGAGTATTTGGTGGCGACCTCCTCGAATGGAGTTCCGGAGGCGATGGCCTTTTCAGCCTCGGTGATCTTGTCCAGCTGCTTCTTCTGAGCGGCCTCGTCCTTGCCCTTGTTCACGTAGATGTGCTCCACATGGAATTTGGCAGGCTCGGTGAACCGATCGGCGTGCTCCTTGTAGTAGGCTCTGATCTCCTCGTCGGTTACCGTCTGCGCCTTCTCAAGCTCGGAACGGTTGAGAAGCACGTAGTCGATTTTTACCTGATCAGGCTGAAGATATGAGCTCCGGTTGGCCTCGTAATAGGCGGCAAGCGCCTTGTCGTCCACGGAAACGGATTTGACCAGATCGGCAGGATTCAGAGTGTAGACGTCCACCGCCCGCTTCTGTCTGAACAGGGCTGTGGCATGAGCGGTTTCATATGGCAGAACGAACTGGGAATTGGTGAAGCTGTTCTGATAGAGATCGTCCACAAACTGGTACTTCAGCTCTCTGGCATACTGGCCGGCGGATGCGTAGCCGGCGCGGGTGATGAGACTGAGATACCGGTCGTTGCTGAATTTTCCGTCCACCTTGAAGGCGTCGACCTCCTCCACAATGAATTTCTGGATGGCGGCATCGCTGATGTGGAAGCCAGCCTTCGCGGAGCGCTGATCCAGGATCACGCTGTCGATCATGTTGTTGAGAACCTGCATTCTCAGCTTGGACAGAAACTGGGGATCTGCGGCCAGCAGCTGACTGAAATGCTCGCCGGCCTGATTCTGCATGCTCTGACGCTGCTGGCGGAAGGTCATGTCGAACTTCATCGCATCGATGGTGACGCCGTTCACTTCAGCCGGATCGGTGTTGGGCTTTCTTACCGCATATGTGCCTATGCCGGCAAGAGCAAAGGACACCATGATCACCACGAAGATGATTTTCGCGGCGGTGCTCTGGGCCCCCTGTCTCATCTTATCCATTAACATTGTAATAATTCCTCTTGTGTTGCGTCGGCTTCTTCCGCCAAAGAGAAGAAGCCACTGAGGCTCCGGCGCCCGTAATCGGCCGTCTTGACATTGACCGGCCGGCGCTCTGAACCCATTGTCGGATTTTGTGAATTATACAACAGCGGGCCTGTTTTTTAAACCTGAGCCGCCGGGACGGCCGGGGCGTCCAAACGAGCAGACTGAAACAGGAAAGGCGAAAACGAAAGGATGACAAGGCCAATGCGGCGCCAAAGCGCGGGAGCGATGATGTATATGACACGAGGAAATGTCGATCTGCAGCCACAGATCATGAACAGAAAGACGGCAGCGACTGATATGACGAACCGTTATTGCGACTATTGTCCGAAAAGGTAGGAAGACAAAACCTTGAGCGACGATTTGGAGATGCTTTGCATTATTTCCGCAATCATTTCATTGTTCAGCCGGCTGCCGTTTGGATCGGCAAACACCATAATCTCAGGAAGTCGAGCTGCGTTTGTCACCGACATACTCGCGCCTCCCATCCGGATATTCAAGATAGGCTCGATTAGACTCTGTGTCGTATCTGGCAACGGGAAGCCCCTTTATTCTTCTAATTTCGTCATCGATTCTGATGGATTCCTTGAACAACCTCGTAAGTTCCTCATCGGAAATTCCGCAGGTCGAATCTAATTCATTGCCTTCTTCCAAACAAGTCTCGTTTTCTTTGATTTCATTACACATTAAATGCCCCGAAATTGTGCAAAAGACGAAATTGAACCATACTGCAATTTGTCACTTTGCTTCTGTCAGTTGTCCAAAAAGATCCGAAGCCAAAACCTTCAATGATGTTTTGGCTATGCCGAGCATTATTTCTGCCATCTCGTCCTCGCTCCACTGGCTCCCGTCTCCCTTGGTATAAATCGAAACAGCCTGAAGCATCAGCAGCATATTGTTGACGGTTGCAAATCTGTTCTGGCAAAGATTAGTGTTGATTGGCAAACCAAAATTTGATGCGGTCAGCCGATCAAGGCGGTTGATTTTTCCGTCGGTGTAATTCAACGTCACCGTGGTTCCGTCCGGTCTGGTGACAACTATATTCTGAGTCAGAAAATTGGATCCTTCTAGAAAAAGAACATAGGGGAAATGTTTTTCGCCAATCATGAAATTGGCAAATTCGCTTATGTTTTTATAGGCCCGTTCTATTGCATTGCCGGCAGGCATCAAATCGCGATCCTTGTTTTTACCTACCAGCACTCCATTGCGAATATTCTCCATGTCCTTACCCTGCTGCTTGGCTTCCGACACCAGGACTACCCGCCAGCATCCGTTATCATCTTTAACCTCGATTATTCCGCCATCAGGCCAGATGCTCGAATTCGGAACAAACAACGTCTGACCTAGGCTCGGATCGATGCTGCTTAAAACCCGGTTTACCTCATCCTTTGGAAGATCGGGTCTAAATCTGAAGGTCAGACGAGGAAAGCATATTTTCAGACGTTCCGGCATCATTTGAGACACCTTGCCCACCTTCTTGTCCAGAGATCTGGCCTTCTCATGAAAAATCGATTCATTCGCCTGAGTCTGTTTCTGCTGTTCAGACAACCTGCCTGACTGACTTACGCTCATGCAATCCCCCATGTTTTAACAGCAGATATCTGAGTCGTATCCGACACCATGTTGAACTCTGCGCCGGGGTAGGATGATTTCAGATTTTCCAGATGTTTGCTGAAAAATTCGTGGATCTGCTCATTGCTGTCGCACATGAGGCAATGCCTGCCCAACGGTATGCATGCTCTGCCCGTTGTTCCGCTACCGGCAAAAAAATCCAGAACCACAGATCCGGGATAGGACATGGATTTAACTATCCGCTCAATGAGTTCGACCGGTTTTTGGGTCGGATGACCGGTTCTCTCCCTGCTGTTGCCGTTCAACCGGCCAATTTCCCATACATTGGTGGGATTTTTTCCTTTAATGACATTGTCAGGGTTGAGCCGTTTGTCTCTCAGAGCGTTCTGCAACTGTTCTTCCGAATACGGAACTCTGACCGAATCAAGATCGAAATAGTATTTGTCGGATTTTGCGACCCAGATTATTTCCTCATGACGGTTGGCAAAATATCTGTAGGCGGACATGCCGTTTTTATAGTGCCAGACAATGGTGTTGATGAGTTTGAATTTGGTGTTGTGACGCATGTAATGAATTATGTCAAGCAGATCCCCTGATTTGGCATCGCGGAACTGAATCCCGCCGAATATCGCCATATTTCCGTCTTTGGTCAGAACCCGATACGCCTCGGTGAGCCACTTTGCGGCCCAATCAATGTAGTTATCGTAAACGTCCCACATGGCCAACTCAAGATTATACGGAGGATCGATACAGATGAGCTGCACTGATTCATCCGGCAGTTTTTTCAAAAACTCGCAGCAGTCCATGACCGAAATTGCGATATTGGGTTTTGCCGGAATTTGAAAATAACAATCATTATCGAGCGAGCAATCTCTGCTCTGCCGGTTTAAATACATCAGAGCGTGATTGTGGTGTGATCTGTTATGTATCGCCATAATTTGAATCCGAGACAATGATACAATGCAAATTGAACAATACTGCAATTACGCCAGCCACGAAACACCAACGAATGTCTCGGAGCATGTTTTGCGCAAATGCCGACTGGCGCCAGCAGCCAACGCGAAATTTTCATCATGAACTTGCGGTACCAGGCGAAAATTCCATCGGCGCAGGCGAACATATTTATTATACACATTTACGCAACAAAAGAAAACTACGCAGAACAAAAATATGAGCCTGACTGCAGAAATGAACCAGAAATCAGTTTCGCATCGCAAGAGACAGACATCAGCAGAAGCTGAAACATCCAAAGACAGATACGCGCAACTTTCAGACCATGAGGCACGCCATGCATAAATTCATCAGAAACATTCTGATCGCTCTGGGGTTCGTCGCCCTGATTTCCACCTTCGCTCCCGCCGGCCTCTGCGATGTCTACGTCAGGGAATACAGAACAGGCTCCAGAGTGCTGGAACTTGACGGTCACTTCATCAAAGACTACCGCACCGGCGCCCGCAAGCTTGAGATCAGAGGCAGGCACGTGCGGGACTACAAAACCGGCAGAATTCTGTTTGAAATGGACGGACGCTACATCAGGGATTACCGAACCGGCAAAAGGCTGATAGAAATCGACGGCGGATACATCAGAGACTACCGCACCGGGAAAAGACTGCTGGAGGCTGACGGAAAATATCTCAGAGACTACCGCACCGGCGCCCGCAAATACGAGCTGAGCGGCTCGGGAGACGGCCTGGACGGGCTGTCTGCGGTTCAGGAATTCGCCATCCTGTACTGCGCGGAGCATTACCGGTAAAAACAGCAGCATGAACAAAAGGACAAACAGCAGGACCGGCAAGGCGGCAAAGAAACTGACAGAGATCGGAAGAGACGCAGGGAACCAGGGAACTGACCAGGAACGGCAAGACATGAATACAGAAGAAGCCGCAACGCGCCAGGGCATGCGGCCTGTATGACGTGAAGGGGAAGACAACGGCAAGCGCCAGATCAGTCCCCCGGCGCGCGGATCTCGGACGGCGCGCCTTCTGGCATGGCGCCCGGCGCCCCTTGCCTGTCGCGGCGCGCAAACGCCCTAGACCGCGACCGAGTCGCCCTGCAGCCTGGAGTTGCCGTTATCCTTGGAGATAGAAGGATCCTCGGTAACGATCGGCGGACACTTGCGATCCGCAACATCCCGGTTCACCTCCACTCTGCCCCCGTGCTTCAGGGAAGGAATGCGGAACATGGTGTCCATCAGCAGATCCTCCATGATGGATCTGAGTCCGCGGGCGCCGGTATCCTTCTTCAGAGCCTCGTCGGCTATGCGCTCAAGAGCGTCGTCGGTGAAATCCAGAGTGAACTTCTCCATTTCAAACAGCGCCTTGTACTGCTTCACCAGCGCGTTCTTTGGACTGGTGAGGATGCTGATCAGCGCTTCGCGGTCCAGCTTGGAAAGAGCGGTGATCACCGGCAGTCTGCCGATGAATTCGGGAATGATGCCGAACTTGACCAGATCCTCCGGCTCCACCTGGGAGAACAGCTGGGTAATGTCCTGGGAATGGTCGGCATCGATGTTGGCGTTGAAGCCGATGCCGGTGTCGACGTTGATCCGCTTCTCGATGATCTTGTCAAGACCGGAAAACGCGCCGCCGCAGATGAAGAGGATCCGCGAGGTGTCCACCATGATGTTGTCCATCATCGGGTTCTTCCGCCCGCCCTTCGGCGGCACGGAGGCGAGGGTGCCCTCGATGAGCTTCAGCAGCGCCTGCTGCACGCCCTCGCCGGAGACGTCGCGGGTGATGGAAGGATTTTCCGACTTGCGGCCGATCTTGTCGATCTCATCGATGTAGATGATGCCGCGCTGGGCCTTGATGGGGTCGAAATCGCAGTTCTGCAGCAGACGGTGGATCACGTTCTCCACGTCGTCGCCCACATAGCCGGCCTCCGTCAGCGTGGTGGCGTCGGAGATGGCGAAGGGCACGTCCAGAAATCTGGCCAGTGTCTGGGCCAGCAGAGTCTTGCCAGAGCCGGTAGGACCGATGAGAAGAATGTTGGACTTGTTGATCTCCACGTCGTTCTTGACGGATGACAGGCGCTTGTAGTGGTTGTAGACCGCCACCGCCAGCACCTTCTTGGCGTGATCCTGCCCGATGACGTAGCCGTCAAGATGAGCCTTGATCTCCTCGGGCGTAGGCAGGCTCTTCATGGACATCTGAGATGCCGCGGCCGGACGGCGCTTCTGATGCCGGGCCTTGAGCTCCTCGTTCTCGAACAGGATCTCGTGGCATTTCTCCACGCAGTCGGAGCAGATGTATCCCTCGATGCCGGAGATCAGGGGTCTGCCGTCAAGCTCGGCCTTGGTGGCGCCGCAGAAGGAGCAGTATGGAATGTTTTTTCTTGGCATCGGATCTACTCTCTCTTTTCGATCACCTTGTCGATGAGACCGTACTCCCTGGCTTCCTGAGCCGAAAGGAAGTTGTCGCGATCGGTGTCGCGGGAAATCTCCTCGATGGATTTTCCGGTATGGTGCGCCAGCAGCGAGTTCAGTCGCTCCTTGGTCTTCTGGATCTCCTTGGCGTGGATCTGGATGTCCGACGCCTGGCCTCTGAAACCGCCCAGCGGCTGATGGATCATGATGCTGGAGTTTGGAAGAGCGAAGCGCTTGCCTGCGGCGCCGCCAGCCAGCAGAAAGGAGCCCATGGAACAGGCCTGGCCGATACAGATGGTCTGCACATCGGGCTTGATGAACTGCATGGTGTCGTAAATGGCAAGACCCGCCGTCACCGCGCCGCCGGGAGAGTTGATGTACAGATAGATGTCCTTCTCGGAGTTTTCGGCCTCAAGAAACAGCAGCTGAGCCACGACAAGGGAAGACATGTGATCCTCCACCTCGCCGGTGAGAAAGATCACCCGCTCCTTCAGCAGGCGGGAGTAAATGTCATAGGCCCGTTCGCCTCTTGATGTCTGCTCGATAACGGTAGGCACCAGAGTATCGGTAATTAAACTGTCCATACGATAATCCTGTATAAAGAAAACACCGCAGGCGCCGTTGCCCGAACGCCGGGCGCGGCGTTCCTCCTGCGGATCAACAGAGCCGCTGAAGCGCGGCTCGTATATCGCGCCGTCATGCAGCGGCGAAGTCGGCATGACGGACTGATTGCGGACTACAGCGATCTGTAAATGTCAGCCAGCTTGCCGAATTCCACATTTTCCTGGGTGACCTGCGCCTTGGAGAACACCAGATCCACCGCGCTGTTCAAAGCCAGGGTGCCGCCAAAGTTCGCCATGGAACGCCGGTCCTTCTTCAGATGATGGAACACCTGCTCCGGCTCCTCGTAGGCGGAGGCGATCCTGTGGATGTATTCGTCCAGGGACTGCTCGGTAACCTTGATTTCGTACTTGCTGGTGAGAGCATCCATGAGCAGACCGTCTCTGACCAAACTTTCGGCGCGCTGGCCGAAAACCTTCACGGCGTCGTTCCGTTTGAGGGAAGGATTCTTCTGTTTGCCGAAGATGTCGTCATAGATGGCCTCGGCCCTTTCCTTGACGGCCGAATCGGGAATCGCGACAGGATTGGCCTCGCGGAGAGCCTTGAAAACGCGCGCCTGGTTGATCTGGGACAGCAGATTGTCTCTTTCGCGGGTGATGTTCCGTCTGATCTCGTCTCTGAACAGTTCAACGGTGGTGGTTTCCTTGAGTTTGAGCAGCTTGAACAGCTCGCTGTTGATCTCATGAGGAACAATGCGTCTGTGTTCGGTGATCTCCACCTCGAACTTCATGATCTTCTCCCGGTACTTCTCGGGAGCCGTGTCCGGAAGTTTCAGTTCGAATTCGAACTTCTCCCCATTCTTGTGGCCCAGAAGCTGATCGCTGAATCCCGGAATGACTTCTCCCGTTCCCACAACAATGCTTGCGTTGTTCAGCTTGTACTCTGAAACCGGCTCTCCGTCGATGGTTGGGCTGGAATTGATCTTCAGGAAATCGCCATTCTCCACGGCGGTACCCTCCGCAACATCCTCCAGATGTCCCAGCTGGCGCTGGATATTGGAAATGACGTCGTTGACGTCGTTATCGGTGATCTCGCAGAAGGTCCTGGTCACCTGGAGATCCTCCAGGCTCTTCAGTTCGAATTCGGCGAATTCGTCATACGAAAGATCAAAAATCAGATCCTTGCCAAACTCAACCTGGGTGAGCTGAATGGTCGGACGGCAGGCCAGGTTCGGCTGCTTCTCCTTCAGGTATTCGCGGTAGTTTCTGTCTGTGATGCTGTTGAGTGCCTCCTTCATGGCCTCGGAGCCGAAATATCTTTCGGTGATTGGCTTTGGCAGATTGCCTGGACGAAAACCCGGTATCTTTCTGGTTCTTGAAAGCTGCTTGAGACTCTTGTTGTATTCCTTGTCAAAGTCCGAAGCCGGTACGGTGATGGTAGCGACTCTTGAAAATTCGGACCGATTTGCAACTGAAACCTGCATTCGTTATATCCTCAAAAATGTACGTATGACGTTCATATCAAAAAATATCACTATTATATTTGTCACATGCTTTTTAGTCCACTGAAAAAAAGAGAAAGGCAGGCGCGAAGGCCTGCCGCAGGAAAGAAAGCGAAAGACAGCTCCAGACAAACGGCCACAGCCGCATTGGTGAAATGTCCTTTTCCGTCGAACCGGATCTGCCGTGAGCAGGCCCTGCCAGCGTAAACACCGGTTGTTTGAGGCCGGACGCCGACGGCGGCTGTCTGCCGCCCTGTCCGGCAGCGCGCCCGGGGAGGACCAGGCGTTCAGACGGACATGAAATTGCCGAGAACCTCCGAGGCTCTCGTCTTTTCTTCTCCGTCCGCCGGCGCTGGAGACAGAGAAACATCCTTCATGATCTGCCGCCATATCTCGCATACGCTGATCAGGGTTTCGACCTCGCTGTACAGGCTGTCCTCCGACTGCAGCTTCAGCGGAAGATACTTGGTCAGCACCACGTGATCGTTGCTTTCGTTCAGAGCAATAGTCGAACCGCGGGTGGAACCGTACAGATAGTTGGCCTCCAGCATCAGTCTGAACAGTTTCTCGTGTTCAAACTCCGGCGGAGCGCCGATGTCTCCCATCAGAACAATCTGCTCGATCTCGTCCATGGCGACTATGGTGACAAAAACGTCATCGACCTCAAAGTTGCAGGCGCTGTTCTCGTCCAGTTCCAGATCAAGGCCGAACCGGCTTCCGAAGGCCCTGATGATCTCTTCGCTGCTGCTCATGCGCTTCGATTCCCCCAAATGCTTTTCGAAATAACTGACTTCAGTCCGATCGCCGATCCGCGGACCGTTCGGCCGCGGGTAGCGTTTCCGCTAGAAGGCGAACACGGCATTGTACAGAAGTTTTCCGTTGCGGTCGATATCCTCGGCGGTCAGAGGTCTTACCACCGGCTTTCCGTTCTCGGTCACCTCGTTCACCACCGGCTTGTTGTCACCGCCCAGCTTGGCCTTGCCGTTGTCGTCCACAACCTCGGTTACCGGATGCCTGGTTCCCAGCAGATGCTCCTTGACTATCGGGGCATACTCCTCCCATGATTCGAAATCCGCATATTTTTCATTTGCGGCAAGGCTTTCCAGTTCCGCAAAAATGCATTCATGCAGCGGCACATCCTCGCCGGTTTTGGCAATTCTGACGAGTTCGGCCGCCTCGGCCTTGTCCATATGCTCCTCCCTGGCCGGGAAATGCTTCTGATTGAATTCGATAAACTTCGTAACCTGGGCTTCGACGCAGGCGCCTGGCGCGCGGAAATGCTTGACATATTCATCCATTTTGCCGTGAATCTGCGCATTGTAGTAGTTGTCCACGGCGCCCTTGGTCAGCATGATCAGATGGTCGCGGATATAGTTCTTCATCTTCTCGAAGTCCTTGAGATTGGTTGCCTCCCCGAAATCGAAACTGCAGTTTTCCAGGTGCAGAAGACCTCCGCAACGCTTCATGACCATTTCAGAAACTTCAGCTGAAGAGCGCACCGTTTTGTATGCGCCGGTTTCCGGATCCAGAAACTGGAATTTCTCCGGGATGTCTATTTCCTCGTCCGCCTGACTGTCATCCCGCAAAAGCAGCTCGGCATCAAACTCCGGCGTAGGACGGAAGATGGTATCGATATTCTTGATAAAGTCCAGACATTTGCTGTAGAATTGGAATTTTTCGAAAACATCCTTCTGCGGTCTGGAAAGCTTGTCTTCGGCCTTTTTCAAAGCCTTGCCGTCCTTGATCGCCTCCAGTTTGTCAAAACCCATTTCCTTTTTGGCGTTGGCCAGCTTCTGCTCATATTCGGCGGCGTTGAACTCCTTGTTGCTGCCCGCAAAAACCTTAACCTTGTCCATGATTTCGGAAACGCGTCTTGCGGTCAGCGGCTTGCCGGAGGATACGGCGCCGCCGGCGGCTGGAACGCCGAAATCGCTCATTTTGAAGGCCGGTCCGATAAGCTTCTGAAGTTTCTGCATGAATTCGCGGCTGAAGGTGACCTTGCCGTTCTTTTCCTCCATGCCTGACAGACCGAAGGCGCTGCCCAGGGACTTGAGCAGCTCGGTGCGGGCCTCGTTGTTGGCGATCTTCGACGCCTTGCCTCTGAAAACGCTGAGGCCGTTTCTGGTGGTGCTGAGACTGCTGGTCTCCTTGTTCACATTGACCGCAAGATCCTTGTTCTCCTGGGAAAGTTCGGTAAATCTTTGAAGCGCGTTTGCATTGAAATCGATAGCCATGATCGTGACCCTGTTAAAAGCCCGGCCCGAAGGCCGGATAAAAACTCTAAAAATCCTTTCTGCGCTGATAACGGACCGGGCAGATCTTGGTTACAGCGGACGACGACGCCAAAGCCGCATTTCATGAAACGGGGTCTCTAACCTTGATCCGCGCCATCATGATCGGGATCATGCGGGGCGATCTGGCCCGGTTTGGCCCTGGCATTCGCCTGGACATGGGGCGGCGGATCGGCGACATGCGCGGCAGTCGTCCGTCCCGGCTCCGGCCGGCGGCATGAAGTCCCGGCCTCCCGGGTCGCCTCCGGACCCGCGGCGATCAGCCTCCGATATTCCGTTCATCTGATGGTCGTCCCGCATTTTTCGGATCAGAAAGGCGCCTGCTTCGCGACGCGGGGCCGGATGATGATGCCCGCAGTTTCGCATTGCGCGTCACGCATGCTGCAGGCCGGCCTCAGGAAGCTCAGTCGCCACCGCCAGGAGATCGCGGCGGACAAAATCGGGAGTTGCCCCCTGAAAATCAGGCAGAGGCTTGCCGGTGGTCACCAGAAAGGACTGTCTGCAGCCGGCGTTTCTGCCGGTCTCCACGTCGGTCATCCGATCTCCCACCATGTAGGAATCGGCAAAGCTGATGTCCAGATCCCGCCTGGCCTCCTCAAGCATGCCCGTTCCCGGCTTGCGGCAGCGGCAGGATGCCAGATACGGCGCCTGCCCCTTTGTGGGATGATGGGGACAGAAGTACACTCCGTCAAAGGCCAGATTCTCCCGGGCCAGCTCCTGCTGCATCCAGCCGGTCAGCGTCAGATAGTCCTCCAGCGCGTAATAGCCGTAGGCGATGCCCGCCTGATTGGTGACCAGCACCAGGAGATAGCCCTTGCCGCGCAGGATGCCAAGCGCCTCCTTGACTCCCGCAATCCAGGCGAAATCCTCCACACGGTGCACATAGGCCCGATCCTCGTTGATGACTCCGTCCCGATCCATGAATACCGCCGCATGGCTCATAAAAACCTCCGCCCGATGGCAAAACCCTTGGTCCAAATCAAAAACCGGGGCTAGATTTCGGGATGCCGCGACAGACGCGCAAGCAGCTGGAACATGTCCCTCAAAAGCTTCGGCACGCCCTCCGGTCCCAGCCGATCCGCCCGCTCCACCACGTTGATGGCCAGCCCCGGCTTGCTGCGACGGTGAATGGCCCGCTCGATGATTTTGTTCACCGCCATGTTCTGCGCGTCTCCGTATCCGGATTCCCTGCGGTAAACGCTCTCAAAGCCGTTGTGGAAGAGAAAATGCTCGATGTCCGCCTCCGGCAGCTTGGTGAGATGATCCTCCGCCCTCTGGCCGTGGCGGAGCTGTCCCTGGGCGATGGCGGCGTATTTGATGCCGGCCTCGTCCCCGTCGCAGAGCAGATGCCAGCTGATGCCGAACTGCCGGGCGAAGGCGATAAGGGGCGAGGCGCCGCACTGGGCGAATTCTATCACCCGGATCCCCTCGGCCTGCAGATTGATGCCGGCGATGGCCGCCAGCTGCAGCATGAGCCAGATCTCGGTCTCCCCCTCCACCAGCAGCCACACCCGGGCGAACATGCTCATGGGACGGGTCAGACGGACATGGGAGGCCAGACGCCTGATGTCGTCGGTGGAAAAGGCGCGCTCGCCAAGAGCGTAGCATTTGACGTCGCCGTGCTCGTCGCGCACCATCCGGCGCATGTCCGACAGTCCCAGACAGGAAAGCAGATCCCCGGAGTAGGTGGAAAAAATCTTCTGAAAGCCGACATGCTCCAGAATGTTCATGAACATCATCAGGTACGACGGATGCAGACGGCTTTCCAGATCGCTCATGATGAGAATGGGAAAGCAGACTCTTGGCAGTCTGCGACGCCCCCGGGCCCTGAGCACCGCATCCTGAAAGATCACCATGATGAGCTTCATGGTGCGGGTGGTGGATTCGAAAAGGCTCTGCAGCGTGCCCATGGCCGAAAGAGACAGAGGCCGGGAGGCGATTTCCCGGGCCGAGCGGTAGCGCATGGCGCGGGTTTCGCGGAAATCCGGAATGTAGGAGCCGATGATGAAGCTCAGCGCCTCGATGCCCTCGTCCACCGAGCGCCGATCAAGTCCGAGAGGATCCTGCTCGTCGTCCGAGAGCTTGTCAGCCAGGGCCGAAATCTTCTTTTCCCATTCGTTGCTGTAGTTGATCTGCCCCTTGGAGCGGTCCATGCGGCTGTCGCGGATCCTGAACACCGGACTCATGGCGATGAACTGGCTCACCGCCCGGCGGGTGGTGCGGATGGGCGCGCCGTCAAAGGCGCAGAAGCAGTGGCGGGTGGACACTCTGGTCCCCTTGCGCTGGGCATAGATGTGATAGTGAATTCTGCAGAAATCGTCCCGTCCCCGCTGCACGAATGGCCGGAAGTGCCGGAAGGACAGGGATCGTTCCATCTGCCCGGTCCTGCTTTCCCTGAACACCAGCCTGATCTCCATATGGGTCAGGCTTTCGCCGGTTTCCTCGTCGATGTAGAAGTCCTCGGCGCTGAAGCGGCATGGGGACATGCCGTTGCCGAACACCCTGGCCAGCAGGTTGAACAGGGAGCTTTTGCCCCATCCGTTCTCGCCGATGAGGGCGTTGACCCGATCCAGCCTGAGATCAAGACTGCGGATACCGAAATATCCTTTCACCACCACCTGTTCCAGGATCATCGCATCGCGCCTCCCAGAGCCTTGTACAGCATGGCGGAGGATTCCAGCTCTCCCCGCAGCTCGTTGAGATACTCCACGGCGGTGGCTCTGAGGGTTCTGCGGTTGTCCAGAAAATCCCCGTAGCTCATTTTTCCGCTTTCGTACCACAGTTTGTAATAACGGTCGTTCTCCTCCGCCAGTTCAAGGGCCTTTGCGGTGTTCTCAAGCCGCGCTCTGCCCGTCTCCAGCTGCACAAGATATTCCTTCACCTCGAACAGCGCCCCCCGGAGGGTCTTTTCAAAATCAAGCACCGCCTTTTCATAGGTGGCCTTTGACACGTTGCGGTTGAGGGTCAGATTTTTGTAGTTCAGAAACGGCGCCGCAAGAGTTCCCGCCACTGACAGATACGGATCATCGAAGAATTTCAGCAGCGCCGGGGAACCGGCGCCCAGCGTTCCGGTGAGAGTCAGCGTCGGAAAGAAGCTCAGGGCGCTGGCATCAAATTCCGCAAGTTTCGACTTCAGAGAGTTTTCCGCGGATCTGAGATCCGGGCGGTTTTCCAGAATGTCGGCGGGGATGCCGGGCCTGATCCGGGGCACCTTCCGGCCCTTGAGAGTGAAGGCGGACGGATCGGTTTTCAGTTCGCCTGCGCTGTCGGCGCCCAGCAGCAGAAGAAGAGCGTCGGTAGACTCCTCCAGCTGCCGGCGGTAGGTTTCCACGTTGCTTTGGGCGTTCAGCTGCTGGCTCCTGGTGCGGTTGTAGTCGTAAAGAGAGATGGCGCCCTCGTCATACTTGAGCTTGGCAAGCCTGATGAGCACCTCGTATTCCCTGACGTTTTCCATCTCGCTGGCCATGGCGTCGTTGAGATAGGCCGTCTTCCAGTAGGCGGAGGCGATCTGGGAGGTCAGGGCCAGCCTTACGGCCTGATAGTCCTCGTAGCCGGCCTCGTAGGCGAAACGGGCGGCATCCCGCTGGGCCTTGAGCCTGCCGAAAAGATCGATCTCGTAGGAGATGCCCAGGGAGGCGGATGACGACGGAGACTTGCGCCCGTCGTGATCCCAGGTCTTGGAGGAGGACAGTCTGGCGTTTGGCGTCGGCAGCAGGGAAAGATCCTCGATGTCGGCCCGGTAGGCGGCGATCTGGAGGGTCTTGGCGGCGGACTTCAGATCGGTTCCCGCCTCCAGCCCCTGCTCTATGAGCCCGGTCAGAACCGGATCCTCGAAATCAAGCCACCAGCTGCCCTCGGGACTGCGCATCACCGATTCGTACCCGGATTCGTCGTTCCAGGCGCCGGCGGTGTTCACCGCATCGGTGCGCTGATATTCGCTGCGGAGAATGTCGCAGCCCGATGATGCGGTCAGCGCCAGTCCCAGCGCCAGCGGGACGAGCGTTCTGCGCATGGAAATGTGTTTCATAGCTTACTCCCTTGCCAGGGCCACGATAGGATCAAGCCGGGCCGCGTTCTTGGCCGGCAGGTAGCCGAAAACCACGCCGATAAGGGTGGAGCAGGTCACCGCCGCCACAATGGAGAACATGGAGAACATCATGCTCATGGACTGCACGAAGTACGAGAAGATCACGCTCACCATATAGGAGCAGAAAATTCCCAGCACGCCGCCGATGATGCACACCAGCACCGCCTCGATGAGAAACTGCTGCAGAATGTCCGACTTTCTGGCCCCCACCGCCATGCGGATGCCGATCTCCTTGGTGCGCTCCGTCACCGACACCAGCATGATGTTCATGACGCCGATGCCGCCCACCACCAGGGAGATCACGGCGATGCAGGAGACCAGCAGCGTCAGTGTGCCGGTGGTTTCCTGAATGGTCTTCAAAATGGTGTCGCTGCTGCTGGTGAAAATGTCCTTGGCGTTGTGGCGGATGGTGAGAAAGTTGGTGATCTGCTGCTCCGCCACGGCGTTGGACCAGCCGTCCTTCACTCTCACCACAATGGTGCTGAGATGGTTGTCTCCGGTGACCCGGTAGATGGCCGAGGTGTAGGGAATGTACACCTTCAGCGCGTCGGGATTGCCGAAAGGCGACTCCTCCTTTTCCATGACGCCGATGATGACGCAGGGCAGCTTGCCCAGAATGATGATTTTGCCCAGCGGATCAGTGTCCGGGAAAAACTTTTTGCGGGTGTTGTCGTCGATGACGGCCACCTGGGCCAGCTCGTTCACCAGCGACTTGTCGAAAAAGCGGCCGGAGGCCATTTTGATGCCCTTGACCCGGGCGTACTGATCGCTGACGCCGTTGATCTGCCCGCTGGCCTCTGCGGTCTGATAGTAGAACACCGCCGAGGAGGTCACCGTGGGAGTAACGCTGTCCACGTAAATCTCTCCCCGCAGGGCCTCCAGATCGTAGACGGACAGGGACTTTATGCGGTTGGCCCGGACGTCGCCCCAGTCCTTGCCGGGAAAAATGCTGATGGTGTTGGTGCCCATGGCGCTGATGTTGTCGGTGACCCGTTTGGAGGCGCCCTTGCCCAGCGCCACCACCGACACCACGGCCATAATGCCGATGATGATGCCCAGCATGGTCAGAAGGGTCCGCATGCGGTGGGAAACCATGGCGATCCAGGCCATTTTGAAGGCCTCCCGGAAACGCGACACGGCGGCGGCCAGGGAGCCCAGAGCGGACAGACTCAGATCCGGAGCCTGATCCCGCTCCGCCCCGTCCGTCTCCTCGGCTGTCAGCGGCTCGGTGATGCTGTCGTTGGCCCGGTCGGAGATCACGTTGCCGTCGCGGATCTCGATGATTCTTCCCGCATGGGCGGCGATGGACGGATCGTGGGTCACTATGATCACCGTGTGTCCGGCGGCGTTGAGCTCCTTGAGGATGCGGATCACCTCACGGCCGCTTCTGGTGTCCAGGGCGCCGGTGGGCTCGTCGGCCAGGATCACCTGTCCGCCGTTCATCAGAGCCCGGGCGATGGAGACCCGCTGCTGCTGGCCGCCGGAGAGCTGGCTTGGCAGATGCTCCGTCTTGTCCCCCAGTCCCAGCCGTTCCAGCAGCTTCATGGCGTTCTCCTGGCGCCGGCTTCCACCGACTCCTGCATAAATCGCCGGGATTTCCACGTTGCTGGCGGCGCTGAGATGGGACAGAAGATGATAGCGCTGGAAAATGAACCCGAAATAGTTGCGCCTCAGGGCCGCGAGATCGTCGGATTTAAGGGTCCGGATGGACACTCCGTCGATAAGGTATTCCCCCTCAGAAGGCTTGTCCAGACAGCCGATGATGTTCATCAGGGTGGACTTGCCGGAGCCGGAGGCGCCGATGATGGCCACCAGCTCCCCCTGGTAGATGTCAAGACTGATGCCGTGGAGCACCTCGATTTTCTGATCTCCCGACGGATAGGAGCGCCGCACCTCCTTCAGGGACAGCAGCGGCTTTTTCTCTTCTTCGGTCATAGACGTGGCGGTCCTCTGCGCTTCTTGTTCTTCTCGTTGGCCATGGCGGCGTTCTCGGCGGTCTCCACGTCGTCCCCCAGAATCAGCAGATCGTTCTCCTCAAGCCCCGAGAGCACCTCGATGCTGGACTGATCCCGAAGTCCGGTCTGGACGATGACGGAGGCGGGCCGGTTGTTTTTCAGCACCGACACCCGGTAGCGGTTCTCCCCCTCGGTTCCCCTGAGGGAGGAAATCGGGATCAGCAGCGCGTTCTTGTGCTCGTCGAGAATGATCCGGCATTCGGCGGTCATGGAAACCCGGAGAGTGCGATCATCGTTGGGAATGTCGAACTCGGCGTTGTAGTAGATGGCGGATGAGGACGATGAAGACGAGGTGGTGGTGGTGGATGCCGCCGAGGAAGGAGCCGGCTCCACCTTCTTCAGCACGGAGGTGAAGGTGCGGTAGGGCTGGCCGAGAATGGTGAAGTTCACCTTCATGCCGGGTCTGACTTTTACCACGTCGGCCTCGCTGATCTCCGCCTTCACCGTCATGGTGTCCATTTTGGCCAGTTTGAGAATGGTGGATGCGGTCTGGTTGGACACCACGGTCTGGCCCTCGTCGGTGACCACCGCGATGACCACGCCGTCAATGGGCGCCGAAATCTGGGTGTAGCCCACGTTGATCTTGGCGGTGTCCACCTTGACGATGGCCTGCTGGATCTGCTGCTCCACCACGGTGACCTGGGCCCTGGCGGATTCCAGCGCGGCCTCGGCGGCTTCGAAATCCGCCCGGGCGCCGGCGTTCTGACCGGAAAGCCGCTCCTGGCGCCGGTATTCCAGCTGGGCCTTTTTGAGAGAGGCTTTGGCGGCGTTGAGCTGGGCCCGGTAGGTGCTCAGCTGGGCCTGGGCGTCCTTGAGACTGTTCTCCTGGGTGCGGGAGTCGATCTGTGCCAGCAGCATGCCGGCCTTGACCTCGTCGCCGGTGTCCACATAGAGCTTCTGCAGCTGGCCGGAAACCTGGGCGCCCACGCTCACCTGCTTGGATCCCTCAAGAGTGCCGGTGGCCTCCACTCCGGAAACGATGTCGCCGCGCTTCACCTTGATGGTCATGTACTGGCGCCGGGCCTCCGGCTCCGGGGCGAAGCGCCAGTAGCACACTCCCGCCAGGACCGAGGCCAGTATCAGGATGGCGATTAATTTTTTCATGAATTCCCCGCAAATATCAAAGAGTCGTGCATCTCACTCCTGACAATTGAGAGTGTGACAGACGTCAAAATGTTCCCAACAACCCGCCGGCTATTTCTTCAGCCAGTTTTTCATCTGCTCCGCGGTCACGCCGTCGCCGATGATTTCGTCATCCCCGTCGTCGCCTTCAATTCCGTCAAAGAAGGCCTGCTGTGAATCCGCCTTCCGATCCTCGGACGGCCTTGCCGGAAGAGCCGAGATCTCGAAGGGTATTTTCTGCTCCCGAACCAGCTGGGCGGCGTAAACGTTCATCAGCGCCGAAAAGCTCATGTGCAGCTTTTTCGCCAGCTCGTCCACCTGTTTTTTCAGATCGGAGTCGATTCTGAAATTCACTTTGATGGTTTTTCCCAATTGAACCTCCTGCAACAGCCGTCGGCCGCCAGAACGCCGCCGTCGCGCGCGACCTGTTTCTGGCGCCCCGCCGGTCGAACGATCTCAACGCCTGCCTTGAAAACACGGCGTCATGAATGGCCGGCGCCTCGTTTCCCCGTCCCGCCGAATTTTTCATCCAGCATTTTCTCCACCTCGTCGGGCTCCCTGAGACACAGATGATAGCCCCGGGATGCCAGCGCCTGCGCCAGAACATCCCGGTCAACCTGAACCAGGCGTCCCACCTTTTTAGTGTCGAAAGCCATGATTTCCCGCGTTCTGCCCAGCAGTTTTGCAAGCTCGTCGGGCAGATGCAGCTCGCCAATAGGCTTTGCCGAATACAGCCATGCCCCGGGATGGCTCAGACTGCGATAAACGATGCACTTCATACAAAATAACAACCTCAGGGATCGCGCGTCAAAGGCCGATGCCCGCGATCTTTCCTGCCCATGTCCTGCCCGGTCATGTCTCATCGCCAAGGCTGCATGGACAACAAAAAACCGGAGTGATTCCCATCATTCCGGCTGCGAAAAACGGCATGCCCCGGCCACGGGGCCGGGAACTGCAGAAACAGACGGATCAGCGTCCGCCGGCGCCATTGTCCGGAATGGATACCTTGACCTCGCCGCCGAGATCAGGAAGATTGACCTGCAGATCAATGTAGGTGGTGTCGTTTTCCTTCTTGAGGTTGGTGCATACGTTGCCGATGTCGATGTTGGCCTGGTAATGCTCGTTGAGCACCTTCAGCACCGCGATCTGAATCTTCTTGATGAGCTCTGAAGGATCGTTGCCCTCCTCCACCGGATGCGTGATGAGGATCTCCAGCATTCGCTGCTTGGCTATCTGCGCCGAAGACTGCTTGTCGTTCTTCTTGCGGAACACGTCAAAAATACCCATGACCTATCTCCCTGCTACTTCTTAGAGAATATACGGCTCAGCAGTCCGCGCTTCTTCTCGATCTCGGTGAATCTCATCGGGATGTTGGAGCCGTCAAGACGCTCCACCGTGTCCTGATACGCCTGTCCGGCGCGGCTTTCGCTGTTCATGATCACCGACTCGCCCTTGTTGGAGGCGTCGATGACGTCCTGGGATTCGGGAATGACGCCCAGCACAGGCACCTTCAGAATTTCAAAGACGTCCTCCACCGACATCATGCCGCCCACGGCCACCCGGCTGGGATCGTAGCGGGTGATGAGCAGATGCTCCTTGATGGGCTCCTGGCCCGTTTCGGCCCGCTCGCTTTTGGAGGAGAGGATGCCCAGAATGCGGTCGGAGTCGCGGATGGAGGAGACCTCGGGGTTGGTCACCACGATGGCCTCGTCGGCGAAGTACAGCGCCATCAGGGCGCCCTGCTCGATGCCGGCCGGGGAATCGCAGATGATGTACTCGAAGCCCATCTGCCTCAGCTCGCCTATGACGCGGCGCACCCCGTCCTTCACCAGGGCGTCCTTGTCCTTGGTCTGGCTGGCGGCCAGAATGTACAGCTGGCCGTTGGCCACATGCTTGTCCTGGATCAGAGCCTGGTTGAGATTGGCATCCCCCTGGATGACGTTGATGAAGTCGAATACGACTCTGCGCTCGCACCCGAGAATAAGATCCAGATTGCGCAATCCCACATCAAAATCAATTACCACGGTTTTGTGGCCCTTCATGGCCAGACCGGTTGCAATCGCGGCGCTGGTCGTGGTTTTTCCTACTCCACCCTTGCCTGAGGTTACAACGATTACGCGTGACATAAACTATTTTTCCTTTTCTTTAAAATCAAAATATTTGAACTTGTTGTTCTCAAGACTGATCTGCACCGCCTTGTGACGGAACTGGGGCTCGATGGCATCGCCGGGCTTGTAGATGCCGCCGATGGAAATCAGTTCGGCATCAAGATTCATGCACACGATGTGGGCATCTTCGTTCTCGTCCCTGACTCCCGCCAGCGCCTTGCCTCTGAGAGCCCCCAGCACCGTGATGTCGTAGTCCGCGTACACCACGGCGCCGTTGCTGACGTCGCCCTTGACCAGAAGGGAGCAGCCGGCGGCTCTGATCTCGGTTCCAGAACGGACGTTGCCCTCCACCACCTTGGTGTTGCCGCAGGAGGACACCACCTGGGTCACCACCTTCACCTGCGGCTCGGCCTGAGCCGGAGTCGCAGAGGCGGCAGAAGCGCTTGGCGCGGCGGCCTGGGGCTGAGGCACGTCCCGGGCGCCCAGGGCGTTGAACACCGGATAGCCGGCGTTGAAAATTCTTACCTTGATGTCGTTCCTGTCGTTGACCCCGGAAAATCCCACCAGAATGAAATTGTACTTGTCGGTGATCTTTCTGATCTCGGCAATGTCCGGAATATCGTCGACCTCCTGGATGTTGATGATAAGAGCGCTGTTGTAGAAATAGCTCTTGTAGGCCTGCGTCTTTTCGTCAAGCGCCCGCTCGATGTCTCCGAGATTCGCGCTTCTGAGAAACAGACATGTGAAAGGCAGAGTCTGAGTCCTCACCTCGTTGCCAGACATTTTTCCCCCTAATCGACAGCAATAATCCGAACTTCTGCAACCTCCTCATTATATCAAACGGCAGGGATGCGCAAAAGTGCCACAAAAGACGCGAGAGCCGGGAGTCATGAGATCGGCGGGGCGGGAACCCGTCCATCGGAGCCGGCATGCCGGGCGCGAGGTTCCGCTTCCGGCCCCGTTCCGTCTCCGGGACCGCCGGTTTCGGGAAATTTTGCGCTCTGAGCGCCCATATCCGGTCTCCGCCCCGCTCTGACCGCGAAATTCCGGACGTCTTGAAGGCAATTTTGTGAAGCGGCGGGCAGTTTTGAGTTATAATCGGCGATGCCATTGATTTGGTTCACAATTTTGTATTTTTGTTTGATTTGCAGGCAGATTATTTACTATGAGCGGCTGTCTACTGCTGATAATCGCCGTGGTTTACTTCACGGCGTTTTATTTCATATACGGAAAATTCATCTCCAGGGTGCTGGGCGTCGATCCGTCCCGGCCCACCCCGGCGCACACCAGAAACGACGGCGTGGACTACACGCCGGCCCGGCCGGCGGTGCTGTTCGGACACCACTTCGCGTCCATCGCGGGATCCGGTCCCATCCTGGGTCCGATCTTCGCATCGGAACTGGGATGGGGACCGGCGATTCTGTGGATCCTGCTGGGCAGCGTGTTCTTCGGCGGACTGCACGACTTCGCGGCGCTGTTTCTGTCGGTCCGTCACGAAGGAAAGTCGATTTCCAGCGTCATAGAAGAGCTCATCGGCTACGCCGGCAGAATGCTGTTTTCCATTTTCTGCTGGACCACCCTGGTGCTGGTGGTGGCCATGTTCGCCCTGATGACGGCCGAAATTTTCATCGCCACGCCGTCGGCGGCCACAGCCTCGCTGATCTTCATTCTGCTGGCTCCGGTTTACGGCTTCTTCGTCAACAAGGGAATTCTCAGCGTTCTGACCGCCTCTCTGATATTCGTGCCGCTGACATTCCTGACGGTGTACGTGGGCATGCTCTTGCCCTGCGATCTGACGGCCATCGGAAGTTACTTCGGACTTGAACTGAGCCATGGCGCCTGCAGCATCATCTGGCTTGCGGTGCTGGGCGTTTACGTGTTCATCGCCTCCGTAACACCGGTGCAGTGGCTGCTGCAGCCGAGAGACTTTCTCAATTCGTTCCTGCTTTACGCCATGCTCGTCATCGGCTTTTTCGGCATTGTGCTCTACAATCCGCACATCGCCCAGGACGCCTTCCATGGTCTGGTGGTGCATCTGCCCTCAGGCGCCGACAAGTCGGTGTTCCCTACCCTGTTCATCGTGATCGCCTGCGGCGCCTGCTCCGGCTTCCACTCTCTGGTGGCCTCCGGCACCACCTCCAAGCAGGTGAGCTCCGAAAAGGACATCCAGCTGGTGGGCTACGGCGGAATGCTGCTGGAGGGCGTGCTGGGAGTGATCTCTCTGATCTCCGTGATTTATCTTTCCGGCAGCGACTTCACCGCAGCTGTGGCCAAACCGCAGCTGGCTTTCGCCAGCGGCATCGCCACCTTCTCGTCGGCTCTGGGCTTCAGCGCCGAGGTGGCCGGTCCGTTCATATCCCTGGTGCTGGCCGCGTTCATGATGACCTCCCTTGACACCGCCACCCGTCTGGGCCGATTCATATGGCAGGAAATCCTTCTTGGCAGAAGCGACCGGAGACAGAGCGGTCCTCAGACCCTGCCTGCGGCCAGACGCTTCCTGTCCAACTCCTACGTCGCCTCGGTCATCATCGTCCTGGTTGCCGTGCTGCTGTGCGTTTCCGGCAAGGCAGGAGCCATCTGGCCGGTATTCGGCGCCTCGAACCAGCTTCTGGCGGCGCTGACCCTCCTTGGCATTTCACTCTTCCTGCTGAAGTACCGCAGCCGCTCCTACATCGCCTTCATACCCATGATTTTCATGACGGTGATGAGCTGCTGGGGTCTTGGCATGATGATGACCAGCTCCTCCACCGCGCTGATGCTGGTGGTGATCTGCGCCGTGCTGCTGCTGCTGACGGCTCTGCTGATGACGCTGGCGGTAAAATCGGTGCTGAAGATCAGAAAAGCCCGCCGCATAAGCGGACTGAAGCCTTCGGAGCAATAACGTCGGGCGCGGATTCGAAATTCCGGGACCGAAAATTTAAGGATCTGAAATTTTAAACTGGAAGCTGGAGTTTGACGAACAAAACTCCGGCTTCGACTGATCCCGCATGACGCAAGGCTGCTGTCGATTCTATCCATCCGCTGCGGAATTCAACCGGCCGGCGTCAGGCTCTCGGCGTCCGTGTTCCATCGATATGCATACTAATTTTCTAATCCGATAAAACGTAGCAAACCCTTGCCGCGCAAGGGTTTATTGCACAAGATTTCAGCCGCCTGCTGCGGAATGCCGCATGCAGTCGTCAGGCCATCGGCACCCGTGTTCCATCGATATGCATACTAATTTTCTAATCCGATAAAACGTAGCAAACCCTTGCCGCGCAAGGGTTTATTGCACAAGATTTCAGCCGCCTGCTGCGGAATGCCGCATGCAGTCGTCAGGCCCTCGGCACCAGTGTTCCATCGATATGCATACTAATTTTCTAATCCGATAAAACGTAGCAAACCCTTGCCGCGCAAGGGTTTATTGCACAAGATTTCAGCCGCCTGCTGCGGAATGCCGCATGCAGTCGTCAGGCCCTCTGCAGCCGTGTTCCATCGATATGCATACTAATTTTCTAATCCGATAAAACATCGCAAGCCCTTGCCGCGCAAGGGTTTATGGCACAGACTTCAGCCGCCTGCTGCGGAATGGCGCAGACAGGCGTCAGGCTCTCGGCGCCCATGTTCCATCGATATGCATACTAATTTTCCAATCTGATAAAACATCGCAAACCATTGCCGCGCAAGGGTTTATGGCACAGACTTCAGCCGTCTGCTGCGGAATGTCGCCGGCAGGCGTCAGGCCCTCGGCAGCCGTGTTCCATCGATATGCATACTAATTTTCTAATCCGATAAAACGTCGCACCCCTTGCCGCGCAAGGGTTTATGGCACCAGATTTCAGCCGCCTGCTGCGGAAGACAGCTGCTTGCGCCGCTGTTTGGTCACCCGCAGCGTCAGGGAGCAGCTCTTCAGCCAGAGAAGCGCCCTGGGATCATGAAAGCGGCGAAAAGATCAGACACCCGGAAACGATTTCGGCACCGAGGAGATTGTATCCCAGGATGCGGATTTAAAACGGCAGCATTGCCGCCAGCGGCAGCAGCAGGGTATCCAGCGCAAACAGCAGCGCCAGAGTCAGACCGACCCATACGGCGGCGGCCATAAACGAAGGAGCGCTGGGCTGGCGACCGTCGGTTACGGCGTTAAGGGCGATGCGCACCGTGAAATACCGCAGCATCAGCCAGACGGTCAGCGGGAGACAGAGATTGAATGTGGCAAGCAGCAGCAGACTGCTGCGGACAAAAAGCAGACTGAGAACCGTCAGCGCGCACGCCGAGGCGTTTACTGCGGCCAGCAGGCTGATCCGCCCGCAGAGGGAGGACCAGATGTACTGCCGGGCCTTCAGGAAGCAGATCTTGAGGCGCTGGGCGCTGAGACAGGCGGCGACGCTGTAGATGCCGGTGACAACCGCAGGAATGCTCAGGATCACGAAGAAAGCGAAGACGGTATGGCGCCAGACGCTTGTCACGTCGCGGGCGATGCCGGCATAGGATTTCAGCAGCGCGGCAAAGCTGTCAGCGTCGTAGACCCCGGCGTCAAGAAAGGACATCAGCGGCTTGACGGACTGTTCCAAAAGCGACAGCGTCCCTTCGTAAACCATGGACACGATCCTGAAAGTCGAGAAGATCATGAACAGGAAGCAGATACAGGCCAGCGCGGTAAGGCCTCCAAGGATCCACAGCTGAACCTTCAGACCGAAACGAATTCTGCCGGCGGTTCTCTGCAGCTGTTCGTCCCAGACGAAAGCGCCGTTTGCGGAGTCGCCGCAGGCGGCGTTGCGGGACAGATCATCCCCGGCGTCAGTCCCGGACGTCGCGATCAGCGCGCAACTGTCCGACCTGCCAGGCTCCGCGGCGCTTTCGGGCGGCGCGCTCTGTCCTCTCTGACCTGTACTGGCCGACGCGCCATCATGCTCCTGGGTTTCCGCCGGACTTTTCTCAGATCCGTTCCTGGAAAACCTCTCTCCGTCGCCGGAGTCGGAGTCCGATGTCGCATCGCCGCATGAAGCATCCTTCGGGGACAAAGCCTCCCCGGCGCCGGCCGCCGGCCTGTTTTCGGCGTTCCGGCCGTCCGCGCAGCTTCGGCCCTGATCCGCGCCTTCAGGAGAATTCCGGTTTGAACCGTTTCCAGGATTTTCTTCGGTCCCGGATACCGGGCTGTCCTGCCTCACCCCGCATCTCCGCTGTTGATGCTGCCGTCGCCTGCGGCGGAGGCGGTTTTGTCCGGAGCGTCGCCTGCGCCCTGCGGCGCCGATTCCGTCCGCGCATACCGCCCGACGTCCACATGCAGAAAGCTCAAATCGCTGTCGCCGAACTCCTGCGAATCCCTGAGAATTTTTTCAAGAAACTCTGTTTTCCACGGAGAGTACAGCACCGGCGGGGTTTCCAGCTGCTCGCGCATGTCGCAGCCGAGCCAGAGGCACAGATCGGAGGTTTCTCGTCTGCTGACGCCGGCATCCCGGTGAATGCCGCGGCTGTCGCAGAAGGCGCGGATGTCCTCGATGAGCATGTTTCCGAATTTCGAGTATTCGGAATTCGGGATGAGAGAGCCGGTGAAAATGCCATCCTCGTCCAGATGGCTGCTGTAGAGAATGTCGAGGATGTCATGACCGTACAGCTTCACCGCCTTGGGATGCATTCCGGCGATAACCAGGGATCTGCCGTCATGCATGCGGGTCTTCACCAGTTTGGGCAGCGCCGCGCCGGGAATGATCCTCGACAGCGCAATGTTCTCCTCCTCCCCCTTGCGCCGGCGGTAGCGGACCAGCTCCCTGAGTCTGGCCATCTGCCTGACGCTCATGGAGCTGTCGGCATGCTTGAGATAGGCCTTGTCGGGATCCGCGGGATGAAGCGTCCTGATGACCATCACCATGACGTCCTGGTCGTAGTAACGGCTGTGACCGTTCGCATCAATCCTCTCCTTAAGGATACGGTACATGTCAAGCAGATAGTAGACGTCAAGGGCGGCGTAGCGGATCTGCTGGGAGTTCAGAGGTCTGGTCATCCAGATGCTGGTGGTCTGATCCTTGAGGATCTCCACTCCCAATAACAGTTTGATGATGGCGGCAAGCCCCAGCTTTCTGGTTTCGCCGACATACGGCAGCATCATCTGAAGATCGTCGATATGCTTGGGAAGGGATCCGCTGCAGTGGTAGATGACCTCCAGATCCTCCCGCATGGAAAAGAACACGAACCTGGCATCGGATGCCACAAAGGCCTTCCAGAAGGCGTCCCGCTGCTTCATGTCAAGGGAGATCACATCCACCAGATACACCCTTTTGCCGTCGTAAAGCTGCACCAGGGCGACAAGGGGATACAGCGTCTCGATGCGCACGAATTCGGTATCCACCCCGATAAGAGGCTCGGTGGCAAGGCACTTCAGCACCTCGCCCAGCTTCTCCTGACTGTCGGCGTAGCACACCGGCATGTCGAGACTGTCGTTAACGGTCAAATTTCTTCTCCTTGAATCATGCTGTTCCAGACCGACGCGCGCCGTCAGTCACCCCGGCGTCCGGCCGCCTGCTCCTCCATCTGCCTGAGCCTTGCCCGGAGGATCTTGCCGATGTTGCTCTTGGGCAGCGAGTTTACAAACTCCACATGCTTTGGCACCTTGTAGTGGGCCAGATACTGGTAGCAGTAGGCGACGAGCTCCTCCTCCGTGAGACTGGCGTCGCGTCTGACCACGAAAACCTTCACCCGCTCTCCCGAGCTGCTGCTGGGCACGCCGATGGCGGCCGCCTCGGCCACTTTGGCGTTGGTGCAGATCACCTCTTCGATTTCGTTGGGGTAGACGTTGAAACCGGAAACCAGGATCATGTCCTTCTTGCGATCCACCAGCCGGATGAAGCCGTCTTCTTTCCATACCCCGATGTCCCCCGAATGAAACCAGCCGTCGGTGAAGGAGGAGGCGTTGTCCGACTCCCGGTTCCAGTAGCCCCGGGTCACCTGAGGTCCCTTGATCCAGAGCTCGCCCGGAGTGTCCCGATCATGAATGTCGCATCCCTTCTCGTCCACGATTCTGATTTGGGTAAACCGCGTGGCCCTGCCGATGGATCCGGTGTAGGTCTTCTGCTCCACGGGGCCCACGCATACCAGAGGGGAACACTCCGTCATGCCGTAGCCTTCGAGAATGAAGGTGCCGGTGATCCTCTGCCAGCGTTCGGCCACGGATTTCTGCACCGAACAGCCGCCGCCCACCACCAGTTTGAGACTGGAGAAATCGACTTTCGCGAAATCACGGTTGAAGGTCAGAGCGTTGTACAGCGTGTTGACGCCGGTCATGATGGAGGGCCTGAAATCCCGGAACACCTTCACCAGATACCGGATCTTCCGGGGATCCGGCACCAGGCAGCTGTGGGCTCCGACCCAGGTCACCAGAAGAAAATTCACGGTGAGGGCGAAGACATGATACAGAGGCAGGGCGGAAATGATCCTCTCCCGGCCGTTCTCAAGCACCGGGCCGTATTCCAGCAGCGCCTGCTGAATGTTGGCCAGAAGATTGTAGTTGCTCAGCACCGCGCCCTTGGGGATGCCGGTGGTGCCGCCGGTGTACTGGATAAAGGCGATGTCGTCGGGATCGGATTTCACCGGCTCCACCGGCGCCTGCCGGCCAAGTTTCAGGGCCTGCCTGAAGGAGCAGTAGCCGCCAAACCTGACGCCGCGGCCGGTTTTGTTGAGTCTGCGGTTGACGAAGTCCAGCGCTCTGCCCTTCACCGGTCCCAGCAGATCGCCAAGACGGGTGACGATGACGTGCCGCACCATGGTGTAATCGATGATTTCGGCGAGACGATCGGCGAAATTCTCAAGAATGACAATGGTGGTGACGCCTGCGTCCAGCAGCTGGTAGTGCATTTCCCGGGAGGTGTACTGTGGATTGACATTGACTATCACCAGCCCTGCTCTGAGCGCGCCGATGATGGCCACGGGCATCTGCAGAATATTGGGCATCACCAGCGCGATGCGATCCCCTTTTTTCATGCGCAGCCGGTTTAGAAGATAGGAGGAAAAGCAGATGGAAAGATGGCCGATGCGGCCGTAGGTGCAGGTGGTGCCGAAGCAGGTGGCCATGGGGCGATCGGCGTAGGCGGAGCAGGCATGGGCGAACATGTCGGCAAGAGATCGGAAGGGGACCTCCAGTCTGCCCTCGTTTTCAGCGGCTCCCGCCTCGTTGCAATCTACCATATCCCTTGTCGTGTCCCGGCGTTTTCAAAATATTCCTGCAGATCCCCGCAGCGCGACTGCATGGGAACGTCCGACGCCTGCCGGCGGCAGGCTTCAGTCAGGCGCGGCTTTGGTTTATGAAACCCTCCGGCGGCCATCAGGCGACGGCCGGAGCGGATCGCCAACGAAGCAAACATGACGAAACAGCGCCGGCAGGCGGAAGAAAGCCGATACCGGAATCAGAAACCAGATCCGCGCATCGGTTTATATTCTTAAAGAAATCGCTCCGGTAATCAAGAAAACGCCGCTTAAAACTTAACACAATTCAAAGATGCGATCGAAGGATGAAACCAAAGCGCCAGCTCAAGCGGAGTTCTGATGAAAAATCATCCGCCGTGGCGCCTGATGAGGTATCGGCGAAGATCCGTCATCCCGTCCTGGCTGGTATTGGCAAATATCCGTCATCATGCCGGGCGGTTCTGAAAGCGCATGCGCAAAGGAATGATTGCGGAAGATAGCCTGCAGCCCGGGCGGGCATCGCTTCGGCGGCAGAGCGGAAAAATGACAGCAAAATCAAAGGCGACGAAAAGCGCGTCTTCCGCCGTTTTCCGTCGCCGCCAATGAGCCATAACATCCCCCTGCAGTGACCTTTGCGTCATCTGCGGGAAGATGCGGCCTCAGTTGTCCTCGTTGTACAGCTCCAGATCGGTAAGACCCTCGTTCCACGCCTTGTCGGCCTTGGCATCGTCGTTGCGCTGGCGATCCAGATAGGTCAGGTACTCCTCGGTAATGTCGCCGGTAATGTAGTTTCCCGTGAACACGGAGGTTTCAAATTCGGTCAGGGCGGGATTCTCCTGTCTCACCGCCTTTTCAAGATCCTCCAGATCCTGATAAACCAGCCCGTCGGCGCCGATGAGACTGCAGATCTCCTGGTTGGATCTGCCATAGGCGATCAGCTCGCTGCTGGTCGGCATATCGATGCCGTAGACGTTGGGATAACGGATCTCAGGAGCTGCGGATGCGAAATACACCTTCTCGGCTCCGGCCTCCCGGGCCAGATCGATGATCTGGCCGCTGGTGGTGCCGCGGACGATGGAGTCGTCCACCAGCAGCACCTTTTTGCCCTTGAACTCGCTCTTGATGGCGTTGAGCTTGCTGCGCACCGACTTCTTGCGCTGCATCTGTCCCGGCATGATGAAGGTGCGGCCGATATAGCGGTTCTTCACAAAGCCCTGACGGTACTGAATTCCAAGACATTTGGCGATTTCAAGGGCCACGTCGCAGGAGGTTTCCGGAATTGGAATGATGACGTCGATGTCAAGATCCGGCCAGATCCGGCGGATCTTCTCGCCCAGAAGACGGCCCATGTTCACCCGGGAGGCGTAAACCGAAACGTCGTTGAGGAAGGAATCCGGACGGGCGAAATAGACGTACTCGAATATGCACGGACGCAGCCGCACGCTGGCGCAGCACTGCATTGAGTGAAATTCGCCGCTTTCGGTGACGTAGATGGCCTCCCCAGGCCTCACGTCCCGTTCGAGGGTGAAGCCGAGAATGTCAAGAGCCACGCTCTCGGATGCCGCCATGTACTCCTTCCTGCCGTTCTCAAGGGTTCTTGAGCCGTAAACCAGGGGACGGATGCCGTTGGGATCCCGGAAGGCCACCATGCCGGCGCCGATGATCAGAGCCACCACCGCATAGGCGCCTCTGATCTGGGCGTTCACCGCGGTCACCGCCCTGAAAATGTCCTCGGGGAGAGGATGCTTGTTTTCGGTCTTCTCCAGCTCGTATGCGAAAACGTTCAGAAGCAGCTCGGAGTCGGAGCTGGTGTTGATGTGGCGGCGCGTGACCTCCAGCTGCTGCCGCTTCAGCTCCCGGGCGTTGGTGAGATTGCCGTTGTGGGCCAGGGCGATGCCGAAGGGGGAGTTCACGTAGAATGGCTGCGCCTCGGCGGCGGAGGAGGAGCCGGCGGTAGGATAGCGCACATGGCCGATGCCGATGTTGCCCCGCAGCCGGTGCATGTGCCGGGCGGCAAAGACATCCTTGACCAGACCGTTGGCCTTGCGCTGGCGGAAATTGCCGTTGTCCAGCGTAAGAATGCCAGCGGCATCCTGACCGCGGTGCTGAAGCACCGTAAGAGCGTCATAAAGAGCCTGATTTACCGGAGTCGATCCGACTATGCCTGCTATGCCACACATATGTCACCTGAAGTAGTTTGCGAAATTTCTGTTCTGAATTCATGCGTCTGTGGAAAGAAAGGTCCGCTTCTGAAAAAAGAGGCTACTTGCTTTCCTGAACGATTCTGTCCACATCCTGCGGATTTATCCCCAGTTTCGCCGGGTCCACCACCACCTTGCCGTCCGGGGTCACCGAAAAGGCCGAAGGATCCACCCCCTGGCCTCCCAGGGCGGGATCGAGGGCATGACCTGCGGCGCCGGCCTGATCGGAAAGCGGGAGAGAAAGTCCCGACGATGAGACTCCGCTCTGCTGCGGGTCAAGCGCGGAGTTCACCACGTCGTTGATGACTCCGGTAACATTGATCTTGTCAAAGAACCAGAAGACCACCTTGTTGAATTCGGGAATGAAGGCGGAGTTCTCCCAGAACGGCATTTTCTGGATGAAGGAGAAGAGCCCCAGATTGAACAGGATGTTGCAGACCGCAAGGGCGGCGCAGATCATCATCACGCCCCTGAGGGCGCCGAAGCACATGCCCAGGATCCGGTCGGTGACGCTCAGCGTGCCGTCGGTTTTCCTGAGGATCCGCACCACGAAATACACCGCCACGGCGCCCAGGATCAGCGAGGTGACAAACAGCACCAGAATGGACACCGGGATCCTGAAGTCCGCCTGCATGGAAGCCATCAGGGCGGACTGCGACAGATCGTAATAAAAGAACTTGGCTATGGCGAAGGCCATGAACCAGTTGATAATGGACAGACACTCCTTGACGAAGCCGTTCATTATGCTGAAAAGAGTGGAAATCACCACTATCGCGATTATCACCCAGTCGGTGAGAATAAGCTCCATGAGGGGCGACCCGCTACCTGATGACCGTCAGACCGCGCATGTACGGAACCAGAACCTCCGGAACGGCGATGCTGCCGTCGGCCTGCTGATAGTTCTCCAGCACCGCAACCAGCGTTCTGCCCACGGCAAGCCCGGAGCCGTTGAGAGTGTGAACCAGCACGTTCTTGCCGTTCTTCTTCACTCTGGCCTGCATTCTGCGGGCCTGAAAATCCCGGCAGTTGGAGCAGGAGGAAATCTCACGGTAGGTGTTCTGCGCCGGCACCCATACCTCGAGATCGTAGGTTCTGGCGGCGGAGAAGCCCATGTCGCCGGTGCTCAGCGCCACCACGCGATACGGAAGTTCTAGACGTCTGAGCACCTCCTCGGCGTCGGCGGTAAGGCTTTCAAGAGCCTCGTCGGACTTTTCCGGGTCCACGATCTGCACCATCTCCACCTTGTCGAACTGATGCATGCGGATAAGTCCGCGGGTGTCGCGTCCGGCGGAGCCGGCCTCGGAACGGAAGCACGGAGTGTGGGCGGTCACCTTGATCGGAAGATCCTTCTCGGCCAGCACCTGACCTGCCACCATATTGGTCAGAGGCACCTCGGCGGTGGGGATCAGGGAAAATCTCTTGGTGACGCCGTCAAGATCGCAGGTGCCGTCAAGACTGGTGTGGAACAGATCCTCCTTGAACTTCGGCAGCTGGCCGGTGCCGGTGAGGGTCTTGGCGTTGACCAGATACGGAACGTAGCATTCGCTGTAGCCCTGCTCGTCCACATGCAGATCCAGCATGAACTGGGAAAGCGCCCGGTGCAGTCTAGCTACCGGTCCCTTCATGATGGCAAAGCGGGCGCCGGCCTCGCACGCGGCGGTGTCGAAATCAAGTCCCCCCAGCGCCTCGCCCAGGGCCACGTGATCCTTCACCGGAAAATCGAAGCTGCGGGGCTGGCCCCAGCGGCGGATCTCCACGTTGAAGGAATCGTCCCTGCCCACCGGAGCGGCGGGATCCGGAAGATTGGGCACGGTCAGGGCGTAGGCCTCTATCCGCTCCAGGATTGCGTCCTGCTGTTTTTTGACCTCGTCCAGCTCCTGTCCGATGGCTCCAACCTCGCTCATGATGGCGCTGACATCCTCGCCCCGGCGCTTGGCCTCGCCGATGGCCTTGCTCATGGAATTTCTTTTGGCCTGCAGATCCTGGGTCTTCACCTGAAGATCCTTGCGGCTGGATTCCAGGGAGGAAAGCAGCTGGGTGTCAAGTTTGAAATTGCGGGTGGCAAGGCGTTCGGCGGCTTCCTGAATGTCGCTGCGGAAATATTTTGGATCAATCATAAAAAAATTTTCGACGTCACAGAAATGGAATGTTTAATCTGTGGGTATTCTACCAAAAAACACCGGCCGTTAGCAGGGCTAAACCGTTTTAATCGGCAGATTTTGCGTTTGCGAAAATTGCGCGCGAAGCGCTGAAAGATAGAAAAACAGACGCCCCAGAAAGACTAAAAAGAAAAAAGGACAACAGAATCAACGCGTTGCGCGCGGTGGTCAGGCAGGATATCGGAATTCGCGCCGAGCGCCTGCCATGGCGTGAAATCGGGCGCTTGCGAATTTGGTCAACTGTTCAGGAGGGACAGGGCGATCTGCGGCTGCTGGTTCGCCTGGCTCAGCACGGTGGTGGCTCCCTGCTGAAGAATGTTGTACATGGTCTGCTTTGCCGTCTCGCAGGCGAAATCGCAGTCTCTGATCCGGCTTCTTGCGTCGGAGACGTTTTCTATGACGTTCTCCTGATTGCTGATGGCCGACTCCAGACGGTTTTCAACGGATCCCATTTCCGCGCGGTGACTGTCGATGGTCCTGACAAAGCTGTCGCAGATCTCGATGGCTTTCTGCGAGGCGGCGGCGGTGGACACGTCCAGAGTCAGAAGACCGTCGTTGCCGATGCACATCCCCGTCTGATGACTGGTGGAGAAATCGGTGTTCGCATCGATGGCCGGCTCCACCAGAAACGCCGGATTGTCGATGTCAACCGCCGAGCAGTAAAGCCCGTTCATGTCAAAGCCCAGCAGCGCTTTGGTAGGAAAGGTGTTCCCGCATCCGGCGTTGCAGTACACCTTGTCGTAGTGAATGCCCAGGGTGAAATCGATGGTATGGCCCGCATAGGCGCCGGCCTGAATGGTTTTGCGCTTTTCCGTGTGGGAGGGATCCCGGCAGGAGACGTTGGGATCGCTGGGATGGCTGTTGCTCATGGGCATGATCTTCCTGGTGGCGGGAAAATACTTGTATTCCTGCTCGCCGTCGAGAATCGGCTCGCCGCCCCAGGTGGTCTGCTTGGCGATGCGGTTAACCTCCTGGGACAGCTGCTGCACCTCCTGCTGCAGAGCCAGCCGTTCGTCCTGGGAGTTGGCGCCGTTGGCCGACTGCACCGCAAGAGTCCGCATCCGCTGGATCATGTTTGTGACCTCGTCCAGGGCGCCTTCGGCCACCTGAAGCAGAGAAATTCCGTCAAGACAGTTGCGGTTGCCCTGGGTAAGACCGTTGATCTGCGCCATCATGCGATCTGAAATCTGCAGTCCGGCGGCATCGTCCTTTGCGCTGTTGATCCTCAGTCCCGAGGACAGCTTCTGATAGGCGCCGTCCAAATTCCGCGTGGCGGAGGCCAGACGGCCCTGTCCCCAGATGGAGGCGACGTTGGTGTTTACATAAAGAGCCATATGTTTCCCCGTGATATCCGCGCGCCTGAGGCGCTGACAAAACCTCCTTCCGGTACGGACAAATCCGGAAAATTTCGTTTCAGAGAAATACTAGCAATATCAGTGCCAAAGAACAGAAATACAGATATGTCAGTCCCGCGCAGCAGCAGACAGACATCAGATCAGATCGTATCCGGCATGGCGCGCGCAAGCGGCTTCCGGCGCGCCGGCGCCGGATGTTGAGGAAGAAAGCAGACGGGAGCCGCTGATGATTTCAGCGGTCGGAATCGGCGCCGCAGGCGCTTTCCAGGCGCCGGGCGCGGCGGACGTACATGCGGGAGAGCACGAAGGATGCCAGCGCAAGAAACGCGCAGACAAAGATAGTGTAGGCGAAGGGAAGCGCGTCGCCGGTTTCGAAGGAGTTGAGAGCAAAGCCGGCCAGCGCGCCGCCGGCGAAGCGGAGAAAACCCATGGCGCCGGATGCGGTGGCGGCCTTGTCCTTGTAGATGCCCAGAATGTAGGCGGTGGAATTGGAGCCCACGATGCCCACCACGCAGATGAACATCACCACCGGGATCACGATGGAGAACACGCTTTCAAACCGCGCGTGGGCGCTGACCACCAGCAGCGCCGATCCAGCGAAGCTGAAGATCAGCGCCCCCAGCATCACTTTAAGCGGGCTTGATCGTCTCACCAGAAAGGTGTTGAAGGAGGTGCCGACGACTATGGACACGATATTGGCGGCGAAAAGCAGACCGTACATGGACTCGCTTATGCCGTAAAGGCTCATGTAGACATAGGGGGATCCGGCGATGAAGGCGAACATGCCGGCGCCGTTGGCCATCTGGGCGAAAATGACGCCGAAGGATTTGGCGCTGGAGAGAATGCTGCGGTAGTTGCTCAGGATCTCAATGGGTCTGATGGACTGCCGGTTGCTTTCGTCCAGCGTCTCCTTGAGACCCAGTCTTACCACGCCCATAAGGCACAGGGCGTAAATGGAAAGGATCACGAAAACCAGCCGCCAGCCAAGAGGCGCGATAAGACCGCCCAGGGTCGGCGCCACCAGAGGCGCGATATTGATGGTGAGCATGGTCACCGTCACCGCCCTGACAAATTCCAGACCGTCGAACATGTCCCGCATGATGGCGTTGATCACCACCACTCCGGCGGAGGCGCCCAGGGACTGCAGCAGGCGCAGACCGAAAAAGAGCCGGAAGTCGTCCGCCCAGATGGCGGCGAAGGAGGCGACGAAAAAAATGAAAGAGCCGACGAGAATGATTTTCCGTCGTCCGAAGGCGTCCGCCAGGGGGCCGTAAATCACCTGTCCGAAGGCCATGCCCAGAAAGAAGATGCTGACGGTGGTCTGCATGGTGGGAACGCTGGTGGCAAGATCGGAGGCGATTTTTGGAATCGACGGCAGATACATGTCGGTGGACAGAGGTCCCAGGGCGCAGATCATGCACAGGATGGCCAGCACCCGCGCGAAATTGGCTTTTTGCATATGGTTCTCGATCCGGGAGGAAAAATCCCGGGAAACAGTCTAAAATTCAGGCCCAAACGCCGCAGAGCCGTCAGTTCTGGTAGCGCTTGTTGGGACTCTGCTCATCCAGCAGCTTCAGATCGGCCAGCTTCCTGGCGATTTTGGCCTCGATGCCCCGCTGGGTTGGATGATAAAGCTCGCTTCCGGCAAGCTTTTCCGGGAAGTAGCATTCCCCGGCCGCATAGGCTCCCGGCTCGTCATGGGCGTAGCGGTAGCCCTGGTGGTAGCCGAGATTTTCCATCAGCCTGGTGGGAGCGTTTCTCAGATGAAGCGGCACATCCAGATCCCCTGTGGCCGCCGCCAGCTCCTGAGCCTTGTGCCAGGCGGTGTAGACGGCGTTGCTTTTCGGCGCGGCTGCAAGATAGACGATGGCCTGGGCTATGGCCCGCTCCCCCTCGGCGGCGCCGATACGCTCGAAGCAGTCCCAGGCGTTGAGGGCCACCCGCATGCCGTTGGGATCGGCGTTGCCCACGTCCTCGGAGGCGATGGCCAGGAGGCGTCTGGCCACGTAAAGGGGATCGCCGCCGCCTGCGAGGATCCGGGCATACCAGTAAAGGGCGGCATCGGGAGCCGACCCCCGGATGGATTTGTGAAGGGCCGAGATGCAGTTGTAGTAGTTCTCCCCCTTCTTGTCGTAGTTTGCGGCCCGGGCTCCCAGCACCTCTCCCAAAAGGCGGCCATCGATGATCACGCGCTCGTCCTGTCTTGGAGCGCAGTCGATGAGCGCCTCAAGAAAATTAAGAACCCGCCGGCCGTCTCCCGATGCGTGATCCGCAAGAGCATCGAGACTGCCGTCAGCAAATTCCACTCTGAGCTTTTTGAGGATCTCGTCGGTTTCAAGGGCGCGGGCTACTATTTTCTTCAGCGCGTCGGCGCCCAGGGGTCTGAGCACATACACCCGCAGCCGGGAAAGCAGCGCGTTGTTGAGTTCGAAGGAAGGATTTTCGGTGGTGGCGCCGATGAAGCAGATGGTGCCGTCCTCGATATGCGGCAGAAAGGCATCCTGCTGGGTTTTGTTGAAGCGGTGAACCTCGTCCACAAACAGCACGGTCTTGCGCCCCGCCAGCCGGTTGTTCCGGGCCTCCTCCACCGCCTCCCGGATGTCCTTGATGCCGGAGGTCACGGCGGAAAGTTTCTTCACCCGGGCATGGGCGCCTTTTGCCATGATTTCGGCCAGGGTGGTCTTGCCGGTGCCCGGAGGCCCCCAGAAGACCAGTGACTGGCAGAGCCCGGCGTCTATGATCCGTCTCAAAGCCCGTCCCGGACCGGTGATGTGCTCCTGGCCGATGTAGTCGTCAAGGCGCGACGGCCGCATTCTTGCGGCAAGAGGCGTGAATTCCGCTTCGGACACCTCAGACGATCCGCCGCCTGCCGGCTCCCGTCCGTCCTGTTCCATGGAGAAAAGATCCATTTAGCGTCTGTCGTCCACCGCGGCGCCGTTAGGCATGAGAAACACGAATTCCACCGACGGAATGGTGCGGATGAACTGGCGGTCGCTGAGCTCGTAAACCACTTTCTGCCCGTTCTGATCCTTCATTTCGGCGCCAGTGAGTCCCTGATCGTCAAAGGACAGGAAATACTCCGCGCCCTGGCCGTCGCCTGAGGGCTCCTTTTCCTTCAGATGAAAGACGCCCTTGCCGGCTCTGGTGATACTGTAGCGATCAAGACTTCCTGCGTCATGCTCCAGCACAATCCAGAAGGGGGATGCGCGGCTGATGGAATCCATGCCGTAGATGGTTACCTGATCCACGGCCTCCTCGTAGTGGTAGATGTCGCGTCCGTTGCAGGTCAGCAGGCTTTTCTCCGGTTTCTGGGTGTCGATGTAGAAGGATGAGGTATCGGAGTTCAGTTTGAAGCTGCCTGAGGATTTTTCCAGTTCCAGCCCGTCCTCGTCGTACACGCGCTGCACGAAGGAGGCGGTGATGCCATGCAGCCGGGACACTCTGTCCCCAAGCTCCTGGGCCGGAGTCTTCCCCAGGGCCGGACAGGAGGCAAGTCCGGCAAGAAGCGCCGCCAAGGCGCATATTTTTCCTGAAACGCTCATTTAAATCTCCTGTGTCCAGTCAGTACTCTTTTCATCAGCGCTCTTTTCAAACGCCGTTCACGCGCAAAATTTTTTCCGCATAAAAGCCTTCGCGGTCAAAAGTCAGGCTACAAATTCGCCAGATAGCTTTCGTCCACCAGCACCTTGCGCTTGCCGGCGGCGTTCTGCGGCTGGGAAATGCATCCGGCCTGCTCCAGCTCGAACAGGAGCTTGGCCGCCCGCGGGTAGCCCACGCCCATGCGGGTCTGCAGCACCGAGGTGGAGGCGCGGCCGGTTTCGATGATCACCCTGACGGCGGTGGCGAAATCGTCGTCCCGCTTGCTGGCGGCCTCCAGATCCTCGGCGATCTTCGGCTTCTCGCTTGGAAGCGCGTTTTCCTCGGTGACCTCGTCGTCAAGGATCTTGTCCACGTACTCAGGGGCGCCCTGGGATTTCCAGAAACCCACAATGCGGTCGATCTCCTCCGGTGTCACATACGCGCCGTGGATACGGGCGATGTCCCGGGCTCCGGTAGGATTGAACAGCATGTCGCCGTTGCCCAGCAGCGTTTCGGCGCCCATCTGCTCAAGGATAATGCGGGACTCCGTGCCGTTGGCCACGGTGAAGGCCAGGCGGGACGGAATGTTGCTCTTGATGAGACCGGTGAGAACGTCTGCGCGTGGAGACTGTGTGGCGATGATCATGTGAATGCCGGCGGCGCGGGCCTTCTGGGCCAGACGGGCGATAAGCTCCTCCACCTTCTTTCCGATCTGCATCATCATGTCGGCCAGCTCGTCGATGACCAGCACGATGTAAGGAAGCTTGCCCAGATACGGACGCTTGTCCGACAGCTGCCCGGTGCGCTCCCACAGCGGATCCGGAATCGGCTTGCCGGCGTCGATGGCCTCCAGCACCTTGGCGTTGTAGCCGTCGAAGTTCTTCACGTTGATCTTGCTCATGATCTTGTAGCGGCGCTCCATTTCCCCCACGCACCAGCGGATGGCGCAGGTGGCGTCCTTCATGTCGGTGACCACCGGCGTCAGCAGGTGCGGAATGCCGTCGTAGGATGAGAATTCCAGCATTTTCGGATCGATGAGGATCATGCGCAGATCGTCGGGAGATGACTTGTAGAGCATGGAGAGGATCATGCCGTTGACGCCCACGGACTTGCCGGAGCCGGTGGTGCCCGCCACCAGAAGATGAGGCATTTTGGCAAGATTCATGGCCTGCGGCTTGCCGATGACGCTGCAGCCCAGACCGCATGTCAGCTTGTGAGGACTGTCGCGGAAGCCCTGGCTGTCGATAAGTTCTCTGAAGTACACGGTCTGACGCTTCGGATTCGGTATCTCGAGACCGATGTAGGTGGTGCCCGGGATCACGTCCACCACGCGCACCGACTGCACCGCCAGCACCCGGGCCAGATCGGCGCTGATGTTCTTGATCCTCGACACCTTGGTGCCGGCCGACGGCTCCACGGCGAAACGCGTGATGACAGGACCCACCTCGTAGCCCTGAACCTTGACCTCGATGCGGTACTCCCTGAGCTTGTCCTCGATTCTCACGCTCATGGCCGCAATCTCCTGGGAGGAGATCAGAGAAGGCTTCGGCGGCACAGGGTTGAGCAGATCGATGGACGGCAGACGGTTCGGGTCGTAGCGGCCCCTGAGGGAGGCCAGCAGCTGAGGGGTAACCTCCTGATGCAGCGAGGTGAAATAATCGTCGATGTTTTCGCCGTTTTCAACGTTTTCGACGATTTCGACGCCGGAGACGTCATCGTCCTCAGCGGATTCTGACAGATCAAGCGCCGCTGCGTCGGTAACCGGCAGCGGCCTGACAGCGGCCGGAGCGGCGCCTGTCGGCGGAAGACTGCCGGCGTCAAACTCCTCGTAATCGTCGTCCAGCACGGATTTCTGTCCCGGAGGCAGAAAATCAGGAATGTCGTCAAAACCCGTGTCTCCGGCGCCGGAAGAAGGCTCGTCGGAATCGGCGAAATCGTGAGCGCCGAAATTGCTGGAGGTCTGGTAGGAGGAGCAATCCCTTTCCTCATCATCCTCGCCTGATGTTCTCATGGCGGAAAGATCCACCGCCACCCCGGAATATGCGGAGGAAACGCCTCCGGCCTCGCCCGCCCCGTCATCAGGATCCGTCGCCGGATAAGCGATCCCGGAAGCGGCAGATGGGAAAGATGCGCCGGCGACGGTTTCGGCGTCGCCAGGGGCTGCAGAGCCGGCCTCCGCGCTCCGGGCGAAGTCGGACGATCCGGATTCGGAGCTCAAACCTGAGCCGAAGGCCCGACATGAGACAGACGCCCCGGAAGAATCCGACGCGGAGGACGCATCGGTCCAAACCTCGACAGAGCCGTCGGATCCGCCGTATGCCGTATCGGAATCATCGGAGGACATCAGCGAGGAGATATCTCCAAGAGGCACATCCCGGTATTCCAGATCGTCCCGGCCTGCTGACTTTGAAGAAGCCGAGGCGGCAGGCGCGGATGAGGAAGATGCGTCCATGGAACCCACAGGCGCAGAAAAACTTGAGACAGGCGCGCCGGATGCGGCCCTGACGGAAGCCTCCTCCGCCGCATGGGCGGTGGCGCCCCACGGAATGTCCGGAACCGGCTCGCGCTTCGCATCATCCGCCATCCCTGGAGCCTCGGATGCGCTTTCGGCCGCTTTTCTTTCGGCAGCTCTCCTTTCCGCCACGTCGGACTTCAGCTGCGGATCGTCGTCGTCGTCATAGGATGAGCCCACATATCGGATCTCGTCGTCGTCCCGCAGATAAATGGAAAAGCCGGTGGCCTCGTCAAACACCGTGGCCTGCCCCGCTTCGTTTTCCTCCTCAAGTTCGTCCTCGATGCTGCGGCGGCTTTCGGCGTTGGCGGCCAGCTGCATTTCAGCCTTCCGCCGCTGGCTGTAGGAACGATGGAACGCCAGCGCGAAAAACAGTTCGCCGGTGGCGTCGCAGAGAGACAGCAGAGACACGCCGGTAAAAAGGGGAACGCTGCAGAGCATCATGGCAAGAAACAGCAGAGAGGTTCCCATCTCGCCGAACCAGCTGATGAAAAAGGCCGCCAGAAGATTTCCGATGATGCCGCCGGAAAGAAAATCCCCGTGAACAATGTTCATGCTCATCAGGCACAGCAGCGACAGCGCCAGACAGATGTAGCCGATGATCCTCAGGCCCACGGTGAAGAAATCCACCTCGAAAACGCTGTAGCGTTTTACAAACAGGCAGAAGCCCAGATAAATCAGCGTCAGAGGAACGATGAAGGCGCCGTAGCCGAACAGAAACAGCAGCAGATCGGAAACCAGGGCGCCGGCGGAGCCCATAAGATTGGCCACGGCGTCGCCTGTGGCGGTCTGAGACCAGCCCGGATCCGCCGAATCGTGGGAGCAGATGGCCAGAAACAGGAAAACCGAGAACAGCACCATGATAATGAACACGGACTCCAGAACTCTTCTGGGACCGCTCAGCTTTTCACCGTTGTTTAGATCCGATACGTAGCTCAGCATGCCGTAACATCCATAAAAAACAAAAAGCGCCGCGCTGACCGGATCGGAGGCGTATTCCATGGCGTGAAAAGCAGCCCATGGCAGGAAGGCATCCGCAGGAATTCCGGGTCGACAGGCGCCGCAGCCTTGAAAACAAAAAAACAGCTTTGACAGACGCTGTCAAAGGCTGAAAAGAAACCCTATTTGACGCGTTCAATACTACCGCAAAGGTGCTGAAAATTCAAGAATCAAGCGGGTTTGTCCCATATTCCGGAGGGGAACGCAACGCAGCTTCGGCAGCAGGAAACAGGCTTCGGGACGAAGCCGAAAAGAAAGACTCTGCGGGCAGACGCGAGAATTCCGGTTCATGAGGAAATTTTCGCATCCGCTGGCGCGCTCCGGCCGGGATCCCGCATGTGCCCTGGCGCGCAAGCGTCAGGCGGGACAGGCCGGAAAAACGGGGGAAACTAAAACCGTCCAGAAAACCGCAGGATCACCCCCGGGCTTGAGACAAAAGAAACACTGCCGGAAGATGTTCAAACCTTCCGGCCGGCGGGATGAAACTGCGAGGAGTCGGGGATCAGCGGGCTCTGAAGACGATGCGACCCTTGCTGAGATCGTAAGGCGTGAGCTGAACGGTAACCTTGTCGCCGGTGAGAATGCGGATGTAGTTCTTTCTCATTTTGCCGGAAATGTGAGCAACAATCTCGTGACCGTTGTCCAGCTGAACTCTGAATGTGGTATTGGGCAGGGTTTCGATAATGGTTCCCTGCATTTCTATACTGTCTTCCTTGGACATAAAACCTCGTAGCAAAAAAAGTTAAGCAATTTTGCCAAAAAACTTTTTCTTTGTAAAGAAAATTAGAATTCGCCCGACTCCGCCCAAAGCGCCATGAAAAGCCGCGTAAGGCAATAGCGCCCCCGGGGAGAAACCAAAGCGCCGGGGCCAAGGCTCCGACGGGCGCGGATTTCCCGGCGAAGCTCCGGGGCGAAAGGATCAGACCGACGGTATCAGACCGGAGCAAACAGCGTCAGGAGCCGGTCAAGGAAGTCCTCCCGGGACAGAGCGGGATCGGGATAGATCTGCCGCATCCGGAGAAAACCCTCAGGGATCTGCCTCCGGACGTTCTCATTGAGAATTTTCCGGTAGATACGGTTTGCGATAACCTCGCAGCCCAGGGACCGGGTATGGGGGTTGATGATCTGGGAATCGAAGCACTCCATGCCGAACAGCCGGCACTGCAGCATCATCATGTGGAAGGCGAGCTTGGAGACGTTGGTCTCAAGACTGAACATGGATTCGCCGGCGAAAAGACGGCCCAGGGCAAGACCGTAAAGTCCTCCCACCAGCCGATCGTCCCGGTCGCAGACCTCCACGGAGACGTAGTTGGGCATGGACGGATAGATCCGGACGAAATCGTCGTTGATCCAGGTATCCTCCTCCCGGCCGTGAACCTCCATGCAGGCCCGGATGACATCCCGGGGGCGGCGGTTGATCCAGACCGTGTACGCATCAAGACTTCTGCGCATGAACTTCATCATGGAGCGGCTCGGACGGATCCTTTCCGGGAAAAACACCGCCCTTTCGTCGGGATACATCCAGATCACGCTTTCGGGATCCTCGGTAAGAGCCATGGGGAAAACCCCATGGCTGTAGGCGTATTCCAGCCACGGCCTCGAGATGACGGCGCTTGGAGTGAAGATCCCCCGCAAGGGCGTCTTTTCAAGCAGCTCCGGACGGATGTAATTCTCAGGTCCGTCAGACCGTTCTTCCGCCAAGGAACGCCTCCACGTCCAGGGCGGCGCGGCAGCCGGCGCCTGCGGCCACGATGGCCTGCTGATAGCGGTGATCCGCCACGTCTCCCGCCGCGAAAATGCCGGTTACCGAGGTGGCGGTGGAAAAGCCGGTTTCCGGATGAAGTCTGATGTAGCCGCCGTCGGTCTCCACCAGATCCCCAAGGAAGCCGGTGTTGGGATCGTGGCCGATGGCCTCGAAAACGCCGTCGGCCGCTACCAGGCTTTCCTCCTGGGTCTTCAGATCCCGGATCCTCACTCCCTCAAGGACCTCCCGGCCTTCGAAGCTCAGGGGAACGCAGGAAAGATGCAGCCGGATTTTTCCGCTCTCCACCGCCTGATAGAGCTTGTCGGTCAGGATCTTCTCGCAGCGGAACTCGTCCCGACGGTGAATCAGGTGAGTCTGGGCGGCAAGATTGGAAAGATATAGCGCATCGGTCACCGCGGTGTTGCCGCCGCCGATGACCGCCACGGTCTTTTTGCGGAAGAAAAAGCCGTCGCAGGTGGCGCAGGCTGATATGCCGCCGCCTCTGAACCGATCCTCTCCGGGCAGTCCCAGGTATCTTGCGCTGGAGCCGGTGGCCACAATCACTGCCCTTGCGTTTATCACGCTGCCGTCGGTCAGAGCGATGGCAAAGCCGTCTTCGGCTCTGGCGACGCTTTCGACGTCGTCGCTGACGCATCTGACGCTGAACTTCTCCACATGCAGTCGCATGGATTCCATGAGATCAAGTCCCGACGGAAAATCCGACGCTCCCGGCCAGTTTTCCACGCTTGAGCTCTGGGTCAGCTGTCCCCCCTGGGACAGGCCGGTGATGAGCACCGGATCAAGATTGGCTCTTGCCGTGTAAAGAGCCGCGGTGTAACCGGCGGGGCCGGATCCGATAACGGCAACATTGCTGATTTCCATTAAAGCTTCCTTATGTTTCAAAAACGCCCTCATGCCGCCAGGCGGTCTGAGAGCTCAAATCTCAGATACTGACCGAGGCATCGCCGTCCGAGGACGGATCGGATGGCGTTGCGACCCTGAGTTCTTCCCTGATTTCGCCCTCGGTCTTCTCTGGCGCCTCCTCCCGGGCCTCCGCGCCGGCGGAAACGGCGTCCACACTCATGTCCTCAGGCTCCGGTGCGGGATTTGACACATAGTCGAAGGTGAAGTCGCGGCCGTCGTAGCCGATGCTCACCCTGCCGCCGTAAAGCAGACTGCCGAAGAGGATCTCCCGGGCCAGCTCCTTGTGCACCAGATTGCGGATGGTGCGGCGCATCGGCCGGGCGCCCATGCTGCGGTCGTAGCCCCGGCGAACCAGCTCCCGCCGCGCCTCGTCGGAAATCTCCGCCTCCACGTTCTTTTCCTTCAGCTGGGTCATCAGTTCCTGCCAGAGCTTGTCGAAAACCATGTCCACCACCTCAGGGGACAGATTCTTGAACCAGACCACGGCATCAAGCCGGTTTCTGAATTCTGGAGAAAAGGCCTGACGGATGGCGGAGGTGGAATCGAAACTGGAGCTGCCGGCGGTAAAGCCGATGGAGCCGCGCTCGATCTCGCTGGCGCCGCAGTTGGTGGTCATCACCACGATGGTGTTGCGGAAGTTCACGGTGACGCCGATGGCATCGGTTATCATGCCGTTGTCCATGATCTGAAGCAGCACGTTGTAGATGGAGGGATGCGCCTTCTCCAGCTCGTCGAACAGCACCACGGAGCGGGGAGCGTTCTTCACCTGATTGGTGAGAATGCCGCCCTCGTTGTAGCCCACATAGCCCGGAGGCGAGCCAAGCAGCTTGGACACGGTGAACTCGCTGGAATACTCCGACATGTCAAGCCGTATGAGCTTCATGTTCAGCAGGGAGGCCAGCTGCAGCACGATTTCCGTTTTGCCCACGCCGGTAGGTCCGGCAAAAAGGAAGCTGCCGATAGGCCGGGTGGCGTTGTCCAGTCCCGAGCGGTTCATTATCACCGCGTCCACCACCGCCGACACCGCCTCGTCCTGACCGAAGATCCGCTTGAGAAGATTCTTTCTCAGATCGCGGTAGACCGCGGTGTCGTCCTCCTTGAGATCCACCGGGATCTTCAGAATTCTGGTAAAGGCCCGGGCCACGTCCTCGGCCGAGACGATATGCACGTCATGACTGCCGGCGGGACGGGAGATCCTGAAAAAGGAGCCGATGTCGTCGATGACGTCGAACACCTTGTCCGGCAGAAACCGGTTGTACATGTACTTCTCGGACAGCTGGATGGTCTTTCTCAGCACCGCATCCGGATAGCTGACGCCGTGGAACTTCTCGTACTGCTCCCGGCTGCGGGAGAGGATCTCGAAGGTCTCGTCCTCGGTGGGAGGGGTCAGATCCAGCTTGTGAAAGCGCCGCGCGAAGCCGGCGTCCCGGGAGAAAATCTTGTTGTAGTCCTTGAATGTGGTGGCGGCGATGCAGTGGAGATTGCCCCGGAGAAGGTCGGACTGGATCATGGAGGCGCCGGTGGCCGCATCCGAGGAATTGGTGGAAAACAGCTGCTGCACGTCGTCGATGAAAAGGATGTTGGTGTCCTTCTCCTGAATGAAGGCCACCACCGCCTTCAGGCGCTTCTCGTAGTCGCCGCGGAACTGGGTTCCCGAGATCACCCCGACGGTGTCCAGGGCGTAAACCGTGAAGTCCTTGAGAAATTCCGGAACCTTCTTGTGGACGATGTTCCAGGCCACGCCCTCGGCCAGGGCGGTCTTGCCCACTCCCGGCTCCCCCACGATGAGAACGTTGTTCTTCTTCTTCCGGCCCAGCACCTCGTAGATTCTGGCAAGGTCATCCTCCCTGCCCACCAGCTGCTCCACCTTCCCTTTCATCACCATGTCGTTGAGATTGGTCAGGCAGTTTTCAAGGCCCTCGGGGATCGCGCTGCTTTCCGCGGAGGCTGGAGCTTCTCCGCCTGCCGGCGCGGCGCCGCTTTCGGCCGTTTTCCCGTGCAGGCGCTGGCAGTACTTGCGCACCGAGGCCCTGGCGATGTCCAGACTCTGGGTCAGAAGCAGGGAAACGAAGCTGTCCCGCTCGGGGAACATGGCGTCCAGCACGTCAAGCCCGTAGATCTGGGTGCGGTTGGAATACTGGGCCACGAACACCGCCCGTTCGAGAACCCGCTTGAAGGTTGGCGAAACGGTGGGCTTGCGGCCGCCGACGCTGCGGGGACTGTCGGAAAGAATGTGATCGGAGATGACGTCCATCACCGAATTCGGAGCGTAGCCCTCCTTCATCAGAAAGGCGCTGACCTCCTCGTCGGTTTCGATCAGAGCGTAAAGCAGATGATCCAGCGACACGATGCTGCTGCCGAACCTCACCTCCGCCAGTTCCTCGGCGCGGCTTACCGCCTTCTGTAGCATTTCGCTTTCAATCATCGCCGATATCCTCCACCTTGCACACCAGCGGATAGCCGTTCTGTCTGGCTTTTGACACGGTTTCCTCCACCTTCACCTCGGCCACCTCCCGGGAGTATCTCCCCACCTCGGCGCTGCCGGTGTGGTGAATCAAGTCCGTCAGCGCCGCGGCGGTAGGCTGATCCTTGTCGAAGATCTCCATCAGCACCCCGATGACGAAGTCAAAGGTGGTGACATCGTCGTTGTACATCACCACCGCATACTTCGGAACCTTTGGAGTCTTGATTTTTGTGGCCACGGCCACATCTGTCTGGTTTACGCTCATCACTCCCATGACTGACAATTCCTCCGGATAAACTTTTGCACGCCTCATTATAGCGTTTTTATTATACCCAATTTTTGCAGGACGGCTAAATTCCGCCCCGGCACGAATGGAAATCCGTACGCCCGTGGTTACTATTCACACCCCCGGGGACAGCCTCCCCGGATGGGCATAGCACCAGCCAATACACCTCACACGCAACAACCCTGTCTACTACCCTAAAATACCCAAAAAATGTGATACAAGGATCAAATTTGAAAAATAATTTG
>JAFURY010000148.1 GCA_017480795.1 Succinivibrionaceae bacterium
CTGTTTTGTTTGTTATGTTAATACTGTGGGCCGAAGCCCGGTTTGCTTGTCTGTGATAATGTCGTTTTCGGCTTTCACCTCGTAGAAGGTTCCGGCTTTCACCTCGTGAAAGGTTGATGCTTTTACCTCGTGAAAGGTTTTGGCCCCGTTTTCGAGTTAGTGGGTAACTCCACCGAGTTAGTGGGTAACTCCACGGAGTTAGTGGGTAACTCGGTAGGGGGTGTCAGAACAGGCCCGGCTGTCTGAGTGAAAGTCCACCCGCCTTTTTTTGCGGCCCTCGGTCGGGTTTTGGGGGCAAATTTGCTACCGCCGCTCCAGCTTGAACCGATAGCAACGGTCTTGCTGATAATGGCCGGCGCACCAATCGCTCGGCTTGTGCCGATTCTTGCAGCGACCGCAACACGGACCGTCGTAATATACGGGCTTGGGTTTCGGTGCTTCGTGCAGATGAGCGTAGGGGTTGGTGAGTATCAGCGGCGCGGCCTGCTCTGCCATGCGTTCAATGTCGCGGTCGCGCTGCTTGTAGTCTTCATCATCGTCATGCAATGGGTCGTGCAGATTGTCAAGCACCTTGCGCCACTCTATCGGCCACCAATAGCCGTTGCATACGATGAAGCGTCCGTCCTCATGGCGGGCAAAGCGGATATACTTGATGTCCCAATCGCGGCACCCTTCCACTTTCGCATTGAGCATACGCCAGTCCTCGTCGTAGCCGCCCGACTTCTCACAGAGTTGGTCGAGCCACGGCAGGATTTCTTCGGGCTTTATCAGATAGCCTTCGAGGTTGCCCGATGCTTTCAGTTGCTCCATGCGGTGCAATCCCTCGTTGCTTCTGACTTCAAGTCCGCAGGTGGCTTTCTTGTAGGGTTCGGGCTGTTTGAAGTTCCATCCCAGGGCAAAGTCGCGGGTGTCGCAGTAGAGGATCTGAACGCGGTCGGCAATGGTGGCGTGTATGTCGAGCCGCCTTTTCAATAGCAGCCACTCGTCGTATTCGCCGTCAATTACGGTTACGATTTCTTTGTCTGTCATACTTCAATGTTTATCTCTTTAAGTTCTTTCGAGATTTGTTCCATTTCCTGTTCAATGCCTTTCAATGCTTCGGACAGTCCTGCCCGGATGTATTTCGGCGGGATAGAGCGGTGACAGTTGATGTTGAGCTTTTCCACGTCACCCCTCGCGGAGTATTCCATGCTGTGGATGCTGAAATAATCTTCCTCACGGTTTATGAGGACAATCATTTTGCGATAACTTTCCGCAATTTCTTTCAGCCACCTGTAGTTGCTGACCTTCTTTTCAATTTCTTCAAATTTCATAATTCGTATAATTCGTTAAATTCGTAGTTAAACTTCCTCCGCCTCGCTCCACCCCGTGTCCGGCCCGAACCCGTCGCGCTCCCGGAGGAACATCACTCGCTGCCCGGAGAGCGATTGCCAGCGGAAGCCCATGGCGAGCAACTGCTGCTCTGCCGCAGGCCACGGGTCGCCGATGTCGATGCTCGCCCGGAGCCCCATCGCGTCGCGCAGCTGTCCCACGTCCATCACCTCCACGCCCAGGTCGAATCTTGGCGCAGGCTCCCACTGCATCACAAACGCCTCGACCGCCGCCGTGATGTTGTCGGAGGCAGCGTCTATGTCCGTCACCTTCCTTGGTGCTTTCTCTTCTGCCATGGCCGTCATCCGTTTTGGTCGTCGCCCTCGCCGTCCTGCGGACAGTCGCACGGGTCGTCATAAAGGTTCTCGTCGATACAGAGGTTCAGCGGCTCCTCGCGGATGAACTGC
>JAFURY010000050.1 GCA_017480795.1 Succinivibrionaceae bacterium
GTATTTTATTGCATGGATTACAGTTCAGGATAGGTGGATTACAGAGTCGGGACAAAATGAAATGTCAGGGATGGAGAAGGAGCGAAATTGGCTGACATCTGGTCAAAGCAGTTTCAGGTCAAAACCGGGTAGCGTGGACACATGCGACGCTCGACACCAGACTGCGGCATATCTTCTACGGCGACATGCCCCTTGAGAGGGATATGAACATGCTCAACGGACTGAAAAAGTCCCAGATGAAAGACGATGAGCTCTTCGCCCAAACCATCAGACGCATTGACGAGGAAATGCTGAAGGACGCATCTGACAGCCTAGCTCTTGAGGGTAGCGTCTACGAAATGAAAAACATCGCCAAGCTGATGGATTACTCTTCGGCCATCAGCCACTACGCCACCACGGGCAATCTGCTGTTTCTTGAGCCGATGATGAAGGTTGAGCTGAAGAAAAGAGAGCCGGATGCCTATTTCAGTTTCGTCAACAGCGCCTTCCTGAAAAACTTCACACTGACCAAGAGCTGCTGCGACTATCTACATCCGACCATCGCCGCTCTAAACAAAAGCATCGAGGATCCTGTACTGAAGGTTCTGAAAAAGCAGATCCTGACGAATCTGCAGCGTCTGCCTCTGGATTACAAGCAGGAATACTCAAACGATCTGTGCACCGTAACGGTCTACCATGCCAACGAGGCGGACTTTTATCTCAAGGGCGGCAACTTCATGATGGCTCTGCTACACTGCTACGAAGGAATGCTGAATGTCGGCCGTTCAATCATCCGCAACTGCAGCGGAGTAAAGGATCCAACAGCATCCCGGATTATGGAACAGACCAGGGAAAAGAAAGGCTCCGAACGGGTGGATGAAATTATAGAAATGCACAAGAAGCAAAAGGAGAAGGCCACAAGTCAGATGACCCGCGCCGTGTTTGGAGGCAGGATCTGGTATGCGATAGCCAATCGCCGCAACGCAGTATTTCACAACCAAACAGAAAATCAGAGTCAGAATCAGAACTACAACGAAAACTGCGATCTGGCCGACTGCGACGCAACGAGAGAGGCAGTAAAAAAGGCAGTTAGGGCGTTAAAAGGTCTGGCGCGAAAATTCGAAAACGGGCCGGAAATCCAGGATCCGTCAGCATAAAAAACAGCCGGCGGCATCCGTGCCTTGCGGTTGCTCCGGCTTGCATGGGATCGGTAACCCGGCGGACAAAGCCAGGTGCAGCAAGCCATTAAAGTTTCAGTTCCTCATCCGGCGTCGTCAGCGGCTCAAAGGCAAGCGGAGCGTAACCAGGCGCTGTCACGTAATCACGCATGAGACCGATGCAGTAAACCTTGTCAGCGCCTGCAGCGCGCTCCTGCACCGACAGGATGTCCCCCACCGCATCCCCGCATTCCGAATCGGCAATGGCTCGGTTCACCCGATCCTGAAGGGTTTTCCAGTAATTGCGGTGGGCATCGACAAACCGGTTTCTGCTGTCGTCGGTTGCCCCCTTGCCTCCGTCCCGGTAATCAAGCAAATACTGCTTTTTGGACTGCTCCTCACCGGTGCTGCTCTGCCCCATGCCCGTTGATTTGATCCCAAGCCTGCAACCAAACTCGCTGTCGGCGTAGTCGTTCCAGAAATGAATCACCTGATCGTAAAGCCTTTGGAAAGCGGTGGCATGAGGCTGATAGCCTCTTGTGAATTCACTAAGGCGGTGGTCGACCCTGATATCGTCGATAATTCCGTTGATGTTAAAAATCAGATCGCCTGCGTGCCTGCAGTCCCGCTCCATCGGCGTATAGGAAAACAGCCGCAGCCAGTACCTGAAAATCTCCTGCACGGAGCTGGTCTTTCTGGCCGGCTTTCTGATCCTGGCTTCCGGCAGAAGATTGTCCAGCAGCAGGCGGTAGAAGGCCATTTCAATCGGCTCGAAACGGACATTGCAGATCTGACCGGTGCGTCGGTTGCGGATCTCCATTTTGAGGTTCCTGTAATCCAGTTCAAGGCGCAGATCCTCCGCCCTCACCGTCAGTTCGCTGTCGATATAGTCAACGGCGTCGGAGTAGGAGGTATGCTCGTCGTATCTGAAAATCCGCTCGCCCTTTTTGGATTCCTTCAGGATATGACCCAGCTTGATGAACGGAATGAAGGACAGATCCACCCGGGCGTCTCTGGCATCAAGTTCCTGGCCTTCCGCATTGATCAGCAGGCATGACTTCTTGGTCGGATAGTAGAATTTCGGCGACGACGGCTGCAGCCGCTCGTACCTCGGATCCACCAGCACATGAGTCAGCAGATCGTCTCCCCTTCCGAGAAGAGACATGGTGGAGCCCATCAGATAGCTCATGGTTTTTCTGCCTCCGGCGATGGATGCCACGATCGGGCAGTACTGACCGCCCTCTCCCTCCGGATCGTCTCCGGATGGAGCGCGCTTTTTCATCAGACTGCCGGTGATCCTGAACATGAAGTTGGCGGCGCAGCGCTCGTCCTCGTCGGATCTGATGTCGTCAAGGAGTTCGCCCTTCTCGTTTTCAAAAACATGAATCCCGTCGTCCCGAACCGTCACCGGCTCCCAGCCGTATTCGGCGCACATTCTGAGAAACACGTCCTTGGCCGGATCTTCCGACAGCAGCCGCAGAAGGTTCGACCGTCCCCTGGAGGTGGTGATCACATGAATTTCCCCGATGTCAAAGCCGGTGTCCTTCAGTTTGAAAAAGGTTTCGGTGATGATCTGCGGCGTCTCGCCGGAAACCGCCAGCAGAATGCGCTTCCTGTTTTTGTTCATGGGTATAATCTCCTATAACTGCGCCGAGGCGGCTCTGCGGGCGCCCTTTGAGAACTGATCATTGAACACGACGCCGTAGACCCGATCGTCCGGCATAATGTACACTGGCAGCCAGCCCTTCTGTCGGACGGCCTCCACAAAGGTCTCCACGGCAAAATTGGGCAGATACGCCATATCCACCGCAATCTGCTTGTCGGTCTGGATCCGCTCGATCTCGTCGATCACCGCATCAGTCTTCTCCATCAGCGCCACGTAGAAATTGTCGGCTGGAACGTTCCAGTAGGATCGGCCGTATCTGCCCTTGAGATGGAAAAAGTAGATGTCATCCCTCTCAAACTGCGAGAATGTCCTGCCCGACTTCCCAGAGTTCTTTGTCTCATTCAGCTGATCTTTCCACGATTTTGCCATTTTTTCTTCTCCGTTTTTGTTTTCATAAGCGCGTTTCAGAGCATCCGATGCCAGAAAGGATGGGCTTTCCTGTTCACGTCGGCTGCGCTGTTCCAGACCGGCCATGCCATTCCTTTCCAAAGGAGCCAGGCCTTTTTCAGACCTGTCGCGACTTTTCCGGACCAGCCGTCAATCCATGTTCGGACTCCCGCAGTTCAGTCGTCGTCGTCGGTCAGACGATCCGCCAGGATCGCTCCGCCGATGGAGCCGAGAATGCCGCCAATGGCGCGTCCGAAGGACGAGCTGACGCAGGATCCGAGCCTGGAGCCCACATACCTGCCCATCGCCCGACCGGTGGATCTGGCCGCGACTCTGGCGTAATCCGGTCTTCTGCGCCTTCCGCGTCCGTATCCTGAGGTTCTCGCCTCCTCTTCCGGTTTCATGAGACCGCTGTCTCTTTCATCGCTTTCCATGCTGCTCATTTTTCTTTCTCCTTCTTTGTTTATCCTGGCCGCCTGACCGGACAGCCCGGCGCTACGTACTGGAAATTCTGCCGTCAGACGTCTCGCTTGAAATGGCATCCTCTCTTGAACACCGTAAGAATGCAGTTATGAACGATCACCAGCGTTACGGTCCCCTTGTGCTCAAGCTTTTTGAGATTGGACAGTTTGGATTTGAGATCCTTGTACCTGCGCTTCAGTTCCTCCAGAGCCGGGCTCTGACGGCGGTCGGCATCGCGCCTTGACATCAGCAGCTCGCGGCGGGCGAACTGACAGAGCTGGGAAATGTTTCTGATATAGCTGTGGAAATCGTCGGTGTTGGTGTTCAGCGTAAGACGCTCGTTTTTCTGATCCCAGTGTCCCAGTTTCATCAGCGGTTCGAAGGCAGCATCCAGCATGGCCTGGCTGAAGTTTCTTTCTTCCATTCTCTGCAGAGCGTGATCGGTGTAAAAGAACATAATGTTTTCTCCTTTCTTCTTCTCTGAAAAAATTGATACGGCTGGTTGTCATGACAGCGGCGCCTGCCCGAGCCTGACTTGCACGACATGTTGCAGTTTAATATTCTGCAAAGTCCTGACACATATCATTATACAATTTGCGTGCCAAATTTGAAAAATATCATTTTACAGCAAAAATCCATGTTTTTCTTGAGTTCGATCACAAATACTACGGATTGCAATTCTTATTTTTCTAAAAGATTTTATAATAACCATCAACAACCTTCTTCAAATCACCATTAACATTCTTTTTCGTTTAAAAGGCTAATGAAAACTCAAAACACGCAAAATCAGGAAGCCAAGCTTCCTGTCATCATCGCCTGGCTGGGCACCACCGACGTCAGACATCTCAACAAATGGCGCGAGGTCAACGGCCTGCCGCAGCTTCTTGGCTACAACGGCGGAGATCCTGACAGCGCCATGCGGAATTTCGACGGCATCGAAAAAAAAGGCAACAACGGGCCGATCCGCACTCTGACGGATGCCCACCGGGCCGAAAAGATTTTCATCCTGGTTACAAGCAAATACTATGACGTCACCGTCGAATTTCAGCGGTGGGTCAAGCGTGGGACCACGGCCGAATGCGTATGCATAGAAATGAACGACATCAGTGATCCAACCGATTACACCCAGGTTTACGACAGCATGCACGGGTTTCTTCAAGAGCATATTTACGGGACATACTCCACCGATCGTCTGGAGTTCAACATCAGCCCCGGCACTCCCGCCATGCAGACCATCACTCTGCTGATGACCAAATACGAGCTTCCCGGTGCCAGAGCCTTCCGCACCCTCTCCCTGAAGGATGCTCAGGGAGGAGAGCAGATCCACGAGGTGAAACTTCCCTACGCGCTGACCCGGGAGAAAATGGACCGCGTAGGCGAGGTGACCTCAATCCGTCGCACCAAACAGCTGTCCGAAGCCATCGCCATCTCAAGAGAGTTTCCGGGCGCCTCCATCCTTCTGCTGGGAGAAACCGGCACCGGCAAAACCGTCAGCGCCCAGGAAATCCACAACAGTTGCTGCTCCGATCCGAAGAAATTCATCATCGCCAACTGCGCCGAGCTGGCCCAGGGAGGCAAGGATCTATTTAGAGCGGAGATGTTCGGCGCCAAAAAAGGCGCCTATACCGGAGCGGTTCAGGACATGCCTGGCCTGTTCAGACAAGCCGAGGGCGGCACACTGTTTCTCGACGAGATTGGCGAAATCCCGATGGAAAGCCAGACTCTGCTGCTCAGAGCGCTGCAGAACCACGAAGCAAATCCAGTCGGGGGCAGCAGCTACAGAATCAACAACGTCAGAATCATTGCGGCTACCAACCGCGATCTCATCGAGGATGTGAAAAACGGCAGATTCAGACGCGACCTCTACTATCGTATCGCCGTGTTCCCTCTGCCGCTTGAAAGTCTCAGAGAAATACGCGGCAGTGCTCCTGAAGAATTCGATCGGATTGTGGATGCCACACTGGCGGAGATCAATCAAAGCGAGAAGGCGCTGTCAAAAAACGCCATCACCATTGACGGCAAGGCCATGGAGCTGATCAGATCCTACCGGTGGCCCGGCAACAGAAGACAGCTGCACCACGCTCTTTACATTGCGGCAATAAGAGCCTACCGCGACTCCGGCGTCATCACCGCCGACATTATCCGCCAGCAGATGACAAACATGCGGGACGAAGCCTTCTGCCAGGAAAACGAAATATCAAAATTCGATCCGAACCTCTATCCGATACCATCCGATCTGGACGAATGGGTGCTCAGGTGCAAAAAGAGTTTTATCACCAGGGCGCTTGAGGAATGCGGAGGCAAGATCGGTCAGGCTGCCGAACGGGTCGGCATAAGCTATCAGCGGCTTCTGGCGTTCAAGAAGGAGCACATCGACAAAGGCGGATAACAGGAAGTGAAGGGGAATCAAATTACTGCTGAGAACGATTGCGGTTTGCCAGATTGAAGGAAGTACTCGTTGGCATTTTATCTTGCAACAACGAGAGGACGCTACATAGTGCATGCCAAGACGTGTAGGCAGGAGAAGCCAATGAGATTGGAACTTGCATACAAGATCAACTTTTGGAAGCGACCGATACCGCCTGTTGCAGAAGTTTTGGGGCGTGGCGATGATTAAATCGAGAGATCAATCGGCACAATAAGAAGTGTAGCACAGGTCGCAGTTTCACTCCTGCTTTCTAGGTTTTGTATCATCAGCAAATATCACAAAAAAGGCAAAAAAGATACTTGACATAAAATTTTTATTAGTACTAGCATACAGTGTATCGTAAATGATGTTTTAAGCGTTTTCCTATATTTACCAGATACAATCACTTTGAAATATACTGCAAGCACTAAAAATCGATACGAAAAGAGATTTCACTAATAAAAAAAGTAAAATTTTTAAGATAAGGAAGATTGTGCTTACCAACAGTATCACAACTGTTCAGTTTACCAGCATCATAAGCGATGAAAGAGGTAACTCAATCCCTGAAATCCAGTGCGATCACTGTTAACAGTTTCACACCTATTTTCACGATCTAGTATTACCTTGAACTATAACCTGCCATAATGGAGATACATTTATGGACATAATAATCTGGCTAGCCTTACTTATATTACCGGCCATTATTATAGCTTTATCTGGGTTTTTAATACAAAAACACTACGGAGACAGCATTAAAGAAAGCCGACTAACATGGCTAAAGTGTTGGAAAAGATATTTTACTGATAACTTTTAGGAACCAAAATATAAACAAATTTAAAAATGAAAATTTACCAACATTCTCTTTGAGAATTAGTGACTATGGAGGAAAAGGTAGAGGCGAAATAGGCGCTATGATTGAACCTGGAGTAGCAGGTTTTAGCGATGCATATGATCTACAGCAAGTATTTCCTGATCTTAAAGGATCGCATGATACTTCTAACCCATATGAGCAGAATATCGTTGATATGATCAAAACTTATGGTCCTCAAGCATTAGCCAACCACAAGTACTTATTAAAATCTTCTAGTTTGGATGAACTTGTGAACAGATACGCCATTGCCATGAAAAACCAGGTAGACGGAATAGATGGTTACTATTCACACCCCATGGATGGGTGTCAAATGCAACGTCCCCACCCATGACGGCAGCATGACAGGAGCGGAAAACTGAGCCGTAGCATCCGCCCCTCCTACCCTGCTGAAGGAGGTGACGAAGAGTAACGATGTTGA